>JBJDYI010000272.1:0-77049 GCA_051867165.1 Faecousia sp. | reverse complement strand
CTGCCAGATTCCAACCGCTTGTAAAGCAGCACGAATCCATTGCCTTCCCAGTACAGCGCCTTGATCCGATCCCGCCGCCTGCCGCAGAACAGGAACAGCGTGTTGGTGAAAGGATCCAGGTCGAACTGCTGCTGTACCATAGCGGCCAGACCGTCAATGCCCCGCCGAAGGTCGGTGTAGCCGCAGGCGATGTAGACCTTGTCCGCTCCCGTGAAATCGCTCAGCATGATTTCAGAATCCGCAGCACCGACTCCACGGTGGCAGCATCCGCGCCGTTATGTATGTCGGCCTCAACTCCGGAAATGCGGACAGTCACAGCCACATTCCCAGAACAGACCGGCTGCGGCGGCGTGACCTCGGCAAAGGCTGTTTCGTGTACCGTCTGTTGCTCCGACAGCGTCTGAAACAACCTCCGCTGCCAATAGTAATAGGTTTTCTCAGACAGTCCGTTTTCCTGGCACCAGGCCCGGACGGTCATACCGCTGCTGCGGCAGGCCATGATCCTGGCTGTCCAATTCTCCAAACGCTCCTGCTTGGACATTACTTGCAGACTTTGCTCCATTTTTGACCATCTCCCAATGTGACAAATATCTCCCTTAGACTGCATGGGAGATATTTGAGTTTTGGGATATTGTCTCATGCCGCTGACCTGCTACGCAAGTCGCGGGGAGGTTTTACGCTTACTTGAAAAAAGGGCGTTCCGCGAAGAACGCCCTTTTCTAATTCCATTTTTCGTAAAGGAACGGCTGCCGGCAGGGCAGCGCCTGCTTGGTTCAAATCAAAGCGTTATCCGTTTTCCGCATAGCAGAAAACATGTCCGCCAATTTTTCCCCAGACCTTACTGGTCTTTGCCGACGTGGCAAAGTAATAAACATCCTCCGGCAGGACATACGGTCCGTAGAATGCGTTCTCGATCATCTCATACTGGAGCTGGTAGGGCTTTGCTTCATCCAGGTGCTTTGAGGAGCGGAACTGATTTTCCGCATAAATCACGCTGCGTAAATCGTTCGGAAAATTATCGGACGCCACGCGGTTCAGAATCACTTCCGCCACCGCCTGCTGGCCTTCGTTGCTTTCTCCCCGGGCTTCCAGCCAGACTACCTTCGCAAGCAGAGCACGCTCCTCATCGGTCAGCTTGAAATCATAGCGGCATTCTCCGCGAACCGGTTCCGGTTCGCTATAAATGAAGGGATCCTCCGGCATGGCAGACTTGTCATAAAGCCAGGCGCCATCATAGCCGAGCAGGATGTCTCCTTCCTCAAATCCATTCTGGAATGCCTTTTCCAGATTCCATTTGGAATAATTCCGTTCGTCGGAATCATTGACCATGATTTTTCCTTCTTCATTGAATCCGGTAAGGACAATGAAATGCTGGGAGTCTGTAAAGATAGATTCGCTGCGCATCAAAACAATGGCAACTTTCCCCGCCTGGAGCCCTGCATAGGTTTCATGCCAATTCAGGGACTTTTTAAAGGGAAGCTGAAGTGTTTTAGAGCCAAGTTCCAATCTTGCGATATTGTTTTCCGCGGCGCCGCCGAAATAGCGGGCCAGCTCATCCGGCTTATATTCGTGCCCGGTCATGTAGGTTGCCACCATCGCCAGGGAGGTGATACTGCAGCCTGTGCTGGCCACGGTTCCAATGCCGTATGCCTGATCGGGGTAATCCCCCTGGAAATACAGCGGAACGCCATTGGTTCCCTTGGGCTTGTAAACTTCCTCCTCCGGTAAGGTGGTTTCCGGCGGAAGGGTCTCCTCCGTGGGAACGGTGGTGGCCTCAGTGGGGGGCTCTGTCACGATGGGTTCCGTAACGGCTTCCGTCGCGGGGACTGTTGCGGCAGTTGTCTCAACTGTCTCATCGGTGGCCGCGAGAGCCTCATTTTTAATTTCCATATAAAAGCTCATTTCAAAGGACAACGCTACCAATCCAAGCAGCGCAACCACGATCGCCAGGCATATAAGAATAAATTTCGTATACCGCACGGACTTCACCTCCTTTTACACATAATAAATCCGCTTTCAGAGACCATTTGTTTGAATTTTTCTTTCGATGTGCCAATGTTATTCGGTTTTCGACTCCAAAGGGCTCGGCCCGGCTGCCTCAAAAAGTACCGATGCAAAGCACCGGTACTTTTTATCATTGGTTTACCAGACGAACCACGGTTTCCACTTCCCGGGCGTGCTCCGTATTGGAGCTGCTGTAAATGGTGTAGCTGATGTTGAAATAGCCGCCCCGCCCGGAATTGCCCTCGCTGTTCGAGCCGGGAGCCACATAAGTAATTTCAAAATTGGAAACCGCCAAGTCGGGATAGGCGCCTTCGTTGACCAGGTCAATCACATGGAGGTTATACAAGTTCTTCAGCTGGAGATACCCCATGGAGGTACCGTCCGCCAGGATTGGGGTATAAAAATAGGCATCCTGAACGCCATATTCCAGACTGGTAAACACAAATCCAAGCTCCTCTTTACTCAGATTGTTTCCTTCCGCGTCATTGAAAAATCCCGGATTTTCCTTGATATCCGTACTGTATCGGAGGATATCGCCCAGACTGGTATTAAGAATACCGGCAAGGGCGGCGCTGTCTGTTTCAAAAGTAGCCTCCTGATAAATACGGCCGCCGGCATCCATGCCGACACCAATGCCCACCACCAGGAAAACCATGATCATCATGGCCAGCAGTAATTCGATCAGGGTGAAGCCTGCTTTGTTTTTCAGCTTGTTCATCATCAGCTTCCCCCTCCTGCGTCAGGCGGAACAGCGAAGTAGGAATACAGCTCGCCTCCTGTGCCATAGACCTGCACCGGTACCGTGGCGAGGGTTACTTCGCTGCCGCTTGCGGTGGTCATCGTCATGGTAATGGTGTCCTCGGTGGGGGTTCCCTCGCCCTGCTCCGCAATCAGCATCTGCCGGTTATAGTCTTTTTCCACATCTTTCACCGTCAGATTGATGTCGGCTGCGGTTGTCACCATGGAGTACATGGCAATGGAGGCCATGGTGAAGATCAGAATCGCCGCCAGGGATTCCACAAGGCTTTCACCCTTCCGGGAGTTCAGTTTGCGAAACGCACACTTCACCATCATGCACCTCCTTTTTCAATGACCGGCTCTTCCCAAGAAATGGCCAGCTGCCGGGACTCCGATGTGATTCTGGCAAATTGGTTGCTGCCAACGGAAGTAATGTTTGTGGTGGTCACGGCGGCTTTTCGGCCGGAATAGCCATCCAGAAGCACATTCATCTGGGTCAGGCTGCCAAAATCCACGGAAAAATCGTAAGGATCATGGTCGGTGCCGCAGGTAAAGGTTGCATCGAAGCCCGCAATGCGCGTGTCTCCGGAAACAGTAATTGTTCCGCTGACCGGTGTGGCGGCTTCAGGATTGTCAAGATTGTACTGATACCAGAAATTGTCTACATCAGTCACATCCGCCGGGAAATTGTAGAGTTCGACCTCATGGGCATCCGCCTGGCTCATGCCGGATTCCTTCATGTACTGCCAGACAGCGGCTTCCAGGATAATCCGCTGCATGGGGGTCATGTTATTGATCACAGGAGCCTGGATGATGACATATTCCTCCACGGTTGCCGATGTTTCCGGGACTTCCACAACAACACCGCCGTCCTGGACGTAAACAGGCTGGATGGTGTTTTTAATTTCATAAATGGTCAGTCTCAGGGGGTCGCTGCCCTCCGGATTCAGTTGGTCCCGGATCAGCAGGGCGGCAGACCGCTCATTCAGATATTGCTGCTGATCGGAGAGGTGCTCCACCCGGTAGCCGTTTTCCGCGGCGGCCGCCAGAACGGAGCCGCCGACGAAAAGGCAGAACAGCATAAACACCATGGCCAGAATCATGGAAGCGCCGTTCCGGGAGCGCAGCTTATGTATGACTGTATTCATCAGGGAGATACGCTCCTTTCTCAGGCTTCTGTGTTTCCGGTCTCTCCTCCGGCGAGAGTGCCGGAGGAGTTTGTTGTTTCATCTGCGGACAGGGGAGTTTCTTCGGCATAGAGGGCTGCGGTGGCCAGGGGCAGGGTCACGACTTTATTGTCTTTCATCACAACACACAGGGTTTCCGTTACATCCGGTGCAATGGTGAAGACACATGCATAGACATCGTCTTTCTGTACTACCTTCCACAAGCCGATTTCACTTGGGTTGTTTGCTAGCGAGAAGTAACTGCCATTATAACTGAGATAACGATTATATCCCCACAGACTGAATCCGTTTCCGTACTTGGATACTGTGATTTCTTCTGCACTAGTATAGACCAAATAATTGTAGTACCCATTCACAGATTTATACAGATACAGATAGGTATTATCACCAGATTTCCAGGTGTTTCCGGTTTTTGTCCATCGGGTCCAAGAGTCAGGGTTATTCAAGTTAAGCGACTCTGCATTAGAGGAATTTCTGCCATTAAACATTATCGTTCCGGTACTGTTCGTAATCACATACATTCCGTCTGACAATGTAGAGGTGCCCTTATACAGCGTGATCTCTTGGCCATTATCATCTGTTATGGTGCTATTTCTATCCCGCACGTTATTCTTTGTTAGGAAAGTTGCATAAGTACCATTGCCATTGTCATACTCCAATTGATATGTATATCTATTACTATTACCATTTTTGGAAACAGTGACAGTAACAGGTTTATAACTATTATCAGACAGCTTATAATAGTACTGCGTTTCTTGATTCTGTACCGGGTTGTTTCCTTTGTACAGATCGCTGTACTTAACTGTACTGCCCTGATCATAACTGATCGTCATCTCTGCCTTTACCAGCTGATCTCCGCCCGCTTCCGTTGTCTTTTGGCCCTGATAGAAGTACTTCACATCGATGGCCTGGGTATACTGTACATTACCATATTTGAATGTGCAGTTGGTCAGTTGGGCGTTGCAGTTGAGGTAGGAGTCGCCTCCGTTCCATGATATGTCAAAGCCCTTGTTCTCCGCATAATCATCCAGATCCGTATTCTGCTCGACTTTATCGCTGTATTTGTCCGCATCGGATTCCGCATGACTGAACCAGAGACCGTATGAGTCGGCAGGCGGCAGTTCACTCCTGACGGCAGCAACCTGACCCAGGAATTGATAGGTCGTATTGCTTTCTACATCGCTGGAACAGTTCACAAAGCTGCCGCTGCTGACATAGCCCACGAACATACCAACAGGACCGTTGCCCATATCCTGACAACCGGTCTGGCTTGCATCGGTGTCCGCCCAGCCGCGATCCACCGTCACAGTAGAGGTAACGGCAGAGATCATGGAACGATTGCTGACAGTGGAGTTGTCCCTGCCGATGGCGCCGCCGACCGTATAGGAGGTGCCGGTGCCGTTCTCCGTGCTGTCGGAAAGGGTCACAGAGCCGGAAACATTGATGTTGCTGACGACTTTTTCCGTCTGGTCCACCTGGTCGGGCTGGATCTTGCCCACCAGGCCGCCATCCATCTGGCCCACCAGACCGCCGATGAAGTAGCTTCCGGTGCTGGCCGTTTTGCTCTGGATCAGGTTCACAGAGGCGGAAACATTGATGTCACTGACGTGGCCACCGGCCATCTGACCCACCAGACCACCGATGGTGGCGCTGTCGGTACCGTTCTGAGTATACGCAATCGTCGCAAAGGCAGACTGCGAGGTGGCAGATACACCGGCAATACTGCCAGTATTGGCACCCACAACGCCGCCGATGATGGCGCTGCCGTTTTCAACGGCAGTATAGTCAATGCTCACGTTGGAGTAACCGCCGGAGATTGTGCCGTTATTGACCGCCGCGATGCCACCGATGGTGGCATTGCCTTTGCCGGTCACCTTCACGGGAGTGAGATGAGCAACATCGTCTACGACAGTATTGCCGAGCAGCTTGCCGGTAGACGTGACTTCGGATGCCACGACACCAAACTTCGTCACATCGCTGGAGACATTTGCTGTGGTCACATAAATAAAGCTGTTCTTCACGGTGCCGCTGACCGTGTCAATCAGGCTGCTGTTGGTGGTTCCCACGGAGATGGTACTGTCCGTCACAGTGCCTTTTTCCGCGACCGTGCCGAAGATGCTGCCAGTGGCGTTGGTTGCGGTAAGGTTCATTCCTGTGATGTTACCGCTGACTTCATTGATCAGACACGAAATGGTACCGGCGGAAATGGTGCAGCCATTTCCGTTGAAGGTTCCGCTGAAGGATTCCATGGGTTTGTATCCTTCGGGCAGCGTGACCTTGTGGGTCTGCTCAAACTTCTGGTCAAACATCTCACGGATGTTGGAGAACTGCTCCCCAGTACGGATTGTGTAGGTGTTGTCCTTCACATTAAAGGCATCGGCATACCAGGTCACCAGCCGGACACCCGTGTAGGCCACATCTCCCTCACCGGAACCTTCTCCTTCATCGGGCTCGTAAACAATGTTTTCGTTGGCGCCGCAAACATTCAGAACGCCTTCCGCCGTCAGGGGGTAGACATTGTATGTTTCCTTCGCGCCGGACCGGGTCTTGAAAGCTGCCGCAAGGGTTTCCAGATTCGTGTTTCCGATACCGTTGCTAACCTGCTTGCCATCTTGCACAACCCACACATCTCCCACGTTCTTGCAGAAGATGGCATACCCGGCGGTGGAGATGTCGGAATTTGCGTTGTTTTCTTTCCAATCAACCGACAGAGATTTCTTCTCCACAGTTTGCTCGGGATCGGACAGATCCACCGCATGGAAACTCAGATTGCCGTTGTTATCCTGCTCGTAGTAGATCACGCCGAAGGCATACTGGGGTGTCACCACCCAGTCGCCGCTGTGGGCCCGGAGCATGGGGAAGGGATAGCCCTTGCCAGTCAGAGTCGTGCTGAAGGGATAGGCCTTGAAGGTTTTGCCGTCACGCCACTTTCCGCTGCTGCCGTTCAAAGTATCAAGAGCTTCCGTTTTCAGCAGCTCAGAGGCGGACTTTGCCGTAACAGCCCCCTTGCTGTCATAGACCAGCACGCTGTTGCTGCCGCCCTCTTCTGCCACCGGAACATCCAGATCGGCGAAATAGGAACTGCGACAGGTTCCCGGCACCTTAAAGTTTTCCAGAGAGGTTTCCTTGGAACCATCACGGAACCAGCCATAGCAGAAGGAAATGGTACCGGAATTGCTCGTGACGAAGGGAACGCCACCGCTCACGACAACGTTGGCCATACAGCCGTCGATGGTGCCTGCATTGGTACCCGCAAAACCGGAAACCGCAGCACCGGAAATCGTCCCCAAAGCGTCACAGTTCTGAACGGATGCGGCAGCCTCCACCGTATTGGCAAAGCCTGCGGCAGCAGTGGTGCCGGTGATGCAAAGCTTGCCATAGCCGCCGCTATTGACATACGCAGCGGAGGTCTGTGCGGAGGCGGGGGTTACACGGCTGGCGGAAACCTTGCCCGAAATCGTACCGGCAAAGCCTGCGGCCGTGGGTGCGGTGATGGTGCCGGAGCCGGCCACGCCGCTGCTAAGGTACACGCTGCCGGTAACGGTTCCGGCGAAACCGGCGGCTGTAGTGTTGCCTTTGATTGTGCCGCTATTCAGAACCGTCAGACAGTTGCTGATGGAGCCGCCTGCGTTCACCGCAAAGCCTGCGGCATTGGGGGCAGTCACCACGCCGGCGATATTGGCATTACACAGAGAGAAGCTGCTGCCGCTTTCCATGGTGCCTGCGAAACCGGCAGCGGAATTAGTGCCGGTGATGTTGCCACGAACATTCGCCTGGGTATTCTGAATTTCCGCATCGGTGGCGGTCTTTCCAACGAAGCCCGCTGCCATCGGGGCCTCCAGGGTGGCGCGGTCACTGAGCGTAACGGAGGAAGCGGTGATTGCCGCATTTTCCACGCTGCCGGCAAAGCCGCCCAGAATACTGCCATTTCCGGAGGTGGCGCCCTCGGAGACAGCGGTCTTGGTGGTGCCGTTCAGGGTGACCGCACAGCTGGTGACGGTGCTCTTCTGGATGGTGCCACCTTCGGCGGTGGTGCCGGAGAGGATGCCTGCGAAGCCGCCGGCAAAGCCGTTCGCGCCCACATTTGCCGTCAGGCCATTCAAGGTAACGGTCACATTCTCAGCAGAGCCGATGCCGCTGCCCACAAAGCCGCCACAATGGGTGCCGGTCAGAGACAGGGGCTTTGTGAAGTTGATGGTGCATCCAGTAATCGTGGTGGCACCTTCGGAAGCACCCACCGCACCGCCGGCGTTGGTGGCCTGCACGGCTGCAGTTGTCTCGGAAATAACGTCCGAATTTTTCAGGGTACCGCCCAGCTTACCTGCCAGCAGGCCGGCATTTTCCTTGGCTGTGACGGTAACAGGACCGGCCAGCATCAGATCAATCTCGTTCAGGGTGCCATTCACCACGTTGGCCACAATACCAACGGCATCCGCATTGTTACTGCCCATGGTCACCGTTTTCCCGGCAATACCGGCGTTGACGATCAGATTCTGCACGGAACCGGTTTCGCCGATCACGCCGAACAGGGAATCGGTTTTCACCGTATCTCCCGTCTGAACGGTGCGGGTCACAGCAGCCTTGCTCTGCGCATCGATTTTGCCGTTGTAGGAAGCGTTGAAGGGCTGCTCTGTGGTGCCGATGGGGTCGGCATCGGCGATGGCTGTGCAGATTGCCGCCGCAGCTCCAGTCTCCTTATAGCTGGAGGCCGTGTAGGAGGCGAAGTCGATGTTCATTTCCTGGACGTAGTTGTAACCTTCACCCCAGCTGTGGGATGCGCTGCCCAGCGCTGCCAGCTGACGGGCAGAACGGATCAGGATCTGATCCGGGACTGCATCCACGGGGTCCGTTGTGGAATTACCGTAAACGGGGTTCAGATTGGTTTTGGCCGCATTGGGGTTAAAGTACAGGATATAATTTTGCTCGTCTCCGTTTTCCGTTTTAACCTTAACGGAAATCCGCACATAGAAATTATCCACCTTTACCGCCGCTGCGGCTTCTTCCATGATTTTCATGGTCAGTGGGAACACGGTGTATGTTTTGCCGTTGGAGACATAGTCTTCCATCATTTTGGATGTCAGGCTGTGAGAAGACGCTGCACCTTCCACTTGGACGGTGACAGTATCGCCCTTGTTTGCGGTCATAATTGCGTAGCCGTCGGATACCACCGTCCTGTTTTGGATGGTAGAGGATTCCTCGCCATCCAGGAAGATGCCGTAAGAGTCTTTCCCGTCCACGTCATACTTTTCGTAATATCCGATACCGCATGTCAGGGGCCGGGAGGGCCAGTCGCCGTAGTATACCATTCCATTAAACCTGGAGAAGGGATAGGTGCCGCCGTTCAGCCGGTAAGGATGGGTACTGGCGGAGGATGCGTATGTCCAGTCTGCGCGGGAGAAGCCTTCGAACAGCTGGGTCTTGTACACCCCTGTCAGCACACTGGTCCAATATTGATCGGGCTTACCGGCAAGAATAGTATTGCGAATAAATCTGTTAACGGCTTCATTAAGATTCAAAAAGTCACTCACCGATCCGGAAAACAGCTGTGTCTTTGCATCAAAGAATTCCTCATACGTCGCACGATAGTCATTGGAAATGACAACACCGCGAATCCCGTTCAACCACTCAGTTAAAAGTCCTATCCGGTATCCACCGAGGTGATTCACGCGCTGCTTCAGCCAGTCCTCATCCGCATGTTTTGTATGGATGTTGGCCAGCATATCATAGCTTGCCGGGCTGGCACAGTCGACGGAGGAAGTGTTGATTCCTTCATCACCGGAGTAATTCCGGCTCAGATAGTAGCTGTCCTTGTAAATATAATAGGCGCCGTTGTCACTATAGGACATGTTATCGTTCGTGGCCGAAGGATAGGCCGGTGCCTTCCCATACTGGGCATGGTAGGGTGCCAGCAGCTCGTAATAATCCGCGTAGAAGGAACCATCATACTTGAAAATACGGGCGTTGGCGCCGGAGAAGTTCTCCTTCTGGTCGTTGTTGATGGTGGCCTTGCCGGTGGAGTAGCAGCTGTCGAACACCGTCAGCTGGCGGATTGTCTTACTGGTATTGTCGGCCTCGTAAACGAATCTTTCGTCATAGCACATGACACCCACGAAGCCGCCTGCGCCGGCATTCGCCTTACCCGTACCGTTAACATCACCGGTGGTGAAGCAGTTGGTGTAGCGGGTACCATGGCTGGTACCTACGAAGCCGCCGGCGCCGGTGCTGTAATAGCCGTCATACTTCAGCATCTCATTCAGCAGGACATTGGACGGCAGAATTTGGTTAATGATGCCGGAGATGAAGCCATTATCCATGGAGTTTTCGCGGTGCCTTGCTTCCCGGACATAGCAGCCGGTGGCATAGACATTACCGCTGGAATAGCAGTTATAGAAGTTGGTCAGGTTGGAGTTACCGATAAAGCCGCCCACGCCGTTGGTAAAGCCGTGGAGCACACTTTCGCTGCTGCGCATATTACCGCTGACAGGCACTGCTGCGAAGCAGTCAGAGAAGGCCAACTCCGAGGTATCATCCGTCAGGTCACCGCTGGCGGTGCGGTGGGATTTGGCATAGCCAACCAGGCCACCCACGGCGCCCTCACCGCTGACACCATACCAGGTCTGAGCGTCGTCCTTTTTGTATTCCGTAGGAATAAACTGAGTAGGCTGGTAGTCAGCAGCGTTTTTGTCGATGTAGACGCCGCAATTGGTGATCAGGCTGTTGAAGCCAGATGCGCCCAGCAGGGAGCCGGTGGCTGTAGCGACATTCGTGGCAAAGGGATGACCCTTGACGACAGAATTGACGATTTTCAGGCCGTCGATCTGGGTATTGGCATAGGCAAACAGACCGGTGAAGTAATAGTTTACATCTTGGTTGTTTGTTACCGTCGTGCCGTTTGCATCCGTGTAGTTATTGGACACATAGTATCCTTCGCCAAGGGCAAATGCAGTCTGATCCGCATATTTGGTGGCGTCGATATTCAGTCCGATCACGCGGTTGCCGTTGCCCACGATGTCCGCATGGTCCACGGCCCGAATGTTACCGCCCGAAGCATAGGCGTCATGGGTATCCTGCATGGTAGGAATGGTACCGACGGTTCCATAGGTGAAGGTTGCAGAGCCAAACAGGGCATCATTGCTGATGGGCACGAAGTAGGGCAGGCACCGGGCAGGGGCTTCGTCGGTGTTGGAATAGAGTTTGTCGGTGGTGGTTCTGCCTTCGGTTTCGCTGCTTTCGCCGCTACTGATCTTGCCGTACGCATCATTATAGTATTTGACGGTCTCGTTCCAGTTCACATCAGCGGTAAACGTCACCGCCTCCACCCTGGATGCCACGCTGGGAGCAATGACGTTCAGGTTCTGCAGGTTTCTACCGTTGGAAACTGCCAAGACGTATGTATTCGGGGACATGCTGGGTTCCAGGTACTCAAACAGGGGGTTGATGCCGGGCAGGATGCCGGATTCCACTTCCACCACTGTATTCTCTGCGGTAAAGGACACATTTGCTGTTACGGTCACATTCTCACCGGGCAGGATAATAAAGCCGGCCTCATTTTTCACCTGTGTCAGGCTGGTGACGTTTTCATCAGCGATGACCTTATCGGCAAAGCTGCCGCCGGTGGCCAGGGAGTCCAGAATATATTCCACCACCACGGTTTTTCCGTCGATATCCAGGTAGGGCTCGTTCCCGGACTTTGTGGCATCGGCCGTGAGGGCCATGTTGTATGTGCTCGCGGTTTCGATGTTCGGGTCTTCCGCGGTCTTGATCGGGATGGTAATGCTTCCGTTGCTGGTATCGCCGGTGATGGTCAGTTCCACGGACAATGCGCTCATGAATTCGTCAAACTTGCCGTAAAATTCGTCGGGCATGGGGATCCTGACCTTGATAACGCCCTCCTCGCCGTTGACATACTCCAGCTCCGCCTTAGTCTGCTCCAGTTCCAGCTCCTGGTTGGCCAGGCCGCTGCCATCATAGTAGCCCAGCATCATGCTTCTTCTGGCAGCCGCGTCATTTCTGGGCAGACCGGGAGCTGTCTTGTACAGGCTGAAGATATCTTCCTCTTCTTCGCTGTAGAAAACAGCGTAAACATTGCCGTTATAGCGATTAAATTCAATGATAACCTGCTGGTTTCTCAGGGTGCTTTCCACGCTGTTGACCGGCAGCACCAGAGAATACAGCGCCGTTTCATCAGTGGTTACATAGAAATACTGGTCAGTCCAGGTTTCGGCGGGGAAGTCCGAACAGCCGGAAACGTGAGGTTCGTTTCCCGCACCATAGTTATTCTCGATGCAATCCCAGATCATTTTCAGACTGCCGTCGCTGCGCATTTCCGTCAGATTTTCCTGTGCCGCCAAGAAAATCGTCTTGGCGTAGTCGTTGCGCTGCCGGAATTTCAGCGCGCGGCTGATGGTGATGATAGAGGGGATGGCAATGGCGCACAGCACGGCCAGAATACCGATCACCACCAACAGCTCTGTCAGCGTATAGCCCAGAGATCCTTTCTTTGATTTGGTCAATTTTTCAACCAGACGTTTCCTCATGTCGATTTCGTCCTTTCTCACACTTTCTATCTACCAATAGGAATCTCTTGCGCCTCCAAAGGGCGCAATTCCCGATAATTACAGATGGTACAATCATAGCATATTCCAATTTTTCCCGCAACCAGTTTTTTCCAAAATTGTGGCTAGTTCCTGAAAAAAACTCCCTCTGTTTTTGGACATATTCACGAAAAGTTCAGGAAAACTTAATAAACCTGTTTTTTCTCCGGGAGCCATCTTGCAATTTTTTGGAAACTTTTGTATAATGGCCTCACTTATACCATATTTTCAGTTGCTGCCCTTTGCTGGCAGCTATGTTTTGTGTCCCACAGGAGATTTTGAATGGTTTACAAACAACTTGGTGAAATTTTGATCGCCAACGAATGTATTACCCCCGAGCAGCTGTACAGGGCTCTGGAAATCCAGAAAAAAGTCCCCGGCAAAAAGCTGGGGGAAATTCTGGTGGAGCAGGGCTTCACTTCCCAGAACCGGGTCTACAAGGCTCTGGAACGTCAGTTGGGCGTGGAGTATATCGATCTGAGCGGCATGGTCATCCCCAAGGAAATGACCCACCTGGTGCCCCGTTCCATTGCCCGGAAGTACAATGTGGTTCCCGTGCAGGCCACGTCGGACACCCTGTCCCTGGCCATGGCGGACCCGCTGAACTTCGTTGCCACGGATGCCGTCAAGATGGCGGCAAAGCGGAAAGTGGTGCCCATGCTGGCCACCGCCCGAGGCATCACCCGGGCCATTATGGACCTCTACGGCTCCGAATCCGCAGAGAAGGCCCTGCAGGATCTGAAAAGCACCGAGAATCAGGCCGCTGACGATTTTCAGAACATCGCCGCCGCCAATGTCATTGGCGCGGATTCCGAGAACGCGGCGCCCACCATCCGGCTGGTCAACAGCTTCCTGGAATACGCCGTCAACCAGAACTGCTCCGATATCCATCTGGAGCCCCGGGAAAACGCCATGTATGTCCGCATGCGAATCGACGGTGTTCTGCGTCAGGTTTTCGTGGTGCCCAAGGGCACCCAGAGTGCGGTCATCGCCCGTATCAAGGTCATGGGCAACATGAACATTGCCGAGCACAAGATCCCCCTGGACGGACGAAGCAATGTCCGCATCGGCGAGAAAGACGTGGACCTTCGTATTTCCACCCTACCCACCGTTTACGGCGAGAAGGTGGTTATCCGTCTGCTGAACAAATCCAGCTCCCTGCTGAACACCAAGGGCATCGGCCTCACCGGCCGGAATCTTCAGAAATTCAACGCCCTGCTGGAAAATTCCAACGGCGTTATCCTGATCGTGGGCCCCACCGGCTCCGGTAAGTCTTCCTCCATGTACACCATGATCGGCAAGCTGAACACCGAGGAAGTCAACCTGGTCACCCTGGAAGATCCCGTGGAATACAATTTCGACGGCGTGAACCAGGTACAGATCAACGAAAAGACCGGCATGACCTTTGCCTCCGGCCTTCGTTCCATTCTGCGTCAGGACCCGGATATCATCGCCGTGGGCGAGATCCGTGACGGCGAGACTGCGGATATTGCCATGCGGGCCGCCATCACCGGCCACCTGGTGCTGTCCACCCTGCACACCAACGACGCCCCCAGCACCATCGACCGTCTGCTGGACATGGGCGTGGAAAGCTTCCTGATTTCCTCCGCGCTGAAGGGCATCATCTCCCAGCGTCTGGTGCGCCGGATCTGTCCCAACTGCCGCGTGGAATACACCGCCTCTGCCGATGAGCAGCGGATGCTTCGTCTGCCTGTGCAGCCCGGCCGGAAATTCTACCGGGGCAAGGGCTGTCCCATGTGCTTCAACACCGGCTATCGCGGCAGAACCGCCGTGTTTGAGATTCTGGTGCTGAATTCCGAGATCCGCAGAGCCATCGCCGACAATGTGCCCCACAGCCGCCTGATGGAGCTGATCCACGAGAGCGACTTTGAGCCTTTGATCAACGACTGTATCCGTCTGGTGCAGAACGGCACCACCACCGTGGACGAAGCCTACCGCACCGTCAATTCCACCGATCTTTAATTTGCCATATTGAAGGAGAACGCCCCTATGAGCAAGTTTCTGTCTCTTGCCGAAATCATCGAGAAAGCCCAGCGGCTTCGCGCCAGCGACATTCACATTGTCTGCGGAATTCCCATCCGGGTCCGGGTGGACGGCAAGCTGCACAATCTGGATACCAACGTGATGACCGCCCAGGACTGCGAGGAATACGCCAAGGAGATTTCCGATCATTATGACGATATCTCCCGCATCGGCGAGCAGGATCTGGCCATTGGGATGCCGGACGGCACCCGGTGCCGGGTGAACCTGTTCCGCCAGCAGGGGTATGTTTCCGCCGCCATCCGAATTCTGAACAACCGGATTCCCGCCTTTGAGGAATTGGGTTTGCCCCCCAAGGTGGCGAATTTTACGGATTTCAAGCAGGGCATTGTGCTGGTCACCGGCGAGACCGGCTCCGGCAAGTCCACCACCCTGGCCTGTCTGCTGGACCGGATCAACCACACCCAGCCCAAGCACATCATCACCCTGGAAGACCCGATCGAATATGTCTATACCTCCGACCAGTGCATCATCAACCAGCGGGAAGTGGGTCAGGATACCCTGTCCTACGCGGACGGTCTGAAGTCCATCCTCCGGGAGGATCCCGATGTGATTCTGATCGGCGAAATGCGCTCCCTGGCAACCATCGAGACGGCGCTGATCGCCGCGGAGACCGGCCATCTGGTCTTTGCCACCCTGCACACCAATTCCGCTGCCGATACCGTGGACCGCATCGTGGATGCGTACCCCTCTTCTCAGCAGGAGCAGATCCGGATGCAGCTGAGCATGTGCCTGCAGGCGGTGGTCAGCCAGCAGCTGGTGCCCCACCTGAGCGGCCGTGGCCGTGTGCTGGCGGCGGAAGTGATGGTGGTCACCCCCGCCGTGCGGAACCTGATCCGGGAGGGCAAGACCCACCAGATCGCCAACGCCATTCTCTCCGGCGCCAATGACGGCAGTCAGCTGATGGACGCCTCCCTGATCAGCCTGTACAAGCAGCGCAAAATCAGCTCCGAGGTCGCCATCAAGTATGCCCATGACCCGGAATATGTCCGCCGTTCCACCCTGTTCTGATAAACCAACAAAGGAAGTAATCCAACATGACTACATACCGCTATAAAGGCATGACCTCCAGCGGCGCCAATGTGGAAGGCGTTGTGGAAGCCTTCGACCAGAATGACGCCATGACCAAGGCCAAGGCCAACTGCCGGGTTCTGATCAGCGTGGAGCCGGTCTCCTCCGGCAAGCTGAATGATGTGATGAACGCCGACATCGGCGACCTGCTGTCCGGCGGCAAGATCAAGCCCAAGCCTCTGGCGCTGCTTTGCAGCCAGCTGTCCATCGAGCTGCGGGCGGGTCTGCCTCTGGTGTCCTCTCTGCGGCTGGTGGCCGAGAACGAGGAGGACAAGAAAATCAAGCGGATTCTCACGGAGGTTGCCGACGACGTGCACGCCGGTAATGGTCTGGCCGACTCCTTCGCCCTCCGTGGTCCGGGCCTGCCCCGCACCTTCATCGAGACCGTCCGGGCCGGCGAGGAATCCGGCAATCTGGACGATGCCTTCAAACGGCTCCAGAAATACTACGAAAATGCCGCCGCCGTGGGGTCCAAGGTGGCCTCCGCCATGGTCTACCCCATCATGCTGATCTGCGTGGCCATCGTGGTTATCTTCATCATCATGATCTTCGCCGTGCCTGTCTTTGAGAACAGCTTCTCCAGCATGGGCAACACGCTGCCCCTGCCCACCCGGATGCTCATCGCCATGAGCCACTTCATGGTGGACTACTGGATTCTGCTGGCCGCCATCGTGGCAGTCGCCGCCCTGGGCATCACCCTTTACGGCAAAACCGACGCCGGCCGCCATTTCTTCGCCAGATTGAGCCTGATCACCCCGGGCATCGGCCTCATCAACCAGATGAACGCCGCCACCCAGTTCTCCGCCACCCTGTCCACCATGATCGCCGCAGGTCTGCCCCTGGTCAGCGGTGTGAAGATCACCGCCAACACCATGGCCAACCTGCTGATCGGCGAGGACATTGAGGCCGCCGCCAACGGCATCATCGAGGGCAACCGACTGGCAGCGGGCCTGCGGAAAAGCCGGTGGCTCCCCTCCCTGCTGGTGGAAATGGTCACCGTGGGCGAGGAGACCGGCCAGCTGGAGGACACCCTGGCGGTGGTCTCCGATTACTACACCCAGGAAGTGGATGTTTCCGTGAAGCGGGCCCTGGAGATTCTGAACCCCTGCATCACCATCGTCCTGGCGGCGCTGGTGGTCTTTATCCTGCTGTCCGTGTACCTGCCCATCTTCGGCATGTACGGTAGCGTCTGATTTCCTTCCCAACCGTCCATACCCCGGTGTCACAACCCGCGCCGGATGGAATATAACAAATAAAACATATTTATGAGGTGAATTTCCAATGAACAAGATGAACAAGAAGGGTTTCACCCTGATTGAAATGCTGGTCGTTATCGCCATCATCGCCGTCCTGGTTTCCATCATCGTTCCCGTTGTTTCCAACTCCACCACCAAGGCTGCTGCCGCTACCAACGCTGCCAACCTGCGTTCCGTCCAGTCCTCTGTCCAGATCATGGTCATCGCTAACGCCGGTGCTACTCTGGATACAAACACCGCTGGCGTGGTTAAGGTTATGGTTGGTTCCACTGAGGTTGGCAAAGTTGACGCTCCCAAGGCAAAGGCACTGAAAGTCGACAGCAAAGAGCTGACCGATGTAGCGATGACCGTTACACTCGGCACTGATAATCAGGTCGCTGTCAGCTATGTCACAGGTACAAGCGGCTCTCAACTGACCTGGGACATCGACACCCTGGCCCATATTGCTGAGACCGGCGCGTACCCCACCACCTAATTCCTTCCCCATCTCTTTAGACCCCATTTGATTCACACCTTCCGGGACACAGGCCGTCGGGTTGCGGTTTGTGTCCCCTCCGGTGTGGGTATAGCTTTGCGCCCTGATTCCAGGACTCAAAGCTATGCTTTATTTTTGATAAACGAGGAAAACTTCATGCGATTTAAGAAAAATGGCTTTACCCTCATCGAAATGCTGGTGGTCATCGCCATCATTGCGGTGCTGGTGTCCATCATCGTCCCTGTGGTCTCCAGCTCCACCGAGAAAGCCAAAGCCGCCACCGATGCCTCCAATCTGCGCGCGGTACTGGGCCTGCTGAATGTGGAAGTGGTGAATGGCGGAAAAACCGTCCCGGAGATCATCGAAGCGTCTGCCAACCCCACCAGCAAACTGGACCCCGGTGCCGTCCTGAAAGTCGTGTATGACGCCCCGGGCTTCATTGACGTGTATTATGTCAACGGTGAAACCTATTACGGTCTGAAATACCTGTCCGACGTGGCGGAAAATGGCGAATCCAGCCTGTCCACCGCAAGACCCACCGTGGACGGCACCTGGTACACCGCCGGCGATTCCGCCGACAATTCCTAAGGAGACAAGTATGCTGGAATATCTTCCCACCTACGTGGTGATTTTGCTGGCGGTTCTCTTTGCCCTGCTGGGCCTGGTGCTGGGCAGCGGCCTGAACTGCCTGGCCCTGCGCATGGCCGCCGGGGAAAAATGGGCCGGCTCCCAGCGCTCCGCCTGCCCCCACTGCCATCACACCCTTGCTCCCCTGGAGCTGATTCCCCTGGTCAGCTGGCTGGCCCAGAAGGGAAAATGCCGCCACTGCGGCGCCCCCATCTCCATGCGCTACCCCATCACGGAAGCAACCCTGGCGGCGGTTTTCGTGGGGCTGCTGTTCAAATACGGCGTCAACCCCGCCATCGTCAGCCCTATGGTTTTCTGCTGCTGCCTGTTTACCCTGTCCCTTGTGGATCTGGACACCCAGATCATCCCGGACCGGTTTCTGGTGATTCCCATCCTGGTCCGGGCTGCGGAGCTTCTGCTCACCGGCGGCCTTCCTGCCCTTGGCCGGGGCGCGGCCCCCGGACTGATGATCGCCGGCGCGGTGCTGGTCCTGAGCCTGATCATGGACAAGGTGCTGAAAAAGGACACCATGGGCGGCGGCGACATCAAGCTGCTGTTCGTCATCGGCATGTACCTGAGCCTGCCCCAGTGCCTGCTGATGGTGATGGTAGCCTGCATCGTGGGCATCGCCATGGGCACCATCATCCTGAAGGCCGGCAAAGACACTGCCTTCCCCTTCGGCCCCGCCCTGAGCATCGCCGCCGTCATCACCCTGTTCGCCGGCGACCCCATCGTCAGCTGGTACCTGAGCCTGTTTTAATACAGAGATATTTTCACTTGCATCCCGCAAGTCTGGAGGTTACATAAATGGCATCTGTCACATCCCGTATGATCGGTGTTGAATTCGGCAGCAACACCGTGAAAATGGCCGTCAGTTCCGGCGGTCAGATCAAGAAAATGGCCGTCGAAACCATGCCCGAGGATCTGGTCCGGGAAGGCCGGATCACCTCTTCCGCCGCCATGGTGTCCTTCCTGAAGGATATGATGAAGCGCAACGGCATCCGCGGCGGCAGCTGCGCCATGGTCCTGCCCTCTTCTTCCGTCATCTCCCACCATGTCACCATGCCCCTCATGAGCGAGGCGGAGCTGAAGCTGAACCTGCCCTTTGAGTTCCGGGACTTCGTGGGAAAGGACGCCGCTCACTATGACTACGACTACGTCGTGCAGGATGTGCAGGGCAATTCCATGACCCTCTACGCCGCCGCCGTTCGTCGGGATCTGGTGGAGGAATACTACGCCATCCTCAAAAAGGCCGGTCTGACCCTGAAAATCGCCACGCCCCCTGAAATGGCCTGGTGCAATCTGATCCGTCAGGCCCCCAGCCTGCCCAAAAAGCTGTGCGTCGTGGACATCGGCCACCACACCACCCGGGTCAATATCTTCGTGGACGGCAATTTCGTCATGGGCAAGGACATCGATATGGCCGGCGCCCTCATCGATGAAACCATCGCCGCCGAGCAGCAGATCGATACCTACTCCGCCCGCACCCGGAAGGAAGCCAACATGAATTACATTCAGACCGCTGACTTCATCACCGACGCCTACCAGGCGGTGGCCATCGAGATCATGAAAACCGTCAACTTCTTCACCTACTCCAATAATTCCGACGGCGCTCCGCTGGAGCATCTTTATTTCTGCGGCGGTTCCTCCGTCATCGAGCCCCTGCGTACCGCCATCCTGAAGGCAACCGGCATGACCATGCACCATGTTCACCGCCTGGTTCGTCTGGGCGACGTGGCCTCTGATCAGGCGCTGTACTGCGCTCTGGCCGCCGGCGCAGCCATTCAGAAGTAAAGGAGGACATCACAAATGGCAGACAAGCAAAGTCCCAAGAAATCTCTGAAAAAGAATACCCCGGTGGCGCCCAGCAAGAACACCATGAACTTTGTGCACCACCAGAGCAGCTTTAACCCCAAAAAGGTGCTTCCCATTGTGCTGGTGATCGTCCTTGCTGCGGCTCTCTTCGCCCAATTCGGCATCATTTCTCCCCTTGCCAAAAAGACGCAGGCTTACACCCAGCTGGCCCAGAAGCAGGAGCAGCTGGCCGCCATCAACACCAAGCTGGCAGGCTACGATGAACTGGCCATGGAGTACGGCCGGTACAGCTACGGCTGGATGAACGATACCGAAATCAATCTGGTCAGCCGCATGGATGTGCTGAACCTGATGGAAAAGTACATCGCTCCCAAGGCCATCATCGACAACATGGCCGTGAACAACAATGTGCTGACCCTGAATATCCACGGCATTACCCTGGAAGAGGCCAGCGCCATGGTCAAACGGCTGGAAACCAACGACCTGGTGAAGAGCGCCACCGTTTACAACGCGGTCGCCGAGGACGCCGAACAGGCGAAGATCTTTATGAGCATCATTCTGACCAAGGAGGCGGAGGAATAATATGAAAAAAGGCAAACTCTCTGCCCGGGAAATTGTCATGCTGACACTCCTGGTGGTGCTGGTCATCGGCCTGCTGTACTACCTGGGCTTCTATACCCCCCTGCAAGACGAACTGACCTCCATCTCCCTGCAGTCCTCCCAGCTGGATACTCAGATCACCACCGCCATGACCAAGGTCAAGAAAATGGACGAAATGCAGGACGAGCTGGACGTGATCTTCTCCCGTCCTGCCAGCGAGATCACCGAAATCGCTCCCTATGACAACAAGGAAGTGGTGCTCAACCAGCTTTACGGTATCCTCTCCCGCACCCAGGACTACTCCCTGAGCTTTACCGACCCCGAAGTGCAGGAGGACGGCACCGTCCGCCGGAATATCTCCATGAACTTCCGCTGCAGCACCTACGCCTCCGCCAAACGGGTCATCAAAGATCTGACCGACAGCCAGTGGCGCTGCCTTGTCAGCAATCTCGCCATCGCCAGTCAGGATGACGATATGATGGTCTCCGGTGTCACCGTCACCGCCACCATCACCTTCTTCGAGCACACCGGCCTGGCATAAAAATTCACGCACCCGGCAATACTGCCGGGTGCGTTTTTCATCATCCCACTGCCTCCCCTTTCCCGCCCCGGGACCATGGGAAGCACAAAATAAGGAGCATTTTATGGAATTTTTACTGGCTTTATCCGCGATTTGCGCCTGCTTCATCCTGCTGACGGCAATTTACCCCCTTTTTTGTCTTGCGGCGCTGGCCTGCCTGGGGGTGCTCCTGGCCTGTTCCCTTCGGCTCTTCCGCCAGAGCCGAACAGACTCCCTGACCGGGCTGAACAATCTGTACCATCTGGACAGCCGAAAAAAACGGTACAAAAAAGCCGCCGACCTTTGGGTATTCTATCTCGATCTGGACCATCTGAAGCGGGTCAATGACACCGAAGGGCACACCGCCGGGGATCTGCTTCTCCGGGATTCCGGTCGGTTCCTTCGGACTGCCTGCGGCAAAGACGCGGACGTCTATCGCGTGGGCGGAGATGAATTCCTGCTGGTTTTTCCCTCCGGGCCCTCCGATTTTTTCCTGTCCCTCCGCTGGCCAAATGATGCGGTTCCCGGTTCCTGCGGCAGTGCCCACGGCCCGGGATCGGAGTTTGACCGTCTTGTGGCCCGGGCCGAACAGGCCATGTACGCCAGCCGTGCCCAAAACGCCCCCGGCAAGTAGCCCCTATGACAAAATTCGCCACCGTTTTCTTATGAAAACGGTGGCTTTTATATTGCCAGCATCACCGGAAGCCGAGTGCAGGAAGAGCTTGCATAAAGCGTCCAAAATTTGAAAAGAATAACAGCAGATAGAAAGACAAACTGCAAACAGGAAGGTACTCTTATGGAATCGATTCAAATTGAGAACACAACCTATCTTGTGCGGCGTGTTTTTGTCGGCAAAAAATCCGTCCCCGAACTGCTTCAGGAGCGGTTACAGGCGGATCATTCCCAGCTTTTTCCTTTGACAGACGCCGTCCCTTTTTCCTATAATAACGGCGGTAATAGTCTTCGTTGTGAGGAGGCACAATGAAAGCTGCAAACAGAACTTATACCAATCACGGCGCAATCCATGGTTTGGCCGGACAGGCTCCAACATCATCTGTCACCCATCGGCTCCTTGCCTTCGCTTATTACCGGCTGTCACGGGAAGAGGCGCAAAAAGGAGAATCCTCCAGCATCTCCAACCAAAAGAAAATTGTCGAAGCATACTGCCATCAGAACAATATTACGCTCCTTCAATTCTTTGTGGACGATGGCTGGTCGGGAGGCAACTTTGAACGTCCCGGCTTTCAGTCCATGATGCGCGCGCTGGAGCGAGGGATGGCAAACATGGTCATCACCAAGGATTTGTCCCGGTTGGGCCGTGACATGAGAGAATCCAGCTATTACGCAGAGCAGTTTTTTCCGGAGAATCAGATTCGCTACATTGCGATTGCGGATAACTTTGATTCCGAAACCGAGAATGTAATGGCGCCGTTCCAATTCGCCATGAACGAGGTTTACCTGCGGGATGGTTCCCGGAAGATCAAGGATGTCCTCAAAATGAAGCGGAGCAGAGGCGAGTATTGCGCCTGTCCTCCCTATGGGTATGCAAAAGATCCCCAAACCAAGGATGTTTTGATTCCTGATGTCCAAACGGCTCCCATCGTAAAGAGAATCTTTCAGCGGGCCGCCGCCGGCGATTCCTGTCGAAAGATTGCAATGGATTTAAGCGCAGAGGGTATTATCCCGCCGCTCAAGTACCGGGTTCTCTACCGGGACAACTTCTCCGCGGAAGGCGCGGCAAGGGCTTCTGACATCTGGAACTACACCACAGTCAAGCGGATTCTGCAAAACCGGGTTTATCTGGGTGACACCGTTTTGGGAAAGACGAAGAAGGTCAGCGTCAAGTCAGAAAAGAAAGTTCCCATTCCCGTGGAGGATTGGACCGTTACCCCCGGCACCCATGAGCCGCTGGTCACGGTGGAAACCTTTGAGAAAGCCCATGTCAATCTGGGGAAGGGTACACGGGACTATCGGAAGCACGATCATGTTCGCAAAAGCATCTTTGGGGGCATCGCCTTCTGTGGGAAATGCGGCTATGCCCTGTGTTCCTCCGGAACCGTGCACAAGGGCGAACGACTGAAATATTGGTTTCTTTCCTGCAACCATACACGCCGGGATATTTCTGATCCCTGTGATGGTGTTTCCATCCGCTACGCCCACATCTGTGAGATTGTCCGGCAGGACTTGAATTCCTTGATTTCGTTGACGGATGCCGAGATCAAAGCGCTGGTGGATTCCGTCATTGCCAAGGAACATTCCACTACAAACGCCGCGGACAGAAAAAAACATGTCGAACAGGCCCGGAACCGTCTGAACATGATTGACCGAATGATCACCAAGATGTATTCGGACAATGCCCAGGGGAAAATCTCCGATGAACGGCTGGAACGGGTTGTGGCCGACCTGGAAAAAGAGGCAAACTTGCTTGAACAGAAAATCTCCGAACTGGATGCCCCCGATCCTGCCGAAGAAATTGCCGAGAACTACGAACGGTTCTTCGCACTGGCAAAGCAGTACACCCACATTGAAACCCTTGACCGGGATACCCTGGTGACCTTTGTTGACCGGATTGAGATTGGCGATAAGGTGCTCCCGGAAGGGTATCAGAAGATGCCCAGGAAGAATGCCACCTACACCCAGTCTGTGAGAATTTTCTACAAATTCATCGGAGAAATCGCAGGGGAACCCGAACGGGAATTTTCACCCTGTCTCCGGGATGAAATCCTGGTTGATGGGGAAGTTTAAGATGTAACAGGAACACCAAGGGAAGTTGGCGTCAACCTGACCAACGGCTACAACGGTCACCTGACTTCCCGGGAAGCCGGCTCCGTGGGCGGCCAGATGGTCAAGAAGATGATCGAAGCCTACGAGCAGAACCTGCAGTAATCCCCAGGCGGACAGCTTTCGCTGTCCGCTTTATTAAGTTATCCGGAATCTGCCGACCCTTTCTTGCATTTTTACCACTCCTGTGCTATCATATTTTATTATAGTAACTGGAGGCATTTCCATGAAATCTGTAAGCTGGAAAGTAATCTCTCTTCTTTTGTGCCTGTCTATGGTGGCACTGCTCTTTGCAGGCTGTAATCGCAATGAAGAGGCTGAACCCACCGTTCCCAATTTCGCCTTCCTTCGAAAAAAGGCGGAGGTTCTGACCGTTGCCGCCACTGCGGAGGATTTTGCGTTGCTGGAAGAGTGCGTGAATCTGAAGTATCTGGACCTGAGCGGAAGCACCTGTTACGACCTGATTCTGGAATACATCAAAAACCACCCCAATGTAGAGGTGGTCTATTATGCGCCGCTGGGCGGACTGACCCTGTTCAACGACGAAGCAGAAGCCACCCTGGAGCCCGGTACTTATGACGTCACCTCCCTCCGGGCCCAGCTGAAGTATCTGCCCAATCTCAAATCCCTTGCTCTGCCCAAAACGAACCTGACCCTGGAAGAATTAACCACGCTGAAGGAAGCCTTCCCTGCGTTGTCCGTGGAATACAGTGTGGATCTGCTGGGCCGGGAATATTTACCCAATGTGACACAGCTGGATCTGAGCACAGCGGCCATCACTGATCCGGAAGCCTTCACCGGCAAGTTGGTCCTTCTGCCTGCACTGACAGATGTGACGCTGCCGGAACTGATGTCCATGGAGGATGTGGCATCCCTGATGCAGGCATTCCCGGAGATCACCTTCCACTATACCTTTGATCTTTTCGGGAAAACCCTGTCCACCGCACAGGATCGGGTGGAATATCAGGACACATTCATCGGCAATGCCGGAGAGGCCCAGATCCGTGCCGCTCTGGACATCATGCCCAACTGCACCTATTTCAAACTGGAAAACTGCGGTCTTGACAATGAGGTTCTGGCCGGCATCCAGGCGGATTATCCCGACACCAAAATTGTCTGGCGCGTCAGTTTTGGCGGCCAGTATTCCCTGCTGACCGATGAGACGACCCTGAGAACCGTTTACGGCGTGGAAAACAGCCACAACGAAATTCTGAAGTACTGCACCAGCCTGAAATACATCGACATGGGTCACAACACCACCCTGACCGACATCAGCTTCGCTTCTTACATGCCTGACCTGGAGATCCTCATCCTCTCCGGCTCTTCTGTCAAGAATGTGGACGCTTTGGCAAACTGCAAAAACCTGGTATTCCTGGAAATGGCAAACTGCTACGCCCTGGAAGATATCTCCGCCCTTCAAAACTGTGAAAAGCTTCGGTTTTTAAACATCGGCTTCTCCAAGGTAACAGATCTGACTCCCATCCAGGATCTGCCTCTGGAGCGGTTTGTTTACCTGGGACCCAAGATTGACAAGGCAACCCAAACGGCCTTTGAGGAAAGCCACCCTGACTGCTGGGTGCGTTTTACCGGCAGCAATCCGCTGAGCCTGGGCTGGAAGTATGATGACGTGGGCATCACATACAGCGAATATTACAAGTTCATCCGGGAAGTTTTCGACCTGGACAGTGTCGATCGGATCCTGGCCCAGCAGGCCGCCAGAGAGGAAGCCGAGCGGGAGGAACAGGAAAAGGAAAATTCCAAGGACGATTATAAGCCTGCCCCGGATCCCACACCTACTCCCGATCCAACACCTACCCCTGACCCAACACCTACCCCGGATCCCACACCTACCCCGGATCCCGTACCGGAAGCATAAAAAATCCCCGATATGGCCGGGGGCATAAGAAAGTAATATCACATTTTCGCAGGAACGGCATGGCTTCGGTCATGCCGTTTCCTGTTTCATCAGTTCTTCCGCGGGGATAAAGCCCACACGGAGGGGGAATACAATATCCTTACGCAATCACATGGTCACATGCGATACGGTAGGTAATGAAAAAGTACAAGGCGTACACACCGGCTATCACGAGACTGATCAGCACGGCGGTCTCCATGGCCCGCTGTCCGCTTAAGTCTGCAAAGCCCCAAATCTCGTAGACCTTTCCAAAGACCAGTCCAAGCGGCACGGTCATCAGCAGCGGCAGTGCAGCGGGCATCAGGAAGAATGCACCAATCTGTTTGCGCAAGGCTGCTTTCTGCATCTTCACATCCGCGCCCAGACGATACAATATCGCAAAGCGTCTGCGCTCGTCCTCCAGCGTGGACAGCATTTTGATGGACAGAATCGCCAATGCCATGCACACAAATACGGTAGAAACATACAGCGTACCGATAATCAGCGTTCCGGCGGTAGCGTTGGAATACAAGCGGTAAAACTCCTGAATTCTGTAATCACATTCTTCATCCGGGCCCTCCGGCGTTTCCCGGTAGTAGGTCAGATCGGACTCCAGTGCCTCCGAATCGATGCGGCCGTTTTCCAGTGTGTAGGCGGTACAGATGTGTGACACCGGCATCCCCACCAAGGCCTCGTCAGGCACCACGAAGTAAAACCATGTCCTGGTAAACTCCGGATAAGCAGTGCTGCTCCCAGCCCAGGTATAGGTGTTTCCATTCAGCGTTACAGTGACATCAGAGAAGTCGGTATCGCCGATTTCCGGAGCGACGGTACACATGAGATACTCGCTTTTCAGTTGGATCGGTTCATAGCCGCAGTCCGACAGCAGTCGGTTAAACTGGCTCAGGGGCAGATACAGGTCCGTCCAGCCCATTAGCTCGTATCCCATGATACTGCTGCAAAGGGTCGTATCACCTGTGGAATAGAGTTGATAGTCCTGTTCTCCGGTAATGGGACTGTACCGCTCTATAATCCGGCGGCCTTCCTCCATGGAAATGCCCGGCTCCTCAGAGCAGTCAAGCATGGCCATCACATCATAGGGACAATCCTTCGCTACGGAGCGGTCCGAGTAAATCTTCTCCCCCAGCGCCACATTGGACATAACAATGGCGAAAACCAGCAGAGTGGCCAGAGCGCCGATAAGCAGAGAATTCACGGTCATTTTCCCGGAAAGCCCCCGCAGAACCACCGTGTTGGTGCCCCTGTTTTTCAGACGCTTGCTTCTCAGCAGCATTCCGGCCAAAGTTCTGGACAATGTGAAATGAGACAAAAAGACCATCACCAAATCCACCACAAGCCAAAGAAGCAATATCACACCATCCTGATTACGGAACGCTGCCATCAGATTCTGGTAGGTAACGATCAGACTGCCAACGAGGCCCGCCAGCGTCGCCGCCGAAAGAACGCACCAGAGAATCGGATGCTTCTCGCTTTTCTCCGCAGCTTCCGCTTTCAGCAGTTCCGCCATGGCGGCTTTTTTCAGATACCGCAGGGAAACCAGCGTGGACAGAAGAAACATGCCAAGACTGACGGCCAATGTCAGCAGGATTCCCTCCGCGGAATAGGCGGACACCGTGAAAGGAATGTCCATGATGGAAGCAAACAAGGCAGCCAGGAGCTGGAAGATCACCAGCCCTGCCCCCATGCCCACCATCAGCGCAAGGCCGGACAACAGCCCTGTTTCGCAGACAAAGAGTGTCTGGATATTCCGCCGGGTCATACCCAGGGTCAGATACATGCCGAATTCCTTTTTTCGCAGCTTCAGCATGAAGCCCGTGGCGTAGCTCAGCACCAGCGCCGTGACAAGACACGACAGGATTGTGACCATGGTGAACATGGTGCGCACATCCGAAGCGATATCGGAAAGCGACCGGATCTGGTCACTAAAGCTGAGATTGTTGACGGCAAACATCATGGAGATGCTCAGCGCCACGGTGACGAAATAGATCAGATAATTCCGGATCTGACGGCCCACGTTCCGGAAAGCCAGCTTAGCGAACATTGGCTTCCCCTCCCAGCACCGCCATGGTATTAAGGATCTCATGATACATGGCCTGACGGGTTCGGTCACCCCGGTACAGCTCATTCCAGATCTTCCCGTCCTTCAAAAACAGGATACGGGAGGCATAGGAGCCGACCACAGCGTCATGGGTCACCATCAAAATGGTGGAGCCAAGGCGTTGGTTCATTACTGTGAAGGTCTGCATCAGGCTCTTGGAGTTGGCGCTGTCCAGCGCGCCGGTGGGCTCATCTGCCAGAATCAGAGCCGGCTCCGTGATGAGCGCCCGGGCGCAGGCGGCCCGCTGCCGCTGTCCGCCGGAGAGCTGCCGGGGGAACCTGGAAAGCTGCTCGGTAATCCCCAGAGAAGCGGCAGCCTTTTGAAGCCTTCTCTGCGTCTCCCGTACGGGCCGCTTTTGCAGGTTCAGGGGCAGGACGATGTTCTCGCCCACCGTCAGGGTATCCAGCAGATTGTATTCCTGAAAAATGAAGCCCAGGCGATCCCTGCGAAAGGCCGCCAGATCCTGCTCCCGCATCTCGGCAATGTCCCGTCCTTCCAGCAGGACACTGCCGGAGCTGGGGCGGTCAATGGTTGCGATGACGTTCAGCAGCGTGCTTTTTCCGGAGCCCGAGGCGCCCATAACGGCGGTGAATTCCCCCTGCTCCATGGAAAAGCTCACGCCGTTCAAAGCCTTGGAGACATTGTCTCCGCTGCCAAAATATTTGGTTACATTTTTAATTTCCAGTAATGTGTTCATAATCCTCCCACCAACCTTTCGCTGTCATTGTACCGCAAAACGGCAGAATTTGTTCTAACGCTGTCTGCCTGCAATCTAACAGTTTTGTAAGGTTGGCGCGGGAAACTGAAAGGTAAAGCGTGTAAAGGACCCCTCCTGAGAGGTTATCTCCATCCGGACATTCATTTTCTTGCAGAGCTCGCTTACGATGTACAGACCCATGCCGGTGCTGCTGCCATAGCCTCTGCCCGCAGTACCGATAAAGCCCCGCTCCGTTACCCGTGAAAGCTCATGGGCTGGGATGCCGGGGCCGTTGTCCTCAAAGCACAGGCGGCCCTCCTCCAGGGAGATTTGGATTTGACAGTTCGGACAGTATTTGGCGCAGTTGATGAGAAGCTGCTTGAGGATAAACAACAGCAGCTTGGGATCGGTATAGGCAGAGGACTGCCCGTCAAGGGATACGCTGATATCCGCCGCGATCAAAAGCTCCATCTCCTCCCGGATGGCCTTGCCGCACACTTCGCGCAGGTCAATCAGGGCGATCTGGGTATCCTTTTCCGCCGTTCGCAGCTTCGCATAGGTCAGGATGGTTTCGGTGAGATTGTCCGCCCGGCGCAGCTCCCGCCGAAGTTTTGCAGAATCTCCGCCGTTGGCAAGGATCAGAGAGCAAGCGGTCAGGGGCGTCTTAATCTCATGGACCCAGCTTTCCACATAGTCACAGTAGTCCTGTTTCTCTGCTCTGGCCTGCTCCACCGCGCCAATGGCAGAGCGGGAAATCTCCTTCATCAGCAGGTAGTATTCCAGTTCCACCGCATCCCGGGGCCGTTCCAGCGTTTCGCCGATCAAATACTTTTCCGGCAGGGTATCCAGCCGGTTTCTCAGCATCCGCAGCCGCCGGTCGGCCCGCCGCCAGCCAATCATCAAGCCAAGCAGCGAAATGAAAGCACCGCTGGTCAGAAGAATCCACAGCAGAGAAAACGGGATCCCGCAAAGATAGGAGATCAGAACAAGGTACAGCATACTGATTCCGGCCACGCACAGGGAAACCGCTTTTGATCCAAGGTAGTCCCAAAAACTCATAGGCGGTACCCCACACCACGCACCGTGCGAATAAAGTCTTTTGCCCCGATTCTCTCCAACTTTTCCCGGAGCCTGCCGATGTTTACATAGAGGGTGTTGCCATCGATGTACATCCCGTTTGTCCACAGATCTTCGATCAGCTCATCCCGGGAACACAGTTCCTTCTGCATCAGGCACCAGAGAATCCGGGCCTCATTTTTTGTCAGTTCAACTGTGTTACCGTCAAAAATGGCTTTCATGCCCGGCAGATCCAGTGTCAATCCCCGGACGGTGCGCGTATCGCTGGCCGTGCTTTTCAGCATCCTGCCGATCCGTGCAAGCAGGACAGCAGAATTGTATGGTTTGCGGATGAAATCGTCGCCGCCCACGCCGAAAGCCAGCAATTCATCCTCCGGGGTATCCTGGGCAGTCAGAAAGATCACCGGCGTATTTGATGTCTGCCGCAGCTTCCTGCAGCGGGTAAAGCCGCTCTCTCCCGGCAGATTGATGTCCATCAGGATGAGGTCACAGGGCTGTGCATCCACCGGCAGGTAGCCGTTGCTGCGGAGCAATGTGATCAGTTCCGTCCGGATTGCTTCATCATCTTCAACAATCAATATTTTCTTCATAAATTCAACTCACGCTGCCTTTCTAACATCATCTGATGATAGTATACATGATTTCAGCCACAGTGAATAGACTGTTTTTATAGGAAAACATGTCATGCTGAAATTCTTTTGTCAGCTAACATCACATTCCGGAAAGCGTATTTTGTAATGATCGGCTTGCAAGTGTTGAAAACGCCCAGTTTTCGCCGGATAATTTCAACAATCTGGGGGGAGACAGGAGTCTCTCCCTTTTTTGCTTCTTAATCTATTTTTTAACTGGGGTATTGACAGTCGCCAATAATTGTGTTATTGTATTAATGCACTAATACAATAACACAAAAAAAGGAGGCGACTATGAACTGGAAATTTACCGGGGATCGTCCGGTGTATCAGCAAATCATGGCGACTATCCGGGGCGCGATTCTGAAGGGAGAACTGCCCCCGGGAAAGAAAATTCCCTCGGTCCGTGACTTGGCGGCGGAAGCTCAAGTTAACCCCAACACCATGCAAAGAGCCTTGACGGAGTTGGAGCGGGAGGGACTTCTGGTCAGCGGCGGCACCAGTGGCCGCAGCGTCACCCAGGAGCAAAGCGTCCTATCCGCCATGCGGGACGCTGCTCTGAAAGAACTGGCACGAGAATGCGCCGAAAAATTTATGGTTTTCGGCCTGACACCCACCCAGGCGGCTCAGCTTCTGCTGGCCCTGGAAGAAGAAAAGGAGGAAGCATAGGTGGAAACATACGCCTTACAAGCGACTGGCCTGACCATGCGCTACCACAACTGCCTGGCGCTGGACGGCCTGGACCTGGAGTTGCCCCAGGGAAAGATCATCGGCCTGCTGGGCCCCAACGGCAGCGGAAAGACAACCTTTATCAAATTGGCGGCGGGTTTGTTAACGCCTACCGCAGGAATTCTTACGGTCTGCGGTGAAAGGGTTGGAGTCAGAACAAAAGCGCTGGTATCCTATCTGCCCGACCGGCCTTATTTCAGCAAACACAGAAAGATCCGGGAACTGCTGGATTTCTTCCAGGATTTTTACGAAGACTTTGACCGGGGACGGGCGGAGCATATGCTGGGCACTCTGGGCATTGCCCAGGAATCCCGGTTCCGTACCCTGTCCAAGGGCAATCAGGAAAAGGTGCAGCTGGTTCTGGTTATGTCCCGCCGGGCGAAGCTCTACCTGCTGGACGAACCCATTGGCGGCGTAGATCCTGCTGCCCGGGATTACATTCTCAATACCATCATCACCAACTACGATCCCAGCGCCACGGTGCTGATCTCCACCCATCTGATCTCTGACGTGGAACGAGTGCTGGACGAATTCCTGTTTCTGCATCAGGGAAAGGTGATCCGCAGCGGCAACGCTGATGAAACCAGGGAAGAAACCGGAAAATCCCTGGACGAACTGTTCCGGGAGGTGTTCAAATGTTTACCAAACTGCTAAAGCATGAATGGCGGGCAACTCGGGGTGTGATCGGGCTGCTGTGTGTGATTATTCTGATTTCCGGCCTGACCATCGGCGGCATCATGCACTACATGGTGAAGGCAGACAATACAGACGGCGTGGTATCTGTGGTCAGCGAAGAAGAGGATGTGGCTTCTTATGAATCCCCCATGTCCAATGTGGTGGAGATAGCCTGCGTGCTGCTGGTTGTGGCGGGTGTCTTTGCCGTGGCGGTGTGTTGTGCAGGCAGCGTGTTCTTCGTCATTTGGCGGTTTTACAAGAGCCGGTTTACCGATGAAGGCTATCTGACCTTTACCCTGCCGGTGAACAACCATCAGCTGCTGCTCAGCAGTATCCTCAACAGCATTTTCGGCGTGCTGATCGTGATTGTTGCAGCGGTTGCTGCGGTTCTGATTGCGGTAGCGCTGTTTCTGCTGGCCTTCCCGCAGAACCTGATTTGGGGGGATGTGGCGGTTAGTCTTGGAAAGGCTATGAGCCAGCTTTGGAATTCCTTTGTGAAGAATTGGGATGTGCTGTTATCGCTGGGACTCAGCGCAATTCTGGCAGGGCTGAGCCAACTCATTGTAATCATGTTGTCTGTGACCATTGGCTCCATCATTACCAAAAAGCACAAGATTCTGGCGGCAGTGGGTGTGTATTATGGTATTGGTATTGTCCGTTCTTTTGTCTGCGGCATCAGCATGTTGAACGCCGTATTTGTCGAAGATGTGACGCGGGCATTTTCCGTCTACGATCTGGTGGCGCTGGTCACCATTGTGGCTGGGTATTTACTGATGTACCACCTGATTGACAGAAAGCTGAATCTGGCATAAAAGCATCTACTGCGGAAAGGTTATGTGATAAGGCACCCCCGGCTAAGCCGGGGGGGCTGTCAGGCCGACGAAAAGTCCAGCGAAAGCTGGGCTTTTTCTCACACTTTGGTGCAATAGCCATAGGTTATCGGAATCTTTCTCCCAATTGGTCTTTGCAAAAAAGAATTTGCCCCATACTGTTCCAGTACCTCTTTCACTAACGCATCCAAAATAGCCCGCTTGCCCTCAAAATGGCTGTAAAGCGATGCTGCTTCAACAAGCAGCACCGCATTCTTGTCAGTTATCAAACGAATGATGCTCCGTCACGTTCTTCAAATACTCCTGGATATCCCCACGGAGAAGCAGATTCACATAATCGATTGGCGCATTATACATCGGCCATGCCAGCTCGCTGCTTTCGTACATATTCCGAGCGATCTCGGCTTCCACCAAGGTACAGTCAATTGCATCCATACTTCCGTCCGCATACCGGGCTTCCACGCAGGCAGTATCGATATTGAACGCGCAGGAAATTACTTTCTTATCCATAACAGTGTCCTCCTAAATCTGAATTAACTTCTTCTTGGCCCTCTAGGCTTAGATTCTGGTCGCTTGATGACACCGTTTCGGAAATGGGTTTCTTCGAACCTCCCAAAGAAAACAAAGAATCCGAACCCATCTCCCACTTAGGAAGAACTGGTTCGGATTATATTGTTTTGTGTGTTGTGTACACTTTAGATATCATATCAATGCTATCACCTAATTACCGTGCGTCCTCTAGTACAATTACGGAGATTTCGTCAAAGTCCTGCTTTGCTTCCTGAAAAACAGCGATGATTTCCTGAACCTCGTCCTGCAACTCGTTTCTTTTTACATGAGGGATAATGGTAATCTCCGCAGGTGTGTACATGATTCCAGTCACAGCATCCCATAATGCATCCAGATTCTCACCGCACCACTGGGGAAGCTGTAGTTCTTTTTTAATATGCGCATAGATTTCACCTAAATATCTGCAATCAGAGAAATCAAGCTTGTATTTTCTCAATTCACGTTCTTCCATCCGTTACACACCTCCTACACAATTTCCACAAAAGTCTCATAATGATCATATGTCACAAAAACTAATCCGTCATTTGAATACAGTATCCGGTGTCTGCTTCGATAGCCTCCGGTATAGTTTATATCAGCCTCATACCAAATTCTCCCATCCGCCTGCGGTAGATGTCCGCTCCGATTCCGATAGATGTCGCCACCAATTATCATGCCAGGTGCAACCTCATTCAGATTACCTAGCACAGACACCCAACCTAAATCTTTAGCCTCCTTTTTCCCAATATACTGATCAGGCAGAATGTTATGCTTCTTTAGCCAATAATCCGCTCCTTCAAATCCATCCCGCGTCGCATATCCTGCTACAACAGCCATCAATTTCTCGATAACACATCGGCATCTATCATGGACTGGCGGTCCCTCCAATACTATCTCGTCAGTAGAATAAACCTGACCATGCAGTTTTCTTCAATGCTTACAAGTATACAAATCCAGCTGTGCAATCCAATGCTTCCAGTTTGCACTAGTCATGGTAATTCCAGGCACAAAACCATCCACAGCATTGATTATATCATCAATTAATGCCTTTTGAACAGTGGTTTCACACGGAATTATCTGACCTGTCGTCTGTTTAATACGTACGCGCGATGCTGTCTCTATGCTACTATTTGATTTCCATATTTTGTACAACTTTATACCTCCTCATCAATATCCTGCTTTTTCTGATTAACCTCCTCATCTACAGGATAACATATCCCATGAATCGAATAATGAGGGATAATATCAGATATCTCGTCGATATTATGAAAAGAACAATGTTGCCAAACCATATATAGAAAATTCGACATCCTACTGTCGTAGGATGTCGAATACTGGTGCCGGCAACCGGACTCGAACCGGTACGCTTTTAACAGCGAGGGATTTTAAGTCCCTTGTGTCTACCGATTTCACCATGCCGGCATGATCATGGATCATGATAGCATAAAATCAGGTTTTCGTCAAGCAAGGAACGAAAAAAGCTTATTTCAGTTGGTCGATGTTCAGGGCAAACGCCGGCAGACAATGGTCCAGGAACCAGTCCAGCTCCGGCCGGGCCATGGCCTTCATGGCGTCCCAGGTCTGCTTGGCGGCAGAGTCGAACTCCGTGTTGCCCGCCTTCTGCTCTTCCAGACACTTGATATGGGCAGAAAGCTTGTCGGCTGCCTTTACAAAGGGTTCCAGATCCCTGTCATCCTCCAGCACATAATGCTCGTAGCTGGGGCGCAGCTCCGGAGGCAGCATATCCAGCAGCCTGTTTCCGGCAATCCGCTCCACCTGCTTATAGGCATCCTTGATCTCGGGATTGTAATACTTGATGGGGGTTGGCAGATCTCCCGTGAGAATTTCCGAGGCATCATGGTACAGCGCCGCCACGGCGCACTTGTCCGGATCCGGAGTGGGCAAATGCAGAATATCCCGGCGGATCAGGGCCAACGCATGGGCCAGCACTGCCACCTGATGGCTGTGCTCCTGGATATTTTCAGAAAAGGAATTGCGCATCAGACCCCAGCGGGTGATATAGCGCATACGGCCCATCAGGGCATAAAACTCATTGGCCATGAACCAGTTCCTCTAATACTTCCGTCAGTTGATGTGTTTCTTCACAAAAATGAACGGCGCCGGCTTCCGTCAGCGTCTCCCGGTCCCGGAACCCCCAGAGCACCGCCAGGCAGGGCACCCCGGCGTTTTTCGCCGTCAGAACATCCACCTCGCTGTCACCCACATAGATGCACCGGTCCGCGCCAATGGCCGCCATGCCCTTGAATACCATGTCCGCCGCCGGTTTCCGGGGACAGCCGGGACACTCTCCCAAACCATAAATTCCGGGGAAATGCTCGGCACATAGAGCCTTCACGGCGCTGTCCGGCTTGTTGGATACAATGGCCACCGGGTATTTTTCCTTCAAAACAGTCAGCGCCTTCCAAACGCCCTCATAGGGTTTGGTGCGAATCTGGCAATGGGCCGTATAGTAAGGTTTGTAGACAGCCAGAACCGCCTGAACCGTTTCTTCGGGTGTGCCCTCCGGCAGGGATTTCCGAATCTGATTGGCAGCGCCGTTGCCGATGGCCCGGCGGACTTCCTCGGTTGTTCGTTCCGGATAGCCGAACTGCCGCAGAGCATAATTTGTGGCGTCTGTCAGGTCCTCCAGGGTGTTCAGCAGGGTGCCGTCCAGGTCAAATAAAATTCCCGTCATTTTTCCAGGCTCCTTTTGATGCGAATGTCCTCTCCCACAAAAATCAGCCGGGTGAATCCGCCATGGAGCCGGGATGCAATCTGGGGCGAATACCGGCGGCTCATTTCATCCACGTTTAGATTGGTGGAGATCACCATGGGCTTTCCGGCTAAAATCCGGTCATTCACCAGGCTGTATAGGGCCGCTGTCACAAACTGTCCGGGCATTTCTGTGCCCAAGTCATCCAGGATCAGCAGATCACATTCCGTCAGTTTGGCTGCCTCCCGCCGGGATTCTTCCGTGGGCGTGAATTTTGCCTGCTCCAGCTTACCGAAGAGATGGCCGGCGGTTTCATAGGCCACGGAGTAGCCCCGGTCCGCCACCGCCCGGGCAATGCAGGCAGATAAAAAGGTTTTTCCCAGGCCGGTGCCGCCCATGAACAGCAGATTGCCCGAATTGAGGGTAAAGGTCAGGGCATACCGGCGACAGGTCTGGAAATTTTTCTCCATCAGCATCCGGGGAACGGCCTTATACTGCGGATTATATTCATCGGAATAATAGTCCAGCCGGAACTGCTGGAAGGTTTCCTTGCTGCCGGCCAGGATGGATACTTCCTTTTTCTGCTCCTGGCGGCAAAGCTCCCGGAGACACTCACACATCTGACTTCCCACATAACCGGTTCCGCCGCAAACGGTACAAATGGGGCTGTCATCCAGATACCCCTCTTCAAAATTGGCTTCCGCCAACCGGGCCCGTTCCCGCTGCAAATTTAAATTCTCCATCCGGACGGCTTCCATTTCCGCCCGGCCATCGCTGCCCTGCAAAAAGGCCGCCTGCGCAGCCTTCGCCATGGTGCGGCGAAGCTGAATGTCGATTTCTTTGATCCGGGGCACCCGGGCATAGGCTTCGGCCAGATGCTGCCGGTTTTCGGACTCCCGGTCCTCCCTGGCCTGGGCCAGCCGATCCCTGGCCCGGCGGACCACGTCTGCGCTGTATGCCATGGATTATCCCTCCTGTAACATTCTCTGAATGGCGTCCAGTTCCGCCTGACCCAGCTGTCCGCTGGCCCCCTTGGGCACGCCGCCCTTCTGATCGCCGGACTGGATGGCCTCCACGGTCCGCAGCCCCTGTTCCTGCCACCGCTGCAAAATTTTGTTCATGTAGGCCCAGTTCAGGCCGCCGGTATTCAGGCAGGTCCGCTCATAGGCCATGGCAATGACCCCTTCCTCAAAGCCCATATCGATCCAGCTCTGGGCATACCGCTCCTCAGCGGCAGTCAGGGACCGGCCCCGGATCTGCAGCTGCTCCATGAGCCGATGGAGCCGGGAATTGCGGATATTCTGGGCGCTGATAAACGCGGCCGCCTCTTCCACAGTGTCAATACCCCGCTCGGCCCAGGCATAGGCCTCCTTTTCAATGGTCCGCAGGCTGGGATTCCGGGAACTGCCCCGCTGCCGGGCTCGGTCCTTGCAGTAACAGACCAGCACCGAGACCACATCTCCCGGCAAGCCCAAATATCGCACAAATCCCAGCAGGATTTTCAGTTCCTCCGTGTTCAAGGACCTACCCAGCAGACGCTGCACTTCCCCGTAAAGGCCCCGAAAATCAAAATCCGAGTCCATGGCCCGCAGCACATCCTGTTCCGAGTAGCTGGGCCGTTCTCCCGGGGCAATGTGGCTTGGCCGCAGATCAGGCCACAATCCCATTTGCCGTAGGGTGGCCCCGGCACAGGCCAGACGGGATTCGTTCATATGTAAGCTGTCCATGGCCTCTTCCGGCCGGTTGCCGCTGCTTAAAAACAGGTACAGCAGTGCCGCATCTCCGTTTGCCGCCGCCAGCAGCTTCTGCATGTCCCCCTGTGAAATCTTCACCGCTTCTGTGATCATGGTATTTTCCTCGCAAATTTCGTCAATTACAGTCATTATAGCATAGGTTCTCCCCTTTCTCAACGGCACAGTCCCTGAGAATTTCGCCCAATTTCCAAACCAATTTTTGACGGGACACAGGATGTTGTGTCTGCGCGCCCTGTTTCTCCCTAGCAACAGAAAAAACCGGAGCATCTACTCCGGTTTTCCTTTTTTCTCATCTGTTCTGTGGCAGAATGTACGCAGGCAAGCTGTTCCCCACTCGCCCGCATTGTCCGGGGGAAATGAATGTCAATTCCTCTTTGGACGTTTCGCATCATGCCGCTGCGCATTGCGGTGATACCCTTGACAGTATGGAAGGACGTCTTTCTTCATCGTCATGGAGCAAGCGCCTCTTCCTTTGCTGTCCGGCCTTATCTTGCCCCGGATATTTCGTTCTATACAGGAGGTTTTATGGAAAATTTTGTTGTTTTGCTGATTCCGGCCCTGCTGGCGGTATTTCTGATCCGACTGCTGCTTCTGCCCATGAAGCTTGTTTTTAAGCTGGCCATCCATTCCGTCTGCGGTTTTTTATGCCTCTGGATTTTGAATACCGTCTCCGGATTTACAGGAATCTATCTTCCCATCAATGCCATCAGCGTGGCCATTGCCGGGATTTTGGGACTCCCCGGCATTGGGATCCTCGCTCTGCTGGAATTGATCCCATAAGAAAATGCAGGGAGAAAGCTCCCTGCATTTTTTGTTATGGAAGGATATGAACATTCAGGTGGGGATAGGTCATCTCCACATTCTGCTCGTCGAGAATTTGCTTCACCCGCTGGTTCACCAGGAAGTATACATCCCAGTAATCGGCGGTCTTGACCCAGATCCGCAGGCTGTACTGGATGGCGCTTTCTCCATAACCCACAACCACCGCCTGGGGGGCCGGGTCCAGCAGGGCATTGTCCACAGTGCCGGCCAGAACCAGAGCGTCAATGACCTTCTGGGTGGGCACATCGTAGGAGGCAGACACATCCACATCCACCCGACGCATCTCCTCGGCCGAGTAGTTGACGATCTGCGCCGCCACCACTGCGCTGTTGGGAATGGAAATCACCTTGTTGTCCGGGGTGGTCAGCCTGGTATAGCTCATGTTGATTTCCTGGATGGTGCCGGCCTGGCCTGCAATTTCCACATAGTCACCGGAATGGAAGGGCTGGGTATACAGAATGGTAAATCCACCGATGATGTTGGATACCATGTTCTGCAGTGCCAGGGAAAGTGCCAGAGTCAGCACACTGGCCAGGGCCACAATGCTGGTCACATCGATGCCCAGAGAGGAAGCCACCATCAAACCCAGCAAAACATACAGCACGGCGCTGACCAGGGAGGAGACCAGGGTATGGGCTGCCTTTTCCAGCTTGGATTTTTCCAGGGTGGATTTGAGAATTTTTCCCAGAATCCGGATGGCCAGGATGCCGATGATCAGAATCACCATGGCCTTACAGGCATTGCGGAACAGATGGTTTTCAGATAAGGTTCCCAGTATGTCAAGCATATCATTTCTCCATTTCTTTTTTCCGTTCATTATATCCTCCCTGCCGAAAAATTTCAAGTCCCCATCTTCTTTCTGACGATCTTGACTTTTCTTCTTCCGGTAGTATAATTATTGTAGAATTATATGGAAAAGGAGCGTTTTCCCATGTATTACAGAATGAACGTGGCGGGTCTTACGCGGGATCTACCCATCTGCCCTGTGACCGATACCCTCTATATTGCCGGTTTTGTCATCTTCGGCGATCAGGAACTCACCGTGGCCTGCGCCCGGGATCTGCTGGCCAAGGCGCCGGAATACGACTACATTCTCACCGCCGAAGCCAAGGGCATCCCTCTGGCTCACGAAATGGCCCGCCAGCACGGCGATGCCAAGTACATTCTGGCCCGGAAGGGTCCCAAGCTGTATATGCGTGACATTTTCAGCGTGTCCGTCAACTCCATCACCACCGCCAAGGAGCAGAAGCTGTACCTGGACGGCGCCGATGCTGCCCTGATGAAGGGCAAGAAGATTCTGCTGGTGGACGACGTCATCTCCACCGGAGAAAGCCTGAAGGCACTGGAAGCCCTGGTTGAAAAAGCCGGCGGCGAGATCTGCGGCCGGATGGCCATTCTGGCCGAAGGCGATGCCCAGAATCGGTCTGACCTGATCTACCTGGAAAAGCTTCCCTTGTTCAATCCCGATGGCACCATCCTGGGCTGATTGGATCATACAAAAGGCGCTGCCTATGGCAGCGCCTTTTCTCAGTTTGTTGAAAAACCTCTCAGGCTTTTCAGTCTGCTTTTTCTCCTGCCATTCTTTACTTTCTATCAATTTTATGATAAAATGGGTATAACTATGACTAAGTGAGTTGATTTCCATGAATTTTGACAATACCCGGGTCAAAATTGACCTGGACGCCATTTCCCGGAATATGGATGCCATCCAGGAGAAAGCCGGAGTCCCGGTGATGGCCGTCATCAAAGCGGATGCCTATGGTCATGGCGCGGTGCAAATTGCCCGCCTTCTGGAGCGCAAATGCGCCTTCTTTGGTGTCAGCTCCATTCTGGAGGCCATTGAACTGCGGCGGGCCGGTCTGCGCACCCCCATTCTGGTGCTGGGACGGACCCCCATCAACGCGTTCCCAACTGCCATCATGGAAAACATCCGTCCCACCATCTATCGGTACGAAGATGCCCTTGCCCTGTCGGAGGCATCCCAGGACATCGGCCTGATTGCCCATTTTCATCTGGCGGTGGACACGGGCATGAGCCGCATCGGCTTTCAGGTGACCCCGGAGGATGCGGACGTCTGCGCCAAAATCGCTGCCCTGCCCGGTCTCCATGCCGAAGGTATTTTCAGCCATTTTGCCACAGCGGACAGCGCCGATCTCAGCCGGGCCCGGCAGCAAGCCGCCCTGTTTGACCGGTTTTACCAGATGCTCCAGGAACGAAATGTCCACATTCCCATCCGGCATCTGGATAATTCGGCTGGCCTGATGAATTTCAGCCGTCATTATGAAATGGTGCGTTCCGGCATTATCACCTATGGCATGTATCCCAGCCAGGAAGTGTCCCCAGCCCTTTTGAAGCTGGAGCCTGCCCTGACCTGGCTCAGCCGGGTCACCCATGTCAAAACCCTGCCGGCCGGCCGGGAAATCAGCTATGGCGGCACCTATGTCACCACCCGCCCCACCACCGTGGCCACCATCCCCGTGGGCTATGCCGATGGTTACCGCCGGAACCTGTCAGGGAAATTCCATGTGCTCATCCATGGCCAGCGCGCTCCCATCCTGGGGCGGATCTGCATGGATCAGATGATGGTGGACGTGACACACATCCCCGATGTTCTCATCAATGACCGGGTGGTTCTGGTTGGAAAATTCGACCAGGAGGAAATCACCATGGAGGAAATCGCTGCCGCCGCTGACAGTTTTAACTATGAATTCGTCTCCGGTATCAGCCGCCGGGTCCCCCGGATCTATACCAGCGGCGGAAAAACCATCCACACGGTTCACTATTTGACCGATTCTTTTTCCTAAGAAGGAGGAACTCCCATGTCCCGCAAACATTCCCAGGCACCCCGCCACACGGGGACCATTGTGGTTTTGATTCTGATGATACTGGCTTTCATTGCAGGCAGTGCCTTCATGATCAAGCTGTCCCTGGACATCGTCCACAAAACGCCCGAAAGCCGGCCCACCCAGGGCAGCACCATTCAGCTTCCCACCACTGCTACCCCGGAATCGGAAGCCACCGAAGCCCCCCCGGAAACCACCCTGCCGGTGCCGGAGCACGTGGTCGCCACGGCCACCATCGTCTCCACCGGTGACGTGCTGATGCACAAACCAGTCATCGACACCGGCCTGAGCGGCGGCTCCTACAACTTTGATTCTATTTTCAAGTATATCGCTGAGGATGTCACCGCCGCAGATTACGCTGTGGCAAATCTGGAGGTCACGCTGGCCGGCACCGAAAGCGGTATTCCCTATCAGGGTTATCCCCGGTTCAACTGCCCCGATGCCATCGTGGACAGCGCCAAGACCGCCGGCTTCGATATGCTCCTCACCGCCAACAACCACAGCTACGACACCACCCTGGTGGGCTTCAAGCGCACGCTGGAAGTGGTTCGGGGAGCCGGTATGGAAACGCTGGGTACCTACACCTCCGCTGACGAGACCCATTGGACCATTCAGGAGATCAATGGAATCAACATTGGTATGGTTTGTTACACCTATGCCACCGGTGTTGTAGATGGCCGTCCCCGGCTCAATGACAATGCTGCCATTGCCGAAGCAGGACTTTGCAATTACTTCACCTACAACAATCTGGATGCCTTCTATGCCGAGCTGGATGGCTATCTGGAGGAGATGGAAGAAGCCGGAGCCGATGCCACCATTGTGTATCTACACTGGGGCAACGAATATCAGCTGCAAGCCAACGATGTCCAGAAGCAGATGGCCCAGAAGGTCTGCGATCTGGGTGTGGATGTGCTGATTGGCGGCCATCCCCATGTGGTGCAGCCCATGGATCTGCTGGAGAGCACCGTGGACCCGGAGCATAAAATGGTCACCCTTTACTCCATGGGCAACGCCGTGTCCAACCAGCGGCAGGGCAAGCTGGATTCCATCTCCACCGCCCACACGGAGGACGGTGTGCTGTTCAGCGTCACCTTCTCCAAGTATTCCGATGGATCCGTGTATCTGGAAAGCACCGATCTGCTGCCGGTCTGGGTCTACCTCCGCAACGACGGCACCGGCAACGAATACAACATGCTGCCCCTGCACATTGACGAAGCCGACGGCTGGATGGAAGAGTTCAACATGAAGGAGCACACCGTTCAGGCCGCCAAAAATTCCCACGCACGGACCATGGCCATTGTGGAAGAGGGACTGACAAAGTGCCAGACCTGGCTGCAGCAGCAGTATGAGCAGCGGGAACAGTACTACTATGACCTGGCCTTCTTCCCGGAGAAGTTCGCCACCGAGGCAGCGCAAGTCCCGACTGAAACAGTTGCGGAGACCACCGCTGACGCCGCATAACACCCAAAGCCCGAAGGGATTTTTCAGCAATTCGAAAGCCCCCGCTATGTCAGCGGGGGCTTCATCGCACCATGATTTATCGTTGCTTGCAGGCATAAAGATAGGCCTTCTGGTAATCTCCCAGTTCCCGGAAACACACTTCCAGCAGCGGCCAGCATCGTTCCGGGAAGGACCTTTCCGCCTTCTCCAGATTCTGTGCCGCTTCGCAAAACCGGTTTCCCAGCATCATGGCCCGGCCCCGGAGCAGATGCCAGCGGGGTGTCTGCCGGTCCTCTGCCGCTTCCAAAAGCCTTTCCGCCCGCTGGAACCGTCCTTCCGCCAGCGCCGCCTCTGCCCGAAGCAGCAATTCTTCGTCCAAAGAGGGTAACTGCCGGACCAGCTCCGGCAATGGTGCCTCCGGCATTTTTCCCAGAAGCAGCAACCGCTGCCGTTCCAGCTCCGGAAAGCCAGGCCCCAATGTCCCGGCCTCTTCCAAAAGCTGCCGCGCATAGAGATGCTTCCCTTCTGCCATGGCCTGACGGGCCGCTTCCATGGCGGTCACCACAGACAGATAGGTCCATTCCCATTCCAGCAGCGGATCCGGCAGGTGGAATTCTTGCAGCAGCGCTCTGGCCTCTCCCACGGCTCCGGTGGCGTAGGCTTCCCTGGCCCCCAGCATCAGCGTCTGATTGGGAGAAGTCACCACATCTTCTTCCAGGAAAAAGCTCATGGGCTTTCCCAGTCTCCCCGCCAGATACCGCAGGGTGTCCATGGAAGGGCGGGCGGTGCCATGCTCAATCTGGGACAGCATATTCCGGGTGATCACATCACCGCACAACTGCCGTTGGGACAATCCCGCTTCCTGTCGGGCCTGCCGCAGTTTTTCTCCCAAATCCATGCTTTCTTCCTCCCGGGTAATTCATATTTACCTCATGATACCATATTTGTTCTTCTTTTTCTACTGTTACAAAAAATTCATTTGCTATTTTCACCGATTTGGTTTATAACAGTAATAATTAACTGATGATATTTGGAGGTTCCCATGACGATCCCCAGTTTTAAAATATTAAAGAAAAATGCCTCGGAACGGTTGGCCGACGCCCCGCAAAGCCAGCGGATTGTGCTGGTCTATGCCGGCATCATTACCGCTCTGGCGGTTCTGGTGACCCTGGTCAACTATGCGCTGAAGTTGCAGATTGCCCAAACCGGCGGTTTAAGCAACATGGGTCTGCGGACTATCCTTTCCACCATCCAAACCATGCTGCCCATGATCCAGAGTCTTCTGGTCATGTGCCTGGAGCTGGGTTATATTGCAGCCATGCTGCGCCTCGCCCGGCAGCAATATGCTTCCGAACAGACCCTGAAGCTGGGCTTTGACCGGTTCTGGGTCATGCTGCGCTACTCCCTGCTGCTGAGCGGCATCTACACCCTGGTGGGCTTCGTGTTGTTCTGGGTCACCGCACAGATCTACTTTATCACCCCGCTGTCCAGACCCGTCACGGAGCTTTTGCTGCCCGTTCTTTCTGAGCCCGGGTTTACCCTGGACACCCTGATGCTGGATGAAGCCCTGGTCAGCGAAATGATGCTCGCCATGCTTCCCCTGCTGCTGATTTTCGGTGTGCTGTACTTGATTTTCGTCCTTCGCATCAGCTATTCCCTGCGGATGGCCAGATATGTGATCATCGACAAGCCTGGCCGCGGCGCCATATACGCCATCCAGGAAAGCAGAGCCATGATGAAGGGCAACCGCTTCCGCCTGTTCCAGTTGGATCTCCGCCTTTGGTGGTGGTATGCCATCAGTGCGGGTTCCATGATGCTGTGCTACGGCGATGTGCTGCTGTCCATGGCAGGCATTTCACTTCCCTGGTCGGCAGATGTCAGTTATTTTGTGTTCTATGCCCTGTTCCTGGCCGCCCAGTTTGCTGCCTGCTTCTTCCTGCGCAATTATATTGAAGTCATATATGCCCAGGTCTACAATGCTCTGAAACCCCGGGAAAAAGAAACCGGCGTGGTACTTGGAAATATCTTCCAGATGTAAAATGATCAGCCCCGATGGAATTTCCATCGGGGCTGTTGCTATTAGAATTCCTTACTGCCGTCCTTCAAAAGATCCGCCAGGGTGATGTTTTCAAAGAAATCATTGATGAGCTTATCCAGCCGCTCCCACATGGGCTTGGCCTGGCAGCACTCCGTCCGGGAGCAGGCCGCAGCCCCCTGGGATGTGCAGGACACGGCCGCGAGGCTGCCCTCCGTCAGCTTCAGGATGCTGCCGATGGTGTATTCCTCTGGCTTGCGGTTCAGACGGTAACCACCGCCCTTGCCATGGACCGCATCCACAAAGCCTGCCTTGGAAAGCACCGTCATGATGGATTCCAGATACTTCTGGGAAATGTCCTCCGCTTCCGCGATTTCCTTCAGCGGAATATATTCCTCCCCGCCCTGCTGGGCAAAACGCACCATCACCCGCAGGGCATACCGTCCCTTGGTCGATACGATCATGGGCTTTTAGTGGCAGTGACCGCACAGCTCGCAGTCGGGGAACTGACTCTTGTCGTAGGGGATACCGTTCTTCTCATAGTAATCCCGCAGGGCATTCTTAATGGCTTCCTCTGCCAGAACGGAGCAGTGAATTTTCACGGCAGGCAGGCCGTCCAGGGCCTCGGTGACCGCCTGGTTGGTCAGGGACATGGCATCATGGATGGACTTGCCCTTGATCATTTCCGTGGCCATGGAGGAAGATGCAATGGCGGAGCCGCAGCCGAAGGTTTCAAACTTCACATCCGTGATGATGTCGTTATCGATCTTCAGATAGATTTTCATAATGTCGCCGCACTTGGCGTTGCCAACTTCGCCAATGCCGTCGGCGTCCTCAATGATGCCCACATTCCGGGGGTGCATCAGATGGTCCATTACTTTTTCGCTGTACAGTGCCATATCGGTAAATCTCCTTATTATTACAGAATATAGGTTCTCTTGCCGGTCTGCAGATCACGCCACACAGGGCTCATGTTCCGTAGCAGCTGCACCACCTGGGGGACCACCGTCAGGATGTGGTCCATCTCCTCCATGGTGTTGTAATCACTGAGGGAAAGACGCAGGGAGCCATGGGCCACGTCGTGGACCCGGCCAATGGCCAGCAGCACATGGCTGGGATCCAGACTGCCGGAGGTGCAGGCGGAGCCGGACGACGCACAGATACCATTGGCATCCAGATACAGCAGCAGGCTCTCCCCTTCGATGCCCTCGAAGCAGAAGCTGACGTTGTTGGGCAGCCGGTTCACCCGGTCACCGTTGAGGGCGCAGTGGGGAATCTGGCTCAGACCTTCAATCAGCTTGTCCCGCATGGCAGCCACTTTGGGCATATTGGTGTCAATGTTGTCGCAGGCTTCCTTCATGGCTGCCGCCATGCCGCAGATACCGGCGATGTTCTCGGTGCCGGCTCGCTTGCCCCGCTCCTGGGCGCCGCCTTCAATGACGTTCACCAGGGGGAAACCCTTGCGGACATACAGGGCACCCACACCCTTGGGGCCGTGGAACTTATGGGCAGACAGGCTCAGCATATCGATGTTCTGCTCCTTCACGTTGATCTTGATGTGACCAACGGCCTGAACCGCATCGGTGTGGAAGGGAATCCCGGCTTCCTGGCAGATGGCGCCGATCTCAGGGATGGGCAGCACAGAGCCGATCTCATTGTTGGCATACATGGTGGTCACCAGGCAGGTATCCTCCCGGATGGCATCCTTCACTTGCTGGGCAGAAATGTTGTGATTAGGGTTGTTTACACTCAGGTAAGTGACTTCATAGCCTTCCTTTTCCAGCTTCTGCAGCGTATGCAGCACGGCGTGATGCTCGAAGGCAGTGGAAATGATGTGCTTCTTGCCTTTCTTGGCGCCAAGGCGGGCGGCAGACAGGATGGCCTGATTGTCAGCCTCGCTGCCGCCGGAGGTGAAAATGATCTCCCGGGGCTCGCATCCCAGGCAGTCCGCCACAGTCTTGCGGGCTGCATCCAGGGCTTCCTTGGCCACTTGACCTACCGTGTGGAGGCTGGAAGGATTGCCAAAAACAGTATCGAAATAAGGCAGCATGGCATCGATGGCCGTCCGGCTCATGGCCGTGGTTGCCGCATTGTCAGCATAAACGAACATAGAGAATACCTCCAAAGTTTTACCTACTAAATCTGTGGGTAATATTACCATGACTTACCTACTTTGTCAATAGGTAGTAGCGTTTATAGGAATTTCTCCACAATGGCCACAATTTTGGAAAGGCCTTCCCGGTCTGCTTCCGTAAAACGTCCCACAACGGGACTGTCAATATCCAGAACGCCCCAGATTTCCCCGTTTTTATGGATGGGCAGCACGATCTCGGAATTGGAGACACTGTCGCAGGCGATATGGCCAGGAAAATCATGGACGTCATAGACAAGCTGCACCTGGTCCTCTGCCACAGCGGTGCCGCAGACGCCTTGTCCCACAGGGATTTTCACGCAGGCAGGTTTTCCCTGAAAGGGTCCCAGCACCAGAATTCCCTCTGTCATTTTATAAAAGCCCACCCAATTGATCTGCGGCAGATATTGCCACAGTAGGGCGGAAGTATTGGCCAGATTGGCTGTTTCATAAGGGATCCCATCGGTTCGGGCCATAAGACGCTGGGCCACAAAGGTATAATTCACATCCCGGTTCATATTGTGCTCCTTCAAAAAAATTGGATACTCATTATCATACAATGCGCTTCTTTGATTTGCAAGATAAAAACTGGCAAACCCGGCATTGGCTTCCTGAATTTTCGACATTTTCAGCGGTTACATTCCACCATCGAAGCCATATTAAGAGGGCAGACCAAAAAAGGAGGGCTGAACATGAAACGGCAATTATCCATCATCGCTTTTGCGATTGCCTTATGCTTTGCGCTGCCTTTGACGGCCCAGGCAGCGCAGCTTCTGATCCCCGGCGGCCAGATCATCGGCCTGCAGCTTCAAAACGGCAGCGTCACCGTGGCAGCCTTCGACGATATACTGGGCGCCAATGCGCGGGATGCCGGTATTCAAATCGGGGATGAGATTTTATCCATCAACGGGCGAACCATTTCCTGTGCAGAGGATGTCCGGAACGCCTTAAACAGCACGCAATCCCCGGTGACCGTGGCCGTCCGGCGGGGCAACCGGCAGAAATCTGTGGAATTGACACCACAGCAAACCGAAAAAGGGCCGCGTCTGGGTCTTTATCTGAAACAAGGAATCACCGGCATCGGCACTGTTTCCTGGTATGATCCGGAAACCAGCACCTTTGGCACCCTGGGCCACGGCGTCAACGATTCCCGGGGCGTTCTTCTGAACATGACCGCCGGAACCGCCTATCACGGTCAGGTCATGTCCGTGAAAAAGGGGCTCTGCGGAGAACCGGGGCTGCTCAAGGGCAGTGCGGATGCCCTGGATGTTTGCGGGCAGTTGTTGCGGAACACGCCCCAGGGTGTCTTTGGCGTTTCCAAAAAGGGCTGGCAGGGCGAACCATTGCCAGTGGCGAGTTTTCAGGAGGTGGAACCCGGCCCTGCCACAATCCGCTCTACCATTGCAGGTTCTTGCGTCCAGGAGTATTCTGTGGAAATTTTGAAAATTTATCCGGAGGATCGCGCCGACGGACGGAATTTTCTGCTGAAAGTCAAAGACGAGGCGCTTCTGTCCGCCACCGGCGGTATCGTCCAGGGGATGAGTGGCAGTCCGATTATCCAGAACGGGAAGCTGGTAGGCGCGGTGACCCATGTTTTGGTGAATGACCCCACCACGGGCTACGGCATCTTTATTGAAAATATGCTGGATGCGGCGGCATAAAGGAGGTGAAAGCATGGATTTTGCAGAAGTTCCCATTGGTTTTGGCATGGCTCTGGCTCAGAATGAAGAAGCGGTCAATGCCTATGCCATGATGACAAAGGAAGAGAAAAATGAGATTCTCAGGAAAGCCCACAACGCCCGGTCTGAACGGGAAATGAATCAGATCGTAAGAGAGATTGTAGAACAGGAGATGTAAGGAAGAGCCCGCCCGGGGTGTTCCCCGGGCGAGTTTGTACCATAAATCGGCTTTTTTATCGAAAATAGGATGGACACAGTAAAATAGTAAAAGGGGCCGTTGGGAACGGCCTCTTTGGGAATGGGATCAGGCTTCGGCAGCCTTGTTTTCTTTCAGCAGCTTGCGGAAGAAGGTGAAGAAGGTGGCCGTGGTGATAACAGCCGCCAGAATGTCCGACACAGGCTCCGCCAGGAAAACGGCAAAGGCCTTGTCCGCGAAGAAGTTTGGCAGGATGAAGATCAGCGGGATCAGCAGAATCAATTTGCGCAGGCAAGCCATGAGCAGGCAGCTTTTCGCCTGGCCCAGCGCCAGAAATGCCTGCTGGCAGCTGATCTGGAAGCCCACAGACAACACGCCTGCCAGGAAGATCCGGATGGCCCAGGCGGTGTAACTGACCAGGGCGGTGTCGTTGGTGAAGATCCCAGCAAACAAATCCGGCTTCACCATCAGCAGCAGCCAGAACAGCAGCGTATAGCACACGCAGATCACAAACTGGCACTGGAAGGCTTCCTTGACTCGGTCGAACTTTTTTGCACCATAGTTATAGCTGATCAGGGGCTGTCCGCCCTGGCAGATGCCGCTCAGGGGCATGGTCACCAGCTGGTTGATGGAAGTCAGCACCGTCATGGCGCCCACCGCCACGTCGCCGCCGTAGCGGGCCAGGGAGGAAGTAAAGCTGATGGACAGCACGCTCTCCGTCGATACCATGACAAAGCTGGAAACGCCCAAAGCTAGGCAAGGCAGGATGATGCCCGGCACCAGCTTCATATTCCGCAGCCGCAGCTTCAGGATGGTCTTCTTTCCGGTGAGGAACCTCAGAATCCAGACCGCGCTGACCGTCTGACTCAGCACCGTGGCCAGAGCCGCACCGGTGACCCCCAGATTCAGAGCAAAGATAAAGATGGGGTCCAGAACGATATTGATAGCCGCGCCGATCACCGTGGTCATCATGCTCACCCTGGCAAAACCCTGGGTGGTAACAAAGGTATTCATACCCATGACGATCAGCACAAAGGTGCTGCCCAGAATGTAAATACGGCTATACCGCAAGGCATAGGGCAGGGTGGCGTCCGAGGCGCCGAAGAGCCGCAGCAGTGTGGGGGCTGAGAAATAGAACACCGCCGTCAGAGCCACCGCCAGGAGCAGCAGCACAGTGAAGCAGTTTGCCATGATCTTTTCCGCTTTTTCCTTGTCCCCCTGCCCCATGGCAATGGCCGCCCGGGGTGCGCCGCCGGAACCTGCCAGCATGGCAAAGGCGGTCAGCAGCATAAGCATGGGTGTAAACAAGCCCACACCGGTCAGCGCCAGGCCGCCGATTTCGGGAATGTGACCGATGTAGATCCGGTCCACCACATTGTACAGCAGGTTGATCACCTGGGCCACCACCGCAGGAATCGCCATCTGCGCCATCAATTTCCTGACGCTGCCGGTTCCCATATCCTGATTTTCTTTTGTAGACATAAATGACGTTCCTTTCCTTTATTCCGCATTTTCCATATTTTCAATATTTCCGCTTACCTTTTGGGTGATGCTTTTCCACCTGGCGAATTCCTCTTCGGTAATTCCGTCGTAAAGCGCCTCGAAAAACCGCTGCTGGGCCTGGCAGCCTTCCGCGGCCACAGTCCGGCCCCGTTCCGTCAGCGCCAGATGGGCCGTCCGGCGGTCCGCAGGCTCAAAGCGTCGAAGCAGCAGCCCCCGACATTCCAGATCCTTCACCGACAACGACACATGGGACTTGGCAATACCCCGGCAGCTTACAATATCCGCCGCCCGGTCAAACCGGGGGTTGTTGTTCAGAAACAGCAGCACGTCCAGCTCATTGCGGGTCAGATGCCACTTTTTACAGACAGGCTCCAGGTGCTTGCCATAGTGCTTCTGTGCTTTGACCAGAATGTCAAAAAAAGCGGCATTATTGATGGATTCCATTTATCTTCCTCCGATTGTTCATTTTTGAACCGTATCAATATAGCACCACCGGCACCCTCTGTCAACCATTATTTTGTTCATTTTTGAACCAATAACGCATCCAAACAGGAAGCTCTCCGAACCGGTACCCCATGGGCCGGTGAAGGATTCGACGACAGGATGCGGCATCTTTATTGAAAAAATGATACGCACAGCAGACTGCAAAAAGCTGGCGGAAAAGTCCGAAGGGATTTTTCGATAATCTGGCGCAGGTTTACACCTGCGCTTTTTTCTGCTATAATCCCAACAAAGGAGCTGATTCACATGAAAAAACAATCCATGGCCGATAAGATGGCCCAGAAGTCCTTCTTCAATCCCCAGTTTCAGAAAAGCTGGGCTGTCCACCAGAAGGCCTTCGGCCCCATTTTGAAGCCTGCTTTCCAGGATGACTTCCAGGCCAAGGTCCATCTTTGCGCCGCCCTGAACCATATCTCCGCCAAGGAGCTGCCCCAGGCGCTGCTGAAGCTGAACGCCCTGCAAAAGCACATCCATACCGATGCTGACAAAGCCGCCTACTTTTACTTCATGGGTCTGTTCTGCGAATACGCAGGCCGGTTCGACCAGATGGCGGAGCTCTATGCCCAGGCCAACAGCTTTGGCCACGGCTTCTATCTGCCCTACCTGAAGGCCGCCAAATATCATCTGGAGCACTGCTGCTACGATGTGGCCGCCGACAGCTACCACGCTGCCATTCGCTGCTTTGATGGCGCTGATTGGAACGATCAGGATCGGATGCTTTTAGGCAAATCCTACATCAATCTTTTCTCTTGCCTGGTGATGATGCACCGCTATGAGGAAGCAGACGACGCCCTGACCACGTCCCGGGAGCTGGTTCCCACGGCACCGGACCGGGCTGCCCCGGAAGCCATTCTCCACGCCGTCCGTGGTGAACAGCAGGCGGCAGAGACCTGCCTGGAGACACTGAAAACCCATGGAAGCGCCGCTTACGAAGCCATCCAAAAGAGCGTGGCCAATATTCTGGCCGGCACCGAGCCTCAGTTCTTCGCCATGCCCCTGGAGTCCGAAGCCATTTCCGCCTTTTGGGACTGGTTTGCCGCCGATGCTGCCAAACTGAAAACCAAGCTGGACAAGCAGGAGTATGACAGTGTCATTGCTGCTGTGGGTGACCATCTTTTGGCCGCCTTCCCCTTCCTGGGTGGTCGGCCCTATGTGGCTCTGGGCAAAAACGATGCCGGTTATGTGATTCAGTTGAAGGATCAGTATTCCGTGGGCATCACCGCAGCCTATGCCGCTCTGCTGGAGGCCTGCCCGGCAGAAATCCGGACAAATTGGCTGTTCGACGTGGTTCATTAACCGGGAGGTCGATTCTCCCTGTACAAATGCCGGAAAGTCTGCTATACTGATCAAAATACAAAAAAGCAGGTGATGTTATGTTCCGGGAAATGAGAAGAAAAAAGCAGCAGCTGTCGGCAGAGGACTGTCTCCGGCTGCTGAAAAAGGAGCCCCGGGGTGTGCTGTCCCTTCTGGGTGACGACGGCTATCCCTACGGCGTTCCCATGGACTACTGGTACAACGAAGGCGACGGATGTCTTTACTTCCACTGTGCCAAAGCAGGCCATAAAATAGATGCCATCCACAGCTGCCCCAAAGCATCCTTCTGCGTGATGGATCAGGGCTTCCGCCGAGAGGGGGAATGGGCTCTGAATATTCAAAGCGTCATCGTCTTTGGCCAGATCCGGTTTGTGGAGGATCAGGAGCAGCTTCTGTCCGCAGTCCGGCAGCTGGGCCTGAAATATTACCCGGAGTCAAATGATGTGGAGCAGGAAATTCAACGTTCCAGCCGGAATGTGCAGATGTTCCGCCTGGTGCCGGAGCACATCACCGGGAAGCTGGTAAAGGAATCTTAAAGGAGAAAGCCATGAATATCTACGATTTTGACGGCACCCTGTACGCAGGCGACAGCACCGTGGATTTTTTGAAGTTCGCCATCAAAAAGCATCCCACCCTGATCTGCTTTCTTCCCGGCATGGGACTGGCCGCAGTGAAGCACTATGTATTCAAGTCCATGGACAAAACCGCCATGAAGCAGGTTTTCTACCGGATCTTCACGGGCTTCGATGCAGAAGGGCTGCTGGAAGAATTCTGGGATACCCATGTGCAGAACATTTTCCCCTGGTACCCCGGCAGACAGCACAAAGACGATGATATCCTCATCTCCGCCTCCCCGGAGTTTCTGCTGAAGCCCATCTGTGCCCGGCTGGGCATCCGGCACCTGATTGCCTCCCGGGTGGACAGCAGAACCGGTCTCTACACCGGCAAGAACTGCTGGGGCCCGGAAAAGCCCATCCGGCTGAGAGAAGAGATGGGCATTATACGCTGTGACAGCTTCTATTCCGACTCCTATTCCGACCAGCCTATGGCGGAAATATCCAACAATGCCTTTATGGTGGAAAAGGACGGCACCATCACCAGCTGGATTTTCAAGTAATCTAACAGCACGATTCACAGGACCTGCCTATGAAAATCCTTCCGGGACATACCAGGTCAGACACATCACACAAAAAAGGAACGATCACAAGATCGTTCCTTTTTTCTTATCGAGGCCGCAGCTCCCAGAAGGCCACGGCGCTGGCGGCTGCTACGTTCAACGAGTCCACCCCATGGTACATGGGGATCTTCACGGTATAGTCACAGCCTGCAATGGTATTTGCTGCCAGGCCATCGCCTTCCGTACCCAGCACGATCGCCAATTTCTCCACCGTGCGAAGCGCAGGATCGTCCACGCTGTAAGAATCGTCCTTCAAGGCCATGGCGCAGGTTTTAAAGCCCATGGCCCCCAGGGTTTCAATCCAGTTGCTGTCCAGATAGGTCCAGGGCACCTGGAATACCGTGCCCATGCTGACCCGGGCCGACCGGCGGTACAGCGGATTGGAGCAGGCCGGGGTCAGCAGCACCGCATCCATGCCCAGGGCTGCTGCGGAACGAAAAATGGCACCCAGATTGGTGGGATTCATCACGTCCTCCAGCACCGCCACCCGGCGGGCATTGTTACAGACCTCCTCCACCGTGGGCAGTGGGGGGCGGCGCATGGCACAGAGCATCCCCCGGGTCAGCTGATAGCCTGTCAGCTGGGTCAGCACATCAAAAGGTGCTGTATACACGGGAATCTCCCCGCAGCGTTCAATCACTTCCTGACTCTCGCCTCGCAGATGGGCCGTCTCCACCAGAATGGACACCGGCTCACAGCCGGCCTTGAGAGCCCGGTCAATGACCTTGGGGCTTTCCGCAATGAAGAGGCCCTCTTTCAGGTTGTGGCGGTTTAATAGCTGGGCCTCCGTCAGCCGGGCGTAAACATCCAGCTCCGGTGCAGTAAAATCATGCAGTTCAATCAGGTTCATGGGTGTTGTTCCTTCCGTCATTTTCTTCATTATAATCTGTTCCCCAATTCCTGTCAATTGCGCAAAAAGGCGCACCTTTCGGTGCGCCCTTACCTGTTGACTTTTAGAAGGGAACCTCGCCGTTGGTCTTTGCCTGGGTAAACTGAAACCGATAGGCGACGCAGTTTTCCCTGGGGTCCTGGGTCAGCTCCAGCCCTGTGAAGTAGCAGTATCGGATGCCCCACTGGGGATGCTGCAGATTGCCTGGATTTCCGTCCTCAAAGAGCTTGGCCAGCTTCTGAAAATCCGCGATGGCCGTGTCCCCGAAAAAAGTACCCTGGCCGGTGATGATCCGCTGCATATCCCCCATTTCATCAAAGTATTTTACCTGATCCACCGTGACAAAATGGGGCTCCCGGATACATTCCTCCTGGTAGGTATGGGGATTCTGGGGCCAGACAAAGGTCTTGTAGCTCATCTTGTCCATTTATTCCACCTCTTTCAGCAGGGAAATTCCCTTCCGGATCCGCCGCAGCCCGGACCGGTCCAACACCCGTCGGACAGACTGCCAACGGCATTGATAAAAAATTTCCGTACCGGCTGCCCGTTTGACCTTCAGCTTAAAGGCGCCCGTGGGTTCCACCGCTTCCGGAGATCCCGGCAGAATCAATTCTTCCAGGGTGATGTGCCACAATCGGCTGCCTGGGCTGATTCCCACGGCGTCTGCCTCCCCCATGGCAAATTCCGCCTGATCCCCCCGGATTTCCTCTTCTTCAAAGGACACCGCAAAATGCTGCAGCCGGTCATTGATGTACACCTCAAAACCTGGCCCCAGGGTGCAGCTGCCCGCTTCGGTAACACAGGTATAGGTGGCCAGAACCGCCACCACATAGACCTGAGAGGCGCCGTCATAGCTGCAGGAATTCTGCACGCAGACTGCACCATCCAGCTGCAGCACCTCCGTGGCCCGCAGTGCCTCCAATTCACAGGCTGTGCCGCCCAGGGACGCCGGGGTAATGATATTGACCTCCAGGGTCACTGTCATATTGGCCCGGTCCACCTTCTGGATGTGGACGGCCGCCACGGTTTTGCTGATCTTGGGATACTTCTGGCCCGGATAGGCCACATCCGCCTGAAATTCTTCATTGCGAAGCTGCTGCAGCACCTGTTCTAGGATTGAGATCCCCAAGTATCATTCACACCCTTCTCGACACACAGCCCCCACTGATAAATGGGCTGGTTTCCAAAATAATACAGCTCCACCCGGCGCACCAGATACAGTTTTTCCCCCAGCGCCAGGGTATCTCCTTCCCGGACATCGCCCTCAGCCGGGCCAATGTAGGAATACTGGCCCCGGGTAACCTCTCCCAGGAGGGTAGCCTCACTTTCCATGCTCTGCCAGCTTTTGGAATTGACAGCCCGGAAAAATCCCCGGACTGTCTTTGTGGTCTCCCCGCTGGTTACCTGTATGTCTGTCCCGTATTCTGTCAGGACATTTTGGATCAATGATAGCATCCTACACCCCCACAAAGACAAATCCGTCTTCCAGGAATGGCCCGATGATCAGCTCCGCCTGCCGCTGCAGACACCGGGAGGAGGTATCCATACCGCGGCGCTTAACCGTCAGATCCCCGGCCCGTAGCTCCTCCAGGGCGTTGCTTTTTCCGGCTTCCTGCAACGCCGCCAGGGCAAAGAGGCTGGCTGCAGCCACAAAATCCGCCCGGCAGTCCTCCACCGTCAGGCCGCTGCGCAGCCGGTTTTCCAGATTGCGGGATGCCACCTGGCACAAAATCTTCAGCAGTTCCGTCTGCTGGGCATCCAGCTGCCCTGCAAGCAGGGCAGCCTGGGTATACACCTGTTCCGTCAGCATCATACGTTCAGGATCAGGGAAGCGCCGTCACAAATCTTGCCAAAGCCGGAAATGGAAGTGATGGCAGCACGCTCCAGCTGTCGGTCGATGAGCTTGTCATACTCTACCAGCACATCGCCGGCCCGAACCAGCTCCAGGGCATAGCGCTTGTCCAGACCGATGATCACATCATCAGCCACGGCGGAGGTACGGTGCAGCTGGGCGCCCAGAGGAGTACCCATGTGGCCGGTGCCCTGGAAATTCAGGCCGGTGAGAGGATTCTGCAGTTCCTCAATCTTCAGCAGCTTGGTCATGGTGGGGGTGGAGCAGAGGATGCAGTTCATGGTGAAGGCATCAAACTTGCCCCAGAATTCCACCAGCTGATCATAGGTGATGGTGCCCTTGGTGCCGGAAATGGGGGAGGTGCCGATGGTGTACTGGGTGGCCGCGTTGTCATTGCCGTCGCCGCTCACGATCACATCCACCGCATCCGCCAGCTGCTGCTTCTGGATGTGGGCGCCGATCTGCCGCAGCATGACGCTGAACAGATCCAGCTTCTGGAAGCGAAGAGCTTCGTAGGATGCCACCAACATTCTGCCGCGCTTGGTCAGGGACACCAGATTGCTCTTGGTTTTGATCTGGGTCTCAGGAATGGAGGCGCCTTCTGCAACCTCCTTCAGTTCCTTATCCGCATCGGTGGGATTGGAGTAGATGGAACGGTAGTCCATGGAGTCGATGACCGTGGTGGTGGCGGTGATGGCAGGCAGGATATCATTTTCCTCCATGCCCTGACGGACGGTGCGGGCAATGTACTCGGGAAACAGCACCGCAGAATCAGAAGTGGCGAAGAATTTCTCCACAGGAGAAGAACCGGCACCCTTGGCCCGGATGCCAAAGCGCTTCAGCTGCCGCTGAAAGGCATCGCTGCCCTCCAGGGCGGTACCCCGGTAGTTTTCGCTGGGATCCAGAGATTCCAGCACCTGGGTGAAGCTCTTGCCCGCCTGACGATACATACCCTTTTCCAGTCTCAGATTGTCGTAACCCATTTTCATTTTCCTCCTGATGTAAAGTCGTTATTTGGCTCCGGAAATTCCGGTGATGCCTTAAATCAAAAACCCGTTTTCCACTGCTTCCTGCTGCATCGGCGCCCCCAGCTGGGTGGTCACCGGCAGCAACTCCGCCGTTTTGGCTTCCAGGGCCGTGCGGAGTTTCTGCAGATCCCCCGCGGCGGCGGTTTTCACAATGCCCTGAAGCACCTCGTAGTCTGCACCCAGATCCAATGTCATGCACAGACCTACCACACTGCGTTCCAGTTCCTTGCGGTACTGCCGGCCCAGCTGGGCCTCTTTGACGAGACTCCGGTACTCTGCCTGGGCGCCGAATTCCTCTGCCAGTTCCTTCAAGCATTTCCGGCCGCCCAGAGCCTTGATCACGCCGGCATTGGGTTGGGCAGGCACGGCCACAAAGGAAAACTCATAGGCGTCCACCGGATCCTGCAAAATGGCACAGCAGTGCTGTCCGTCATAATATTCGCCCTTGATATGGCCGCAGGTGCCGTACTCGCTGCCGCAGATGGAGCAGACGGACCGGCCCATGGCACAGCCCACGCTGACCTCCTTTTTGATACCAGCTTCCACATCCGCAATGATTTCATCGTTGCTGCCGCCCCGGCGGATGTATGCCCAGGCCTTGATGTAGGTCACGCCCTCTTCTTTCACCACCTGGGTCTCAAAAATCCGGGCCACCTGCTTTTCGCTGCTCCAATGGTGGTCCAAAATGCCAGTCTTGCCCACAAACAGCGCCGCCAGGCCGGGCAGTGCCGCGGTATCAAACCGTTCCTGGTCCCGGTCCACCTGATCATCGCACAGCCGCAGAGAGAACACATACACCTGCTCGGCTGTCAATCGGGTCTTGGCCAGGGCGTTGATGGCTTCCAGCTGCACTGGGGTAGGCATCCCGCTGCTGGTGGCTTCGGCCGCTTTTTTGATTTCCATTTACATTCCTCCCTGATTTTCCTGGGCTTCTGCCCGGTATTTTTCCGCCTGGGCCCGGTAGAGATCTGCCTGTGCCTCCTGGGTGATGTCCTGCAAGCTGATGTCATCCCATTGGATTTCAAACCGATCATCCAGTCCTTCCAGGGCCAGGAACATCCGGCACACCTTCCGCACCGCAGGCTCCACCGTCCGGCGCAGGGCCCACAGTTCGCTGGTCAGCAGATCAGCCTGCTGGGTACTCATCCGTTCGGTGGTGCTCCAGCTTAATCCCAGCAGGAAGGGCGGAAGGCCGGTTTTGGCCACCAGCTGTTCCATGATCTGCCGCACCGGCACCTCTGAATCCAGAATCGGGGCCTCATTGCCGATGACCTTGATCTGGACATCTCCCACCGCCACAAAATCCCGGACGGTCCCGTTTTTGCTGTCCTCCATGGCCATGGCCCACTGCTGGGCCACCTGTTTGCCCCGCTCCTGCACCGCAGCCGGATCCAGGTCCTCTGCCCCTTTGCAGATGACACTGTAACGGATGTTGCCGGCCCGCTCCCAGTTGGAGCCGATGGTGTTATAGATTTTCAGCAGGATGTCCGCCAGGAAGGGCATCCCCCGGAACATCCCGACGCCATAAGGATGGGCAGGCTCCGGGTGCATGGTGGTGAACAGCAGAAGATGCTGGTAGGGCAGGGGCCGCATGTGTCCGTATTCATCCATGCCCCAGAGCACGGTTTCCAGGAAAGTGTCCCCCTCCTGGACTTCCAGTTTGGTCACATCCCCCCAGCATACCGCCCGGAGCTTGCCCCCGGCCACCACCATTTCTCCCACCGCCCGGCCATAAGTCAACAGGCTGTCCAAATAGGCACTGAGGAAACTGTCCATACCGGTTTGTCCCCGGCCGCAAGGCACCGTCAGCAGAAACTGATTCAGCCGGTTCTGGGCCTCCACATCCCGGCATTTCACCTGAAAGCCGCCGCAGAGCCGCACCATTTTGCTGACCGCCGCATCCAGCATTGGAATGGCTTCCCGCATTTCCCGGTAGACCCGCTCCTCTCCGCCCCCCAGAGGGGTAAACTGGCGCATGGCGCCAAAGGGGTGCACATCTCCGGTTCGCAGCTGGCACACCGCTGCCACAGTGTTGTTTTCCTTTCGTTTTCGCTTCAATCCGATTGCTCCTTTCTTGTTGTGTCATCCATGATGGTTTACCGCTTTCGTTCCACGCTGTACACCGCAAAGCCATCCGGCCGCTCTCCCAGTACGGTGGCTGCGAAATACCGCATGTCGTCCATGGAATGGTCGTGTTCCTTGCGTACGGTATCCTTCGCTCCCCGGTCCAGGTCCCAAACGTATTCCTCCATCTCCCGCAGGCAGTCGGCGCAGCCCTCACAGATCACCAGCTGACCCTTTTTCAGCAGATCCGCCGTCAGACGGATTCCGCTGAGAACATCGTTTTTCGCCTTCTGCACCCGCCAGCCCCGGCGCCGCAGCACCTCCAGGAAGCTGGCCGCGGAAGGGTCCACAATCACGGCCGTGATGGTCCGCTCTCCCGCCAGCTGGTGCAGGGCATCGGCGTATTCCGCATCCGTCATCTGCCGCTGTTCCCTCCGGGAATCGAAGTAAAACTCCTTCACCCGATACCAAATCCCATTGCTTCTGCCCCACAGCCCCATGGACATGGGATTGACGGTGCCATAGTCGCAGGAAATGTACCACTTGTCACAGCGGTCCGGAGGTTTCCCCGCCATTTCCGGGGAGAAGAAATCATAGACCCGGCCCTCCGCCTGGGCCCACTGGCCCAGAATGAATCGCCGGTAAAACACGCCGGTATAGAGATTTTGATATCGCTGTCGGATCTGGGGTGTGAGAGAAGGGTTGTCCTCCATGGTAAAGTGGAGCCGCAGACAGTTGCGCTGCTCCGCCTCCTGGATCCAGGTCTGATACAGCCAATGGCTTGGTCCCGCCGGATTGCAATTGAACCAGAGACGGCTCCCTGCCACAGAGCACCGGGCACAGGCCTGCTCCACAAAGGACCGGGGCATCAGCGCCGCCTCGTCCAGCAGAATACCCGCAAAGGTGATACCCTGAATCAGGGACGCAGAGCTTTCATCCCGGCCGCCAAAAACATAGAACCGGTTCTCATGGCCCAGAAACCGCACCGTCACCAGATTTTCCGTTCGCCGTTCTTTCCAGGTGGCCCCCAGGCCCTCCAGCTTCGGCAGAACTTCCGACAAAACATTGCGCCGCAGAGAGGCGATGGTTTTTCCGCAGACACCGAACTGTTTTCCATCAAAGCAGCTATGGGCCCAGAGGAAAAAAGACAATCCCATGGCCATGGTTTTCCCGGACCGCACGGCCCCGTCGCAGAGGATGGCATCTTTTTCGCAGTTGGGATTTCCCGGCATCCACCAGGTCAGGACCTGCTTCTGTTTTTCTGAAAAGGACGAAACCATTATGCCTCACCCTGCATGGCCTGCAGAAAAGCTTCCAGTTCTGTCTTTTCCTCCCGGGCCACCAAGGCCAGCTGTTCCAGCGCCCGGAGCCGGTCCACCAGTCGGATTTCCACGGTCCCCTTTTCATTGCGCTTGACCTCACTGAGCAGGCTCAGATCCAGCCCGTTCAGATCCGGCCTCTCCTCCAGCACCAGCCGCACGCAGTCATTGGCTCTGCCAAAGGCCAGCTCCGCCAGTCGCCTGGTCACATCCTGCCGGTTGACCTCCCCGGCCCGGATCCGTTTTTGGAGCGCTTTGTCTCCGTTTTCCCGCATGTTTGCAAAACCTCCTTTTCACCCATACTGAAAAGCACCCCATTTGTTGCACGCAGACGTGCAACAAATTCAGAAACAATTAAAAAATTTCTGTGAATTCTTTTTGGCAGCTATTGAAAGTGCCCACGTGCGGTGTTAGAATATTGCGTAGCACGCTACGTTTTTGGAGGTGTTTTTTCTGTCTATCCCCTATGTCCACCTGATCCGTGTCCTCCATTGGTGTACCGACCATGTGATAACCACTGCCCTGGAGTCCATGGATCTCACTTCCGCCCAGGGCCATGTCATGGGCTTTTTGTCCAGCCGGGAGCGCCCCCCCTGTCCCAGGGATGTGGAAGAGGCGTTTCAGCTAAGTCACCCCACGGTCTCCGGTATCCTGTCCCGGTTGGAGCAAAAAGGATTTATTCAGCTGCTGCCGGATTCCAATGACCGGCGGTGCAAACGGATTCACATCCAGCCCAAGGGTCTGGCCTGCAACCAGACCATGCACCAGACTATGCAGCACAATGAAGAACGTCTGGTTCAGGGATTCACATTGGAAGAAAAAGAACAATTCGCCCGATTGCTGCAGCGGGCCATCTCCAACATGGGGGGCAGCCCCTGTAATTTCAGTCCCAAGGAGGAACCCAAGAAATGATCAAACGACTCTCCCGGTGCATCCGGGAATACAAATGGGCCGCTCTGCTCAGTCCTCTGTGCATGGTGGGCGAGGTGGCCATGGAAGTGCTGATCCCCCTGGTCATGGCGGATCTGTATGACTATGGTGTGGTCATGCAGAACATGGAAGTGGTGGTCAGCAAGTCCATCCTGTTGGTGCTGCTCGCCCTGGCTTCCCTGGTTTTCGGCGTGGCTTCGGCCATTTTTGCCTCCAAGGCAAGCACCGGCTTTGCCAAGAACCTGCGTCATGATATGTACTACAATGTGCAGCAGTTCAGCTTCTCTAACATTGACAAGTTTTCCTCTGCCTCCATTGTCACCCGGTTGACCTCCGATGTGGCCAATCTGCAGATGTCCTTTCAGATGATGATCCGCATGGCCATCCGCTGTCCCATGATGCTGATTCTGGCATTGATTTCCGCCCTGCGGATCTCCACCAAGCTCAGCACCATCTACCTGAAGGTGATGCCTGTCCTCATTGTGGCTCTGGTCTGTCTGGTTCCCATGGTGTTCAAGATCTTTGACCGCAGCTTTAAGATGATGGACAAAATCAACAACGTGGTTCAGGAAAATGTCCATGGTATCCGGGTGGTGAAATCCTTCGTCCGGGAGGAGAAGGAAATTGAAAAGTTCACCACGATTTCCGGTGACCTGGCAAAGAACTTCTCCAAGGCCGAAAAGATCCTGTCTCTGAACTCCCCCATTATGATGTTCTGCGTTTATTGCTCTTTGCTGTCCATCTCCTGGGTTGGCGCCCAGATGGTGGTAGCCTCCGGCAACAACCCGCTGAACGGTCTGACCACCGGCGAGCTTTCCTCCATGTTTACCTATACCACCCAGATTCTCATGGGTCTGATGCAGCTGAGCATGGTGTTTGTCATGATGACCATGTCCCGCACACCCCTGCATCGCTGCTACGAAATCCTTGTGGAAGAGCCGGATCTGACCTCCCCTGCCAGCGGCGCTGTAATGGAGGTTCCCGATGGCTCCATCGATTTTGAAAACGTCTCCTTCCGCTATAATGCCAATGCCCAGCACCGGGCATTGAAGGAAGTGAATCTGCACATCCCCGCCGGCGCCACCGTGGGCATCCTGGGTGCCACCGGTTCCAGCAAAACCACCCTGGTGCAGCTGATTCCCCGGCTCTATGACGTGTCCGAAGGCCAGCTGAAGGTGGGCGGCATTGATGTGCGGGATTATGATTTGGAAGTGCTGCGGGACAACGTGGCCATGGTCCTGCAAAAAAATGAACTGTTCTCCGGCTCCATCAAGGAAAACCTCCGCTGGGGCAACCCGGAGGCTACCGACGAAGAGCTGATTCACGCCTGTCAGCTTGCCTGCGCCCACGATTTTATCCAGAGCTTTCCGGATGGGTATGACACCCATATCGAGCAGGGCGGCACCAATGTCTCCGGCGGCCAGAAACAGCGGCTCTGCATCGCCCGGGCCCTGCTGAAGAAGCCGAAAATTCTGATTCTGGACGACTCCACCTCCGCGGTGGACACCCGTACCGACGCGCTGATCCGCCAGGCCTTCCGGGAGGAAATCCCCGGCACCACCAAGCTCATCATCGCCCAGCGGGTTTCTTCCGTGCAGGATGCCGACCTGATCATCATCCTGGAAAACGGCATGGTGAACGCAGTTGGCACCCACCAGGAACTTTTGAAAACCTCCACCATCTATCAGGAAGTTTACTATTCTCAGCAGAAAGGGGGAATGGAGTAATGCCTCCTGTAAGAATGCGCGGTGACGGCCGCAAAGCCAAAAACCCCAAAAAGACCCTGCTCCGGCTGCTCTCGTACCTGAAAAAGTACCTTCCCGTTCTGATCATCGTCCTTGTGTGTATCCTCATGACCGCCATCGCCCAGACCAACGGCTCCGCTGCCCTTGGCACCCTGGTGGACAATTTCATTCTGCCCATGGTGGCCAGCGGATCCACAGATTTTGCTCCCGTCTTTGACTTCATCCTGGAAATCGCCTTCATCTTTGTGTTGGGCATCATTGCCAGTTTCCTGCAAAGCTATCTGATGGTGGGCGTCACCCAGGGCACCCAGAAGCTGATCCGGGACGAGATGTTCAAAAAAATGCAGACCCTTCCCCTGCGGTATTTTGACACCAACACCGCCGGCAACATCATGTCCCGCTACACCAGCGACATCGACACCCTGCGGCAGATGATCTCCCAGTCCATCCCCCAGTGTGTCAGTTCCATCGTCACCCTGATTGTGGTATTCGTCCGCATGGTCACCACCTCCTGGATTCTGACCATCGTGTCCATGATCACCGTGGTGGGCATCATCTTCATCACCAAGTTTCTGGCAGGCAAGTCAGGCCGTTATTTCATCGGCCAGCAGCAGTCCCTGGGTACCCTCAACGGCTATATCGAGGAAATGATCCATGGCCAGAAAGTGGTAAAGGTATTCAACCACGAGCAGGCCAGCAAAGAGGAGTTTGATCGTCTAAACGAAATTCTCTGCGACAACGCCTATGCTGCCGGTAAGTATTCCAACATGATGGGCCCCATCAACAATAACCTTGGCTATATTCAGTACGCCATTCTGGCCATTGTGGGCGGTCTCATCGCTGTGAAATCCGACGGCAGCTTGCTTACTCTCGGCAGCCTGATGGCTTTCATGATTTTGTCCCGGAACTTTAACATGCCCATCAATCAGATCTCCATGCAGATCAACTCCATCATCATGGCACTGGCCGGCGCCGAGCGCATTTTCGATCTGATGGACGAGGAACCGGAAGTGGACAATGGCTATGTCACGCTGGTCAATGCCAACATCGACGAAAGCGGCAACATCACGGAAGCCGATCACCGCACCGGCCATTGGGCCTGGAAGCATCCCCATAAGGCAGAAGGCACCATTACCTACGAAGAACTGAAGGGCGACATCACCATGTACAATGTGGACTTTGGCTATGTCCCCGAAAAAACAGTGCTTCACGATGTGACCCTCTATGCCTATCCCGGCCAGAAAATCGCTTTCGTGGGAGCCACCGGCGCCGGAAAAACCACCATCACCAACCTGATCAACCGGTTCTACGACATCGACGACGGCAAGATCCGCTATGACGGCATTAACATCAACAAGATCCGCAAATCGGATCTCCGCCGCAGCCTGGGTGTGGTGCTTCAGGAGACCAACCTGTTCACCGGCACCGTCATGGACAACATCCGCTATGGTAAGCTGGATGCCACCGACGAGGAGTGCATCGCCGCCGCCAAGCTGGCCAACGCCCATGATTTCATTGAGCGGCTCCCCCAGGGCTATCAGACGGAACTGACCGCCAACGGCGCCAGCCTGTCCCAGGGCCAGCGGCAGCTGATTGCCATTGCCCGGGCTGCTGTTGCCGATCCTCCTGTCATGATCCTGGACGAAGCCACCTCCTCCATCGATACCCGCACCGAAAAGCTGGTGCAGGACGGCATGGATGCCCTGATGCATGGCAGAACCGTCTTTGTCATTGCCCATCGACTCAGCACCGTCATGAATTCCGACTGCATCATGGTCCTGGATCATGGCCGCATCATTGAGCGGGGCACCCACGATGACCTGATTGCCCAGAAGGGCACCTACTATCAGCTCTACACCGGTGCCTTTGAACTGGAATAAGAAAAAATCGGGAGCAAATGCTCCCGATTTTTTATTCTATTCAGTCCCAATTCAGTTTTACGGTGTATACTATGTTCATCCCAACTGAAAGAAGGTCTCTTAATGAAAAAGCTACTCTGTCTGATGCTGTGTACCCTGCTGCTCACCGGCTGCGGCAGCAATACCATAACGGAAGTCACCGCGGAACCGACTCTCCCCCCGGAAGCTGCCGCTGCACAGCCTCCAACGGTTCCCTCCCAGCGCTTTGCGGCACCCGACTATGTCTCCCGCTTTGATGCCGTCACGGAAATTCAGCTGTCCGATGGAAGCATCACCGTCGATGGAGGCGGTGAGACAGACACCGTCTATGTTTCCCACGATATCGTCTATTACGAAGACCGGGACACCTATGACAGCGGCAATCCCTACGGCGAAGGGACGGATGCTGACAAGCACAGCGCCGAAGAAGCGGTTGCCCACACAGTGGTAAACATCACCGCCCCCGGCGCCTACCGCATCTCCGGCAAGCTCACCGCCGGTCAGATCCGTGTGGATTTGGGCGAGGATGCCGATACCGATCCCAATGCCGTGGTCGAATTGATTCTCGAAAATGCTGACATCACCTGTACCGTGGCTCCTGCCATTCTCTTTCTGAACACCTATGAATGTGACGGCAGTTGGTCCACCGAAACCGCGAAACCCGACGTGGACACCACTGCCGCCGGCGCCAGTCTGATCCTGGAAGGGGAAAACTCCGTCAACGGCGCCTATGTGGCCCGGATCTTCAAGGATCAGGAAGAAGAAAAGAAGCTGTGGAAGCAGGATGGCGCCATCTATTCCTACCAGTCCATGAATGTCTTTGGCCCCGGCAGTCTGACCCTGACCGCCGAAAACGAAGGTCTGGACACGGAGCTGCATCTGACCATCAATGGCGGTGATATTCAAATTTTCTCCGACAATGACGGCATCAACACCAATGAGGACGGGGTTTCCGTCACCACCATCAACGGCGGCAATCTGACGATTTTTGCCGGTCTTGGAGCGGAAGGCGACGGCATCGACTCCAATGGCTATCTGGTGATCAACGGTGGCACCGTGATTGCTTCCGCCAACCCCCGTTCCGATGCCGGACTGGATTCTGACCTGGGCTCCTATATCCATGGCGGCTCCGTTACCGCCTTTGGTTCTGCCATGGACTGGGCGGAAAGTGATTCCGGCCAGGTCACCATGAACCTGCAGTTTGCATCGGAACAGCCCGCCGGTTCCCGCATCTCCATCACCACGGAAGATGGAACCGAAATTTGCAGCGTCAAGATTGAGAGCGAGTATGCCCGGTCCTTCAGCGGCCTGATTTTGTCCCGGCCTGAATTCACCCGGGGCGCAACCTACCATGTTTTTGTAGACGGTGTTCAGATGGCCTATACCGGCACCGATGTCCGGCAGGGGCCCGGCGGGCAAGGACGCGGCTCCCGGCCTGATGGTTCTGAACCCGATCAGACCCCGAAAGACTTTAATCGGGAAAACCTTCCTGATGATTTTGATCCCGCCCAGAGGGACGGCGACAGAGGGCCCCGGCCCGACGGGGAACCAGGCACACCCCCTGACGGTTTGGATGGAGAACGGCCTGCCATGCCGGAAGGGGCGGAACCGCCCGAAGGCGGTTTCGGCGGCCGTGGTCTTGACGACCGGCAGGGTGCGGCCCAGGGAGAACCCAGCACCGAATTCTACATGAATGACATGGTGAATTTCTTCTCCGGCCTGACCCAGGCATAGTGCGTTTCCAATCGCAAAGAAATACTGCCCTGAGAGTTTCTCTCAGGGCAGTTTTATCATGTTCTTAGCACAGCTTTGCACCGGCGGGGATGGCATCGTCAATCATAATGAGATTCAGCTTTTCTTCGCCGTTTTCGGTATGGACCGCGCTGAGCAGCATACCGCAGGACTCCCGGCCCATCATCTTCCGGGGCGGCAGATTGGTGATGGCAACCAGAGTCTTGCCCACCAGGTCCTCCGCCTTGTAGTACTTGGCGATACCGGAGAGGATCTGCCGGTCGGTGCCGGTGCCGTCATCCAAGGTAAACTGCAGCAGCTTGTCGGACTTCTTCACGTTCTTACATTCCTTGACCTTCACAGCCCGGAAGTCGGACTTGCAGAAGGTGTCGAAATCAACGTGTTCCTCAGCATAAGGCTCAATTTCGATGGGGGGCTTTGCAGGCTTGTTCAGTTCCTCCAGAGCAGCCAGTTCCTTTTCCAAATCAATTCTGGGGAACAGGGCGGGGCCAGCCACGCAGGCCACATCGGCAGGCAGGACACCAAAGACATTCAGGCTGTCCCAATCCATTCTGGCACCGCCCAGACGCTTGGAAATCTCCTCAGCGGTGGCAGGCATAAAGGGAGTCAGCAGACCGGCGCAGACACGAATGGTCTCCAACAGGTTGTAGAGAACCTTTGCCAGACGGGGCTTCAGCTCTTCACTCTTGGCCAACACCCAGGGGGTGTTCTCGTCGATATACTTGTTGGCCCGGGAAATAACCTTAAAGACCTCTGCCAGACCGTTCTGGAAGGCGTACTTTTCCATCTGCTCTTCGTAACGGTCTCGGAGGGTGGCCACCATGGTCTCCAGCTCGGTATCCATCTCGGGATTTTCGGTCTGCTCGGTGGGGAGCTTCTCACCGAAATACTTATGGGCCATGGCCACGGTACGGGAAACCAGGTTGCCCAGATCGTTGGCCAGATCCACATTGATGGTGTTGATCAGCAGCTCATTGGAGAAGTTGCCGTCGGAACCGAAGGGGAAGGACCGCAGCAGGAAGAACCGCAGGGCATCCACGCCGAACCGCTCGGCCAGGATGTAGGGGTCCACCACGTTGCCCTTGGACTTGGACATCTTGCCGCCGTCCAGCAGCAGCCAGCCGTGTCCGAACACCTTCTTGGGCAGGGGCAGGTCCAGACTCATCAGCATGGCGGGCCAGATGATGGAATGGAACCGGACGATTTCCTTGCCCACGAAGTGGACATCGGCAGGCCAGAACTCGCTGACGTCGCTGTACTTCTCATTTTCAAAGCCCAGAGCCGTCATGTAGTTGAACAAGGCGTCAATCCAGACGTAGACCACATGGCCGGGATCAAAGTCCACGGGTACACCCCAGGTAAAGCTGGTGCGGGACACACACAGGTCCTCCAGGCCGGGCTTGATAAAGTTGTTTACCATTTCATTGACGCGGCTCCGGGGCTCCAGGAAATCGGTGTTTTCCAGCAGATCCTGAACCCGGTCAGCGTACTTGGAAAGCCGGAAGAAATAGGCTTCTTCCTCGGCATCCTGCACCTCGCCGCCGCAGTCGGGGCACTTGCCGTCCTTCAGCTGGCTATCCGTCCAGAAGGACTCACAGGGCTTGCAGTATTTGCCGGTGTACTTGCCCTTGTAGATGTCCCCGTTCTCGTACATCTTCTTGAAAATCTTCTGGATGGACTCCACATGGTAGTCATCGGTGGTGCGGATGAACCGGTCGTAGGAAATGTTCATCAGCTTCCACAGATCCAGAACGCCCCGCTCCCCCAAAACGATGTTGTCCACGAACTGCTGGGGGGTGACACCGGCTTCCTTGGCCTTGTCCTCAATTTTCTGGCCGTGCTCGTCGGTGCCGGTGAGGAACTTGACGTTGTAGCCCTGGAGACGCTTGTAGCGGGCCATAGCATCCGTGGCCACGGTGCAGTAGGCATGGCCGATGTGGAGCTTGGCAGAGGGATAGTAAATGGGGGTGGTAATGTAATAATTACCCTTGCAGGTGTTGCACATGATTGGTTTCCTCCTGAAAAAGAAAAATCGCCCCTGGGAATGACCCAAGGGCGGCAATTTTGATAAATTGACGCGGTACCACCTTGATTCGTGCCAAACGGCACCTCAAAACGCAATAACGGGCGCACCCGGAAGGGCCTACCTATCGACTCCTCAGCTCCGAGACCATGTTCGGCATCCTTCCTGCGTGCCCGCTCCCACCTTGCCGGGCTCTCTGACCGTTTCCGGAAACCTACTCTTCTCTTCACAGCTTTTCTATAACTATCATATTATAGCCCGATTCGCCCGGTTTTGTCAACTCTAATTTCACGTTTCATGGCAAGTCCCGGCAGACCTGTGGTGCCTGTGGGAGCGATCCTGCAAAATGGGAATTGCTCCGCGTTCAGTTCACCACTGCCACCACCACCGCATCGGCAGGGGATTCCATGGAATACTTCCCGGCCGCATGGCTCATCACCACCAGCACCCGCTCTCCCACGGCCGCCTGGGCCTTGTCCAGCGCCGCAACAGCGTTTCCTTCCATCTCCACCATGACAACCCGTTCCCCTTCCAAAGCCGGGACCGCCTTTTTCACGGACACCATACTTGTTACTTTCCCAATTTTCATACTGTTCCTCCTAAATTCTTCCCGTGATTTCTTCCAGAATACGCCGGATCAGGAAGTCATCTGCCATCACCGGATTGTTCCGGCAGGCCGGATCCTCCAGAGTCATCTCCACAATGCGCCTGCCGCTGTTCCAGACAGCTCGCAGATCGATCCCTGCCTGCACCAATGTTCCCGGCAAGCCCAGTTCCCTGCGCAGCCGGATCAGGCCGGTTTTCAGATTTCTGGTTCCGATGTCTTCCCGGCTGCCCCCCATGCCTGCCGCCCGGGACAGCTCCGCATAGCGCCGGCCAGCCGCGTGGGCATTGCAGCCCATGACAGCCGGCAGCAGAATCCCCGCCGCCTTCCCCCTGGACAGTCCAAAAACCGCCCCCAGGCTGTTTTCCATGGCCCGGCACAGCCCCAATCCGGTCTGCTGGGTGGCCAATCCCACCAGGACAGATATCGTCTGCAGCTTTTTCATGGCCTGGGTATTCCCCGCAAAGGCAGCAGGCAGCGCCGCCCAGCCGGAAGCAAAGGCCTCCCGGGCATACAGATCCGACAAAAACCCTTTCCGGCGTCCGGAATAACTTTCCAGGGCCGCAACCAGCAGCTCAAATCCGTTTTCCCCGATTTTCTCCCTGCCCGCGGATGCAGGCTGTTTGTCATCCAGGATCACCAGATCCGGACGCATCCGCAAGTCCCGCAGCAGATGACACCGCCCATTGTGATACAGGGTGACCCAGTCTGTTAATTCCGCACCGGCGCCAAAGGCTGTTGGGATCACGGCCAGTGTACACGCATGCTTTGAAAAACAGGTCATGGCTTTCCCCAGATCCAGCACCGGCTCCGTTCCCAGCGCCACCACCAAATCAGGCTGAAATTCCATCAGCTGTTTGCTGCCCTCCACGGCCCGCTTCATGGTGGGTGCTGCCGCCTGGGCATCAAACACCTCCGTCACCGGATTGCCTGCCGCCCGGATGATCCGGTCCTGCTGTGCCCCCGGTTCCATCACCAGCAGCATCTTCCTGCATGTTTTTTCACCCAGCGCATCCAATGCCCCCTCTCCGGATACCACCCTGGTCGTACAGGAAAACTGTTCCATCTCCCCACCGCCTTTCCCCGCTAGTATTTCCCAAACGAGAAAAAACATGTGACCGGACCGCCAGGCCGATTTTCCAAATCTTTCCCCGGAGTTCTGGGCATTAATTTGTCGAGAGCAGCATCCTGAGCGCAGAAAAACCCCCGCTGCATCGCAGCGGGGGTTTTCGCAAAAGGGTAATTGGAAAGAAGAGAGGTAGAAAAGAGGATCTAGGTCGTTGAAATGCAGCGGCTCACGGCTTCCGCCGCCTTTCTTGTATTTATCATAATTGTTGCATTTGAACAACCAATAAATGAATTATAAATAAAATAAGACAATTTTGTGAACATTTCTGTCCGATTCAATCCCTACGCACCGGGGAAAATCAGGGTCACCTTAAAGAGGTCCCCATCCACCAGGATTTGCAGCTGTCCCCGCTGTAACTCCATGAGACTCTGGGCAATGTTCAGCCCCAAGCCGCTGCCTTCCGTATTCCGGGATGCGTCGCCACGGACGAATCGCTCCATCAGCTCCTCGGCATTCACATTCAGTTCCTCCCGGGAGATGTTCTTCATGGAAATAATCACCTTTCCATCCATCTCCATCAGATCCAGATAAATCCGGGTCCCCGGCAGGGCGTATTTCACCGCATTGCCCAGAAGGTTGCTCATGACCCGCCAGACAAGCCGGCCATCGGCCATCATGGCCACGGGATCATCGGGCTGCCGGAACACCGGGGTCAGCTGGGCCCGCTCCAGCTTATCTGCAAATTCTCCCAGGGCCTGATTGACCGCTTCCACCGCATCCACCTTTACAATGTCCACGGGCAGGTTGCCGGTACTGGCCTTGCTCATTTCCATCAAATCGTCAATGAGCTTTTTCAGTCTCTGGGACTGACGGTCCAGCACCTCCAGGTACTGGGCCTGCTGGGCTTCGCTGTGGGGCTTTTGCAGCAGATCCACATAATTGATGATGGAAGTCAGAGGTGTCTTGATATCATGGGACACGTTGGTGATCAGCTCTGTCTTCATCCGTTCCGATTTCAGCTGCTTCTGGGCGGCAATGACGGCCACCCCGGCCAGATCGTTGAGCCGGTGGGCAAATTCCCGGAATCCACCAATGAGCATCCGATCATCCACCTTGGTGTCCAGATCACCCTTGCTCATGCGCTTGGCGCTTTCCAGCAGAATGGCAAAGGCACTGGCGGCATAAAGGATCACCGCAAAGAAGATGCCGAAGCCCAGCAGAATGTAGCCCACCTTATAGGTTCGCATCATGACGTACAGCAGGAACACCAGAATGAAGCCAGTGGACAGGAACTGCCAGGTAATGGGCAGCATGGAGAAGAACCCGTTCAGCAGTCCGCCGCACCGGCGAATACACCGGCGAAGCAGATCAAAGGCCCAGAGGGTCAGCCGCCTGGCGGTATCCCACATCCACAGGGCGATGGCCCTGGCCCATGCCCACAGCGTTCGGCAGCTGCGTTTTCCAACGGGAATCACATTTCCCCGCAGGCCACGCCAGCAGCGGGCAACCGCTCCCACAGACCAGGCAAGGAATTGATTCAGCAGCCGGATACACCAGCCGCAGAAGGTGTTCCGATACCAGAAGCCGCCGGGGGTTTTGATCTGAGCCACGAAGGCATAGCAGAAGCCCACCACCAGCAGACAGGCCACATAGCCCAGAATCAGAACAGACAGCAGCGCCATTTCCGGGCTGTTTTGGGTCAGGTAGTTCAGGCATCCCCAGGCGGCCGCGGCCAGTCCGGTAATCAGGAGGGCATCCGCACCCAGATAGAGATCCAGGGGGATCCGGTTCATGCCCCCGGCCCGTACCACATCGGCGCCCTTCTTTCGTCCGGCGGCGCAGCACAGATATACGGTGCAGATGACGCACAGGGCGGCGCAGATTCCCAGCATGGGCAGCAGATGGCGCTTGACGGCGTAAGCCATCCGCAGCAGGGTCCATTGCCACATGGAATCCGCGGCATCAGATGCCAGCTCCACTTCCATGGTGTAGTCCGGAACAGGGGACAGGGTGATCTCTGCTGCCATGTACATATCGGTATTGGGATCGTAGTAATACCAGGTTTCCAGATTCTCCGGGGCGACTGCGGCAACATCCGGGGTGGGTTCGCCGGCTTCCTGAATTGTTTCAACTTCGGAGTCCGGGAGGAAAACGGCAGTTTCCTGGGGGACAGTCTCTGTTTCGGTGGTTTCCGGAACCGTTTCCCCTTCGCTGGTTTCCGGAATCGCTTCCGGTTCGGAATCAGACATGAAAACCATGGTTTCCTGAGGAACGGTTTCTTCCTCAGAAGCAGCCAAGACCACCTGATCCATGGGAATCCAGCCGGACTCTGTCAGGCCCCAAAGGACACCCTCCACATCCTCCTGCTGCAAAATGGCAACGGTTTCACCGGCTTTGATGGTTCCCAAAGGATTGGAGTCATTGGGAACGGAATAAACCTGCAGGTTGGACTGGGCAACTGCGGTAATGGCCGCAGAGGTTGTTTCTGCCGGGGCACTCCAGTCCCGGGCGGTGATCACATCATCCATCAGAATCCAGCCGGACTCCGTCAATCCCCAACTGTGAGTTTCACCGTCAGAAGTGATGGGCATCTCCTGCAGAATGGGGACTTCTTCTCCTGCCGGAATGGTGCCGCAAATTCTGCTGTCGGTACTGGTCGTGCTGTAAACAGTTACTTCCTTCTGGGGGACACCGATCGGTTGGGGAACTGTCGCTTCAGGAATCGCCTCACCGGAAGTTCGGGGCTGGTATACCAGAAATCCGTATTCATCGCAGGTCAGAGTCCCCACACCCTCAGGATCGGTGGCTTCATACAGGGCGTTGCCTGTGGCATCGGAGAAGGTGATATGGGTGATAACGGTTCCTTCCGGCAGATCCATGGTCATGGGATGCAGGGAGCGGAACTGCACCACACCCTCGTCCACATGGTAAATGGTTCCAATGATATCTGCGCCAACCCCTTCGCTGCCCATCGCCGCCTCACCCGGCTTGCCATAGGTCACATTCAGCTGAGAGACGGTGCAGCCCTGAGGTGGAATGGCATCCGTGATCACACAGGCTTCATCGGTGACGGTGGTTTCCGCAGGGACGCTCTGGGTCATCTCACCGGCAGGCAGATACATCTCGAAAATATTCCCCGCCTGAGAAGTACCGGTTACCAAACCGGAATCACCATAAGCCTCATATACCACATCCCCATCGGGGTTACGCATCTGGATGTGATTGATGTTCCAGAATGCGCCCACGGATGCTTCATCAAACATGGTGGTTTTAAATGCAAGGGTTCCATCATTCTGGAAATACAAGAATCCCGGATTGGGTGCCAGATCATAGAACGTCTGATGCCCGTCCAGATAGTCCAGAGTCACGCTGCCCACGGAAACCCGATCCGGCTGGGGCATCACCAGAATCTGGGCATCCGACACAGGGGTGGTGGGTTCGGGGTCGGGGTGGCGCTGCCGGTATTCCTCCTGAGACATGGTATTGATGACGTTCATATAGCGGCAGGTGATGGGCACCTGAAAGGTGTGAGCCACTTCCCCGGCGTCGATATTTTGCAGCTGGTGGACGATTTCACCATCTGCATTCTTTATGGTGTAGTTCATCCGGTTCTGGTTGAACAGATTGTTCCAGTAGTGGGTTGCGTAGTAGTCCTCTGTCAGCGAAGGGCTGGCGCCGCCCAGATATTCTGAGGCGTACCGCCCACCGACCGCCTGCGCAAAGGAAACCACCCGGCTTTCCAGATACTCTTCCGCGACCTTGTCATAACCCTTGGAATACGCACCGGTTTCCGTCAGAGCAAAGAGGGCCAGGCCGCTGCCCAGCGTGCCCAGCAGGGTGGCGGCGCAGAGGATGATCGCCAGAAATTTTACAGGAATACTGTATTTCATGGTTTAACGGCCTCCTTCCATCTTGTATCCCTGGCCCCAGACCACTTTCAGATACCGGGGTTCGGAAGGATTGATTTCGATCTTCTCCCGCAAATGACGGATGTGAACTGCCACAGCGCCTTCGCTGCCCAGGGCTGCTTCCCGCCAGACGGACTCATAAAGCACCTTTGTGGAAAACACTTTGCCGGGGTTCGCCATCAGAAGATGCAAAATGGCATATTCCGTGGGGGTCAGGGCAACCGGCTCTCCCTCCACCAGAACGGACTTGGTCCGGTCGTCCAGGGTGATGGCGCCAATGGTGATGGATTCCGTGCTTTCCTCCACCGTTTTGCTGCCCAGGCGGGCATAGCGCCGCAGCTGGGAGCGGACCCGGGCCAGAACCTCCACCGGGACAAAGGGCTTCGTGATATAGTCATCAGCGCCCACATTCAGGCCCAGCACCTTGTCCTCGGTTTCGGACTTGGCCGTCAGCAAAATGATGGGGGCATTGGAAATTTCCCGGATTTTGCTGGTGGCCATGATCCCATCCATGACAGGCATCATAATGTCCAGCAAAATCAGGTGGATGTCGTTGTTTTGCACCACTTCCACCGCTTCCTTCCCGGTAAAAGCCTCAAACAGCTGATAGCCCTCCGGGGCCAGGTAGATTTTCAGGGCGTTGACGATATCCGGCTGGTCATCACAAATCAGAATATTGTACATCGGTGTCCCTCCCACGCTCTCTTTTCTTACGGTAAAACTATTATAGCATCATCTTTTTTAAGATAAAAGAGGAAAGATTATTAAGATGAACTTAACAAATTTTTTGTGGAAAAATCGGGGAATTCATGTCATAATATCTGCATCAAAAACACGAGGTGAAGATCATGGCAGTAACCCTTTATCACCCCCGGAAGCATCCTGTCCAGGGCGTCCTGTTTGATATGGATGGTCTGATTCTGGACACGGAAAAACTCTACTCCCGGTTCTGGATGGAAGCCGCCAATGACCTGGGCTATCCCATGACCCGGGACCAGGCCCTGGGGATGCGGAGTCTGAACCGGGCCACGGGGCAGGCGAAGCTTCAGGAATATTTCGGCCCCGACATCTCCTACCCCCAGGTGCGGCAGCGCCGCATCGAGTTGATGGATGCCTTTGTGGAAATCCACGGCATCGAGCTGAAACCGGGTATTTATGAACTTCTGGACTATCTGGATGAACGGGGAATCCCCCGGGCCATTACCTCCTCGTCTCCCATGACGGTGATTCGGCGTCACCTGGGCGCCCATGGATTACTGGAGCGTTTTGACAAGCTCTGCACCGTCTATGATGTCCCCAACGGAAAGCCGGAACCGGATATCTATCTCCATGGCGCTGCCGCTTTGCAGCTGCCTGCGGCGCACTGTCTTGCCCTGGAGGATTCCCCCACAGGAATTCTGGCAGCTTACCGGGCCGGATGTATTCCCGTCATGATCCCGGATCAGGATCAGCCCGGAGAAGATACCATTGCCCTGCTCCATGCCAAGGCTGACTGTCTTTCCGACATCATCGACCTGCTGAAATAAAGATTCGCCCGGACTACGAAATGTCCGGGCGTTCGTTTGATTACACATCCAGATGAGATTCCAACGTCAGGTTCTCCCCGGTGATGGGATGGGGCAGCCGCAGCTGTTTGGCGCAGAGCATCTGGTGATGCAGCCCCATTCCTGCGGAAAACAGCTGGGATTCCTCCGACCCATACTGAGGGTCCCCAAGGATAGGCCATCCCATATAGGCACAGTGAACCCGGAGTTGATGGGTTCGGCCGGTAACCGGTGTCAGCGCCAGCTTGCAGACTTTTTCTCCCCGCTCCAGCACCCGGTATTCCGTCACCGAAGGCTTCCCCTCCGGCCCCACATACCGCAGCAGACTGGGCAAGGGCCGCCGTGCAATGGGCGCGTCAATGGACCCCGTCTCCTGCTCCGGACCACCAAGGACAAGGGCATGGTAGGTTTTCTGTACCGGCAGCGTTTGCAGCAGGGCATGTACATGGGCATTTTTCGCCAGCAGCACAATGCCGAAGGTATCCCGGTCCAGCCGGGTGATGGGATGAAAGGCACAGCGCTGGCCGGTTCTCTGATAGTAGCCATAGGTGATGTTGGCCAATGTTCCGTCATTTTTCGCCCGGGAAGGGTGAATCAACATTCCCGCCGGTTTGTCCGTTGCCAACAGCCAGTCATCCTCGTAGAGAATGTCCAGGGGACCGTCCTCCGCCGGGTATTCCGGAATTTCCTCCTCCAGCCTGACGGTAATCACATCCCCCAGACGGACCGGATGATTGGTCCGGCAGGGCACCCCATTGACCCGGAGGCCATCGCCCCATTTCAGCTTGTTCATCAGTCCCGTGGACATCTTCAATTCCCCCCGCAGGAAGGAAGATAACCTGCCTTCCCGCTCTGCGATCCACTTCAGTTCCATAACGCACCTTCCAGATTGACAAAAAGACCCTGTCGTGTAGACAGGGTCTTGAATGTGTTCTTACAGAGCAGCCTTGGCCTTCTCCACGATTGCTGCGAAAGCAGCTGCATCGTTGATAGCCATCTCGGACAGGCTCTTGCGGTTCAGCTCGATGCCAGCCTTCTTGACGCCGTTCATGAACTTGGAGTAGTTCAGGCCGTAGGGAGCGACAGCTGCGCTGATACGGGTGATCCACAGGCGACGGAAGTCGCGCTTCTTCTGCTTGCGGCCAGCGAAAGCGTAGTTGCCGGACTTCATGACCTGCTGCTTGGCCATCTTGAAGTGCTTGGACTTGGAACCCCAGTAGCCCTTGGCCAGCTTCAGGGTAGCATTTCTTCTCTTGCGCGTCATCATTGCGCCTTTAACTCTTGCCATTTTTCAGTATCCTCCTTCTGCCTTACTTGTAGGGAATCATTTCCTTGATGGCGCTGACATT
>JBJDYI010000271.1:0-5546 GCA_051867165.1 Faecousia sp. | reverse complement strand
TGCGCTTGACCTCCCACTGCTGGACGGCTTCAAAGTAGCTGGAAGGACGGGAGGTATAGCCCCAGATGCCTTCCTCCGCCTTTGCCTTGCAGGCGTCGATGATGGGCTGGGCGGTGCGGAAATCCATATCCGCCACCCACAGGGGGATCACATCAGCAGTGCCGAACTTTTTGACGCGCTCGTCGTATTTGGAGGATCGGTTGGCGCTGCGGTCAATCACCTCATCGAAATTGTATTTCATATGCGGCTCCTTTTTGTTCTCAGTTGTCTTCCGGGCAAGGCCGTCAGCCGCCGACTTTGCCCGTTGCCTGATGTGAGTATACCGCAGTTTTTAGAATTGTCTAATGGCCCGAGTTTCATAAGAAGAAACAAGAAAGGCTATTTGTTTCATGTGGATACGCATGATGCTTGATTTGTGGAATACTATGCTATATAATGTGGTGGAAAAGAGAAAATTGTTGCATTTTTCACATTCTCAGGAAACTGTGCAGTTTGTATAAATGGAGGTGAGTTGATTGTGAATATTGCCCATGAAATCGGCTTAAAAATTCGGTATTACCGGAAAAAGAAAGGTATGACCATGGAACAGCTGGCGGCGGCTGTCTGCAAGAGTAAGTCCAGCATTTCCAAATATGAGTCAGGACAGATCGTGGTGGATGTTCTGTCCCTGTACGACATTGCCCAGGCGCTGGATGTGAAAGTAACCCAACTGCTGTATCTTCCTCCCTCGGAGTACACCGGGGCACCTTCTGGTTCTGTACCCGCCTTCTTCACCGGACTCAGCCATTTTTATATGTACTATTATGATGGGCGGGTAAATCAAATCAACCGATGTGTTTTGGATATCTCTTCTGAGGTGGAGCCGGGGGTGTTCCATGTGCTGATGTACATGAACGTGCGGGACTTTCAACACTATACTATGTGCGAGAATCTCTACGAAGGCACTCTGACCCATTACGATGCCTTAAGCCTGCTGGTACTCCAGAACCAGAACATGGAGATGGATCACTACCAGATTGGCATTCCCAGCCCTTACATGAACGCGCCGGTAAAATGGGCGCTGGCTTTCGGCATTTCCAGCCGCCCGCTGATGCCCACCTCTACCAAAGTTCTGCTGAGCAAAACCATTCAGGAGGAAACACCGGAATTTAAAAAGAATCTCCGGCTGTCCAAAGAGGATATCCGCCTGATGAAGCTGTACAATATGCTTGCAATTATGTAAACCTATTTCTCCGAACCGGCCTGCCATGAGGTGGGCTGGTTCGTTTTTGAACACCGTTCCTGTCGTGACCTTATGAAAAATAGGGACACGCGGCATTACCAAATTATCTCATGGGGGAAAAGTGATGGTTATCTTAATGACTGGTGCTTCCCATACAGGGAAAACTCTGTTGGCGCAAAAACTTCTTGAAAAGTACAAGTATCCCTATTTATCGATCGATCTTTTGAAAATGGGACTCATACGAAGCGGAAACACAAATCTAACACCCCAGGAGGATGATGCACTGGAGGTTCTTATGTGGCCGATTCTTCGGGAGATGATAAAGACCGCCATTGAAAACAAGCAAAACCTTATTGTTGAGGGAAGCTATATTCCATTTCATTGGAAAGAAGATTTTTCGGAGGCGTATTTGAAAGAGATGCGTTATTACTGCCTTGTGATGAGCCGAAACTATATCGAGAAGCATTTTGCCGATATTAAAGCATATGCCAACGCAATTGAGAAGCGTATAGACGATACATGGTGTACGATAGAGTCTGTACTTGAGGACAATGCGTACTACCTTGAAATGTGCCAGAAATATGGCCATAATTATATTTTGATTGATGATTGCTACCAGGTGGGAATTGACGAATTGAATTAAGAGTCAGGAGAATATGCTATGCGGGTAAACAGAGTTTCCTGACCGGAATCTGTATTTCTGTCAGCCACCCGCTTTCATCATCCTGATTCCAGATCCCATCAATATAGCTTTCCCGAATCGTACCGGCGATTTCATATCCATTTTCTTCGATATACTTAAGAACCACTTCATAGGATTCCGACAATGTTCCATAGGAACCCCTGTGAAAAATGCATGCCGCCTGTATTTCGGGAAGTGTTCTGAAATTCAGTCCGCCGGTTTCCTTCTTTGCCGTGGTGACCGATTCGCAGATTTCCACCAGAATATCCTCATCTTTATACCCCGGTTCCAGATAGTTAGTAAAGCAATATTCCGGAAGGGCGCATGTGCAGCCTGCTTTTTCCATCAATGCCCCCATTTCCGGCATCCGGTCAAACAGGCAGTCGTAGGATTCCAGCCTGATCCTCATGTAGGCCACGGTGGTTTCCGGGATGGTTTTTACAAGAACGGGAGCGGAAAGTCTGGTTTTCTGTTTGGAAAGATAGCCGTCCACCACGGCAATCTGCCTTGTAAGGTCGGCAATCTTAGCAATCAGCTCCGACTTTTTCTTCAGCAGTACCGCTTCTTCATCGGCACCGGAATTGATGTGGGCGATTTCCTCCAGAGTGAAGCCGGCCAGCTTTAAGGCGGTAATCTGGTGGAGCACCGCCATCTGGGAGAGGGTGTAATACCGGTAGCCGGTCTCCGGATGAATCAGCGCCGGCAGCAGCAGGCCCTGTTCCTCGTAGAAGCGCAGGGTCTTGACGGTAACATGATTCATGGCCGCGAACATGCCGATCTTATAGAGTGTATCGCTTGTCTTTCCTTCGCAGGGCTTGTGTTCTTGCTTCATCTCCATAGTCTTACTCCCATCGGAATGTTTTGACGGCGACTGTACCGCAGATTACAGTAATGGCGATTAAGGTAATCACCGGAGCGGTTATTCTATCATAGCATCCCATGGACACCGATTTCAAGAGGTCAATTCCGACCCCCAGTGGCATCAGCTTCGCCACAGCCCTGAAGCCTGCCGGAAAAACCTCTGCCGGAATGGTGGCCCCGGAGAACAGCAGCATGGGGAAATAGAGCAGGCTTGTGGCCACATTCATAGATTTTGTGGTCCGGCACAGGCTGGCCACCATCAGCCCGATGGAGAACATGGAGATCATGGTCAGCAGCCACACAGCAATATAGGCAAACACGTTTCCGCGCATCCGGTAGCCGAAAAATACCACCGCTGCAACGGTCAGAATCAGGGTTGAAAGAGCCGCAATCACACCACTGCAAATGGTATCGCAGGCAAGCAGTCTGGCAGGAGAGCAGGGACTGCAATACATTCGCCGCAATATTCCCTGAGAGCGGCACTCTACGATGGTGATGGGTATGCTCATAAACGCGCTGCAGCAGATTCCCACTGTGGAAAGCGCCACATACGCGCTTTGCAAATAGGTAAGACCCGAATCTGCGGCATTTTTACCTCCGGTGATCATTGTTATCACAACAAATACCACCAGCGGCATTGCCAGACAAAACAGGATCACATCCGGCGTTCTAAAAAAGATCTTCTGCTCCACCCGATACATTCTCAAAAACCGTTTCATAAAAGCTCCTCCTCTCCCATAAAGAACAAATACGCATCCTCCAGATTGTTCTGACCCGAAGATGCGATGACTTCGTCGATGGTGCCTTCCATAACCTTTTTCCCCGACTTGATGATACACGCTCTATCACAAAGGGCTTCCGCTTCCTCCATATAGTGCGTGGTCAGGAAGATCGTAAGTCCCTGCTCCTTCAGCTGCTTCAAGGTTCGCCATACTTCCCGCCTGGCCACAACATCCAGTCCGGTGGTCAGCTCGTCCAGAAACACGATTTCCGGCTTTCCAATCAGCGCCAGGACAACGGAAAGCTTCTGCCGTTCCCCGCCGGAGAGCTTGGACACAAAGCTCTTTCTCAGGGTGCCAAGTCCAAATTGCTCCAGCAACTGCGGATAGTCTGCCGGGTCGGCATACAAAGAGGCATACTCGATGCATGCTTCCTCCACGGTGATGCCCTGCTGATACTGGGTATTCTGAAGCTGTACGCCAACCCGTTCAAACACCTGTTTTCTGTGTTTGGCGGCGTCCATACCCAGAATCCTCGCAGTCCCCCTGTCGGGTGTCTTTAAGCCCAGAATCAGATCAATGGTGGTGCTTTTGCCCGCTCCGTTGTGCCCCAGCAGGGCAAAGACCTCGCCCCTTCTCACATCGAAGGACAAATCATCCACTACCTTGCGGCCTCCAAAGGATTTTGTCAGGTTTCTAACGCTGACAGATGGTTCGTTCATAGTAAAAATCCTCCTTGTTTTTCCTTACAAGGAGGATTGTAGCATCTCCCCTTAAGGGGAGAGTCAAGTGGTATTTCTTGTATTTTGAACATGAATCGCGTAAAAATCTGATACCTCATCAGATTGCGTTCCAATAAACGAAGAAAATCAGAATGCAGCCCCAGGCGTTCCCCGTTTCTTTTCGAACAATCAGCATCCCGTAGATCAGAATGAAGGTCGCCGCCATTTCGGCCAGAGCATCCGGTGTTACGCCGACGGCTCCATGTACAAGAATGCACATTACCGCGCAAACAAAAGCGCCCCAGTCGAAAAACCGGTATCTGCTTGGAAAGCACATACTGATTTTGTCCCGGATGACCACATAGTTGAAGCCCTCAAAGAAGCCCCAGAACAAGGCTGTGATCAGAAACCCGATGATGTTGGAGGGAAATGTACTTGCAAGGACTTCCGCTGTGGTGTTTACCCCCTGAAAGAGACACCAGCCGGAAACATACCCACGCACGAGATAGTAGGTCAGTTCCGGCACGCAGCACAGAAGGCTCAGCAGCAGGGCGGGGACCAGATTTTTGGTGTTCAGGCCAAAATCCCGAAACCGCTGTTTTCGGATCAGGCACACGATGGAGATCCCCAGCCCGGATACCGCAAACTGGCCGCACAGTCCGATCACCAGTGCCCGAAGAACAATGGGAATACCGTGGTCGCCTGCAAAGTCGTTCATTCCGTTTTGCATGGCAAAAACGACGCCCCCAAGGGCAAGGAAACTGACAATTCCGATGATCCACAGATCAGCGATCCGTCTTTTCCTTGCTTCCGTGTTTACTTTAGCTACTGTCATTTCGCGTCCTCCTGATCAACATGTGCGCTGTACTGCATGGGCGTAAACCGCAGGCCATCGACGGTTTGCTCCCTGCCGGTTGGCGCAAATCCCAGATGACGGTAGACCTCCACCGCATAGGGTGAGGAATTGACGGTGAACACCTGACGAGCATAGTCCTGCCGCATGGCCTCGAACAACTGTCTGCCGATCCCCCGGCGCTGATAGGCCGCATCCACAAAAAATCCTCCGATGTGCTGGGGTGCTCTCATGGACAGTGCGCCCACAAGCGTATCTCCGTCAAAGGCGCCGTAAAAATCCATCTGCCGGTTACGCTCCTTATCATCCAGACTGGCCCGGAACGTCGCGATCCCTTCGGGTGAATACTCAGGTGCTTCAAACTCCAAGAACACCTTCCAGCACAGCTCCAATGCCATCGGGATTTCTTCTCTGGTGAGTCTGCGGACAGGGTAGGCTTCGGTGGTGCGGGTCATGCTGTAAAGCGCCATATCCAGAACCTTGCCGT
>JBJDYI010000270.1:0-21908 GCA_051867165.1 Faecousia sp. | reverse complement strand
AAATCCCTTGCGGGGTTTGGGGCAGCGCCCCAAGCGGGTTTGGGCGGCAGCCCAACGTATCCCATTCTATAGGAAAAAACGTAGTCTCAGAGCACAAACAGTTTTGTCAAGGGGTATTATTCAAATAAGCTTTAATAGCAAACGGCAATGCCTGTCAATGAACCCGAAATAAAAGTCGGGTTACGTTTGACAGACGTTGTCGTTTTTTCACGCGCATCTGCCTGCTTGGCCAGTGCGGATCAAGACATCAGCTATGAACAGAACTCCTCCCAAAGCGCATTGTAAGAGAACTGATGGCCGCACAATGCAACGCAGCGGAGGCGCGTTATGATAAAGAATGACGATGAAAGCTTATCGCATCAACGCGGCAAAGGCTTGACTGAACAGCTTCCCTGGTGCAGAAAACTTGGTGAATCTTCTCTTGAGGAGGTATTACGCCAGATTTCTATCACGGAGATATCATCATCGGAGAAAAGAGACTCACTCGTAGACTCCTGCAATTTCTGCGTTCTTTTCGGTATTCTCTCTGGGCAGTCGGGAAACGCGCTGCAAAACAGAGAAAATGTGTGGTGTATGATGAGCACGTCCAAAGGGACGAGAGCAAAGAAGAACAATGAAGGAGGCAGTCAACATGAGTGCAATTCCCGGTGGTATCCTGAAGGTAACAATCAATGAACTGAACCAGAACATCCGGCAGATCGGCCGTGAGGTCAATGCAGAAGAGATTGCGGATATCGTGATGGGTCATGCGACGGCTACGGCGATTAGTGCCGCAGCCTCAGGTGCCCTGCCGGGCGCAGGCAGCGTCATTGCGATGGGCATCGCAGTCACCTCTACGGTGTCCATGTACGGCCGCCTGGCCAAAGCCATGGGCGTTAAGCTCAGCAATGGCCTGATTCGCGCAGTCGCCTCTGCAGTGGTGGCAGATGTAGGTGCCTCGGTGGCGGCGTCCCTGGTGGCTGCGGCGGCGATCTCATTCATCCCTGGCGTGGGTACCCTCGCCGCGTCAACGCTGACAGCCATTGCCAACTTTGGCTGCGTGTATCTGGCAGGTATCATCTTTGTGAAGATGGCGGCTGCGCTGGGACTGCGCAAGATGGAAAATATGAACGAGACAGAGATGAAGGAGCAGGTTCGGAAGGCTTGCAGCGGGATCAATATGCGTCAGGCCATGAAGGAAGCCAAGGAGGCTTACAGAGCAGCATGCTGATCAGCCGGGATATCCGCACCGGCGACATTGAATGAAAACTGCATTACGCAGGTATCTGCAATCAGTACATTTGGAGGTGTTGTATGATGAAGAAACTGCTGTCCGCCATTCTGGGGCTGATGCTCCTTGTGATGTTGCTCCCTTTGTCCGCAATTGCGGATTCTGGCGAGGATATGGTCGGAGAGAGCATCGTCTACCAGGTTGATAACTATCACTGGGAAGGCCAGAAGCTGTATATACAGGGATGCGTTGCAAACCTCAACAGTGCATACGATCTCGTCGGCATGAAGGACGCCGTGATGGTGATCACCGACTCCGCTGGCCTGGAGCTTTGTTCCATCAACATCAATGACGATATCGCGGAAAACTTCATTCTGCGTCCGCAGTCAAAGATTCCCTTCAATTTCATTGCGAAAAACCTGTTGCATAATCGCAATGATTATACCAGCCTGACCTCCGGCCTGCAGGTACGCTTTGCTTCCTTCTCCTATCAATACGCAGAATGCGAGGGCGCGAACTGTCCGTATTGCCGCAACAAAGGTTTTGCGCTGAACACAATTCTCTATGATTCGGCTTCCGGCACAAACAACAGCGGTTCGTCCGCAAAGACATGTCCCATCTGCCGCGGCAACAAGAAATGCAAACTGTGCGGCGGCCTGAAGAAGTGCCCGTATGTATACGGCACACATCCTTGTATCAATGGAAAGATTCGTGTTGGGGACAAAAAGAACACCTGCCCGTCCTGCAATGGTACGGCGAAGTGCCGCGATTGTTCCGGTACTGGCAAGTGCACGTATTGCGACGGTACCGGAAAGAGATAGACGGGCGCATGCCCTGTACTCGTGCCACAAGCCTTCGGAAGAATCGCGCAGAATCACAGAATAGAGAAACAGAGGAACCGCCAACAGCCTGTTCATTGGCTGTCTGTACCAGCGGACACGACAGACATCAACCGTGCAGGCGGCGGGAAGCAAATTGCAAAGCCTTCCCGAGCCTCATGGTATGATGTGTTCAAGGGGTGTGCCTGCCTGGGTAGTTGGAAATGAGAGTCAAAATCTCCATGAGCTATCTGATAGAATAAGCCTGTACCGGATCCTGGTCGAGGCTGCATGCCTGCACTGCTTGACTATGAGCAATCAAAAACGTACATTGAGGAGATACCATGATGAAAACGAATGGATTGACTATTGCTGGATTTGTGTTTTCCATTGCGGCGCTGATTGCGCCCTGGCAGACCAACCTGCTTTTGACCCCGACCGCCTTTTTTCTGAGTTTTTTCGGATATTTGTTCGTCAAAGAAAAGAAATTGTCTGGCGAAAAGCTCTCGGTCGCAAGCTTCATTATGCTGGGACTAAATCTCTTCCGATTAATTACCCCTGCGCTGATACGCTAAATTGATTCGTGCGTGTCCCTAGAATACACCGCCATATCATGGGTAACAGAGTCTGAAGACAAGCAAAATCAGAAACGGAGGAATTAACAATGAAGATGGCAAAGATGGGTTTGAGTATGCTTGCTCTGATGGTGATGCTGATGGGCCTGACGAGCTGTTCCAGTCAGGCAAGCGCAAAAGCCAGCTTCCAGGCAGAAAGCGCCGCAGAGAGCACCGACGGATACTGGATCGAGTGCGTTACTTGCCACGGTGGGACGCTGTGCCGCAAGTGCAATGGCAGCGGCAGAACCTCCACTGGCAGAATGTGCAACATCTGTGAGGGCAGCGGCCTGTGCTCCAGTTGTGAGGGCAAGGGACAGCGTGAGCTGATCATGGTCAATGGCAAGGAGTATGTCGTCTGCACTTCCTGCCACGGAAACCGCGTGTGCAAGTATTGCAATGGCAGCGGCAAGGGCGATTCCGTCAGCCTTCTCGGCTCCTCCTATGGAACGAAATGCTATTTCTGCAAGGGAAACAGGAAGTGCTCCACGTGCAAGGGGAAGGGTTACACAAGCTGGTAATCCTCCCGCCTGCCCATGCGGGGATCACATGCTCAGGGGAATGCAGACCACCGGTGTTCACCGGCCTGCGTTCCCTTTTTTGTGCGTGCATGGCTCGCGCTGATGCAGGTCTGCCGGGCCGGCATTGCCCGGAGCGATGCTTTTTCCGCAGGATTCTCCGGCATGCCAAAGGAAAACTATGAATGAAAGCGAATTATTTCTGTAACGTTGCGATGCGGCGGAGCGGTCAGCGCCAAGCCGTTTGAATACATAAGGGTACAGAAAGCTCAGGTGACATGCATGGATATGGATTATGGCTCCCGGATGACCACGCTCTCCAGCGCCGCATACGCCGCTGCGACGACAGACGGGCTGTCTGCGCAGTCTGCAGCGGATGTGCTGATGGAGCAGGTGCAGATTCGCAGCTTCCGAGACATGCTGGCCGCGTTTGCGGATGCAGGCAGTCTGCGCAGTCTGCTGGTGGACGGCCTGTGTGCCAACGACAGTAGCCGCAGCAGGGAATCCATTGATAAAAAGGTTCGCGGCTGGCTGAGCGGGAAGTATCAGCCCGCCCGGCGGGAGGATCTGCTGGAGCTGTGCTTCGTCCTGCGCCTGGACGCGCAGAGAGCGGATGCGTTTCTGGCTGCGTCCGGCGACGCCGGTGTGCACTGGCGGGAGCCGCGGGAGCTGGTCTATGCCTATGCGCTTGACAGGGGAATGACCTATCCGGAGGCCCGCACGCTGTATGACAGGGTGAAGCCCGGAGCTGTCGCGGACGACAGCATGACGGAGAGCTTCACGCCCCTGATCCGTCAGGAGGCGCAGCGCTGCCAGACGGAGGAGGAACTGCGGGAATACCTGCGCGCAGCCGCGAGCAAACTGGGCAGACTGCATAACACCGCCTATCAGCACTTTACAGCCATGATGGAGGTGCTGGAGGAGCCCGAATCGCTCAACGGAGAGCAGGAACGCCATTATACGACCCGCGAGATTGTCGAGAGATATCTGGACAAGAGGCTGCCCTCAGCGCGGGACGGGAAAAAGCTGGAGGACAAGAAGCGCTGCGTGCTCTCCGACTGGCCGGACGAGATCGTCCTGTCCCGGATAAAGAACCGCAAGGCGGATGTGACACGCAAGGTGCTGATGCTGCTTTTCCTCGCCACAGACGACGGCGATGCGGACGAGGACGAGTGGCTGCAGGACGATACCTGTGGTGAGGAGAATTGGCCCGCGGAGGAATCTGCCGACGCGGCGTTCCGCTCCACCCGGATGCGCATGAACCAGATGCTGGCCGACTGCGGCTTCCGGCAGCTGGATCCGCGCAACGCCTTTGACTGGCTGATGCTCTACTGCATGCGCAGCAGCGCAGACACCGAAACTATGGACGGCTTGAACGAGCAGCTTGCCCATGTGCTGGAGGTGCTGTTCGCCGCTGCGCATCTGGAGGAGTAGCGCAGAGGAAAGCGTTTGCAAAGCGCTGTTCGCTTCTGTGATATCATGCAGCCAGACGCGGAGGTGATCAGATGGATCAGAGGGCAGAATTGAAGCCGGGAGACCGGCTGTTCTTTCCGGGCATGGACTGCATGATCGTCAGAACAATCGGGTGCGGTTCCAATGCCATTGTATATGAAGGCGAATATCAGGATGCGACGAGCCGTCAGCGAAGGCACCGGGTACTTATCAAGGAATTGTTTCCCTACGACCCGGGCGGGCATATCTGGCGCGACGAGCGGGGCTGCATCTGCAGGGATGCGAACGGCGAGGAAGCCTGGGCGCTGCATCAGCGCAGCTTTGAGCGGGGCAACAGCATCCACCTGAAGCTGCTGGCGCAGTTCCCGGATCAGATCGGGGGCAACCTGAATACATACCCCCTGAATCAAACCCTTTACACGCTTCTGGATTATTCCGGTGGACGCAGCCTGGACAAGGCCATCCGCAGCCATACGCTGCAATCGCTGTCGGTGATTCTTCAGCGCATGCGCAAGCTGCTCCTGGCGCTTTCCGTGCTGCACGATCAGGGGTTTCTGCATCTGGACATCAGCCCGGAGAACGTGCTGCTCATCGGGGAGGGCGAGCTGGAGCGGGTGCTGCTGATTGACTACAACAGCATCCATGACCGGGATGAGCTGGCTGGGCAAAACAGCATCTATTTCAGCGCCAAGGAGGGCTTTACCGCGCCGGAGGTACGTACAGGAATAGTAAGTGCCATTGGCCCGTGTACAGACCTTTTTTCTGTCACCTGTGTGTTTTATGCCATGCTGACGGGCATCCCACCCACGCTTGTGCAGCTGAGCCGAAAAACCCCGCCTGACGCCCTTGACAGTCCCCTGCTCAGGGACGCGCCGGCCACAGTAAAGGCGCAGATTGCTGCCATTCTGCGCCGGGGGCTGTGTGTGCTGCCCGACAGGCGCTATCGCTCCTGCGCGGCGATGCTTCGGGATCTGGAAGAACTGGAGCGACGCCTGGCAGGCGTTGGCGTGACCCATGCGGCACTGTGGGAGGCGGGACGCAGGGGCGTGCAGCGCCTGATCCGGCAAAACCCGTCGCTGTGCTATGTGGAGCAAGAGAGCAGGCTGTATCCGCTGCGAATCCAGGAGACAGGCGGCGCGTCCATGTCCGCCCGGGCCTGGATCGATGCGGCATGCAGCGACAGCGGTGCGTCTGCGTTTCTTGTGGGCGACGGCGGTATGGGTAAATCCACTGCGCTGCTTCGATCAGCATTGTCCGGTACGAGCCGCTATACCTCTGCTAAGCCGGCGATCATCTATCTGCCACTCATGGGTGTTAAGCGGGGCGAACCCAGCTTCATTCTCGATCACATCCTCATGGAGTTGCGCTTTGATGCCAGAACCCAAACTATGGAAGACGCGCGCCATGCGCTGATTGCGCTGCTGAATCCCGGTCCGGAGCACAGCAGCAGGCCGGTTCAACTGCTCCTTCTGATGGATGGGCTGAATGAAGCTACCGGCGATACATCCGCGCTGCTGACAGAAATCTGCCGGCTGTCCAGCTACAGTGCGCTGCGCATGGTGATCGCCACCCGAACCGTGCCGGACGGGCTGACGCTGAATCGCGCTGCCATGGTTCCGCTGGATGAGCAGGACATCCTGTCGGCGTTGACAGCACACGGCCTGCTGCTGCCGGAAAGCGCCGACATGCGTCAGCTGCTGCAGACGCCGCTTATGCTGTCCCTGTACATTCAGACCGCGGGAAACCTGGGCGGGCAGGTACAGTGCCAGTCGAGGGGCGCGCTGATCGACGGCTATCTAAATGCGCTTTGCCAGAAGGCAGCAGCGGACAGGGACTGCACGGTGGATTACCGGATGGAGGCTGCTGTCCGGCTGGTTCTGCCGGCCATTGCCAGGGAAATCCAGCGGCGCGGACGGCCCCTGAATGACCAGGAGCTGTATCAGACGGTCAGACGATGTCATCGTCTCCTCCGAGGAAGAGTGTTGCTGCGGGCGTTTCCGCAGTGGATCGGTCACAGCCCTGAGATCCTGGGCGATGCGATGCAGAGCGCGGAGGCCTGGTATGGCGAGATCGTGCAGCACATGCTCTGGCAGCAAATGGGGCTGCTGGTGAGGGGCGAGGATGGCTGCTATCATATTCTCCACCAGATCATTCAGGATCACTTGATTGGCCTGTCCAAGGAGAATGAACGGCGCATCCGGTCGCGGAAGGCGCGCGCGGGACTGACGGCCTGCCTGACCGCTGTGCTGATGGCGTGCGCGGGGCTGTTCATCTACAATACCTGGCTGAAGCCCAGGCCCTATGACGAACGAAAGAGCATTGCGGTGATGGATGCAATGGCGACGCAATATATACGCTCCGGCCTGCAATATGAGGCGATGCTGGATATGCTGTCCGGGAAGATGGATCCGAAGGATTGCGCAGAACGGATTGCGCAGTTGGGCAGTGTAGACACACGTGAGGCGCAGATGGCATTCAATTCACTGTTGGAGGAGGACGCGGACGTCATTCCCTGGTCCGGCAAGCCCTTGGAATTTGAGAGCGTTGCGGCGCTGCTGGCGCTGCCCGTGGAGCGTCAGGCGGAATACGACCGTTACATTCGGGCTTACCAGCTCGCTTTGCAAGGCGATACATCGACGAAGAAGGATGAATTCGACGATGCCCTGCTTTTTTTGCTGAATGCGGACGCAGACGTGGCCTGGCTGCTGGATCAGCTCGCCGCTGTGCCCCATGTGGAGGGCATGGACAAGGAGCAGCGTCTGAGCTATGACACAGGTCTGCGCTCCCTTCCTTCAGGCCAGAAGGATCGATCCGTGGACACCTCCCGAGGGGTGCTTCAGGCCCTGGAGCAGGCAAAGAGAACGAGACAGAAGGCAAAAGATGGAATCGATCGCCTGTCTGTCATGAGCAAAATCGAGGAAATAGAGGAGTATGGGGAGAGACAACTATGAAAAAGCTGCTTTGCACATGGATGGCGGTGGTACTGCTGCTGATGACGTGCCCGACGCTTGCCGAAACAGACAGCGCTATAGATGCGCTGATCGACCAGTTGGATGCCTATCTTGCGTTCAATGAACAGCTCTATGCAATTCGCGCGGGCGTGTATCAGGCGGTGGAAAGCTTCTATGAGAGGCAGGATTATGAGAGCCTGCTCAGTTTGCGCATCGCCAGCGATCAGGGACAGGAGGCGATCAATGATCTGACGGCGCCGGCGTTTTCCCTGTCGGACGAGGAAATCCACACGCTGATACAGTTGGGGGTTGAAACGGATGCGGTAGAGATGGAGCTGCAGGGGATTCCGATCTTTGTCAACGATGCATGTGACAACCTGCGCCGTTATGAGGCTCGGGTGGAGGAGGCGCTTCTGCACCGAGAGCATCTGAACATTATGTACCAGATTGAGCAGATCGACCGGCAGCTGATGGCTTTGGAAATGCAGTATGTATGCGACATGGTGAATTATCTGCTTCTGCCCATTGCAGGTTCCGCACAGGCAGGCGCATTATGGGAGGCCATGCCGCAGCGCTATCCCGCGCTGAGCAGCGTCCGGTCAGATTGGGAGTCAGACAGCTATACACTCGTCATGCGCTTTGTACAAATCGATGACGCCGTTGCAGACCTGCAAAGCCAGTGGTCAAAGTGGACTGGAAAGAATCGCTATGTTGCCGATCAGGTGTACGAACGCATTCAGCAAGGTGATCTGGACGCACTGAAGACTGACGCGTTGGTCATCGACGGCATGCCGTCCATGGCACCGCTGCCGTCCGACTGGCTCTATCCGGAGGATTCCACCGTTTTCGTATACAGCGAGGACCCCGAGGGGCTGCCAAAGACGATGACCCTTTGGGATTCCAATGTGCCACTAAAACTCTTTGACGAATATGCCCAGATGCTACTCGATATCGGTGCAACAATCTATAATCTGGAGGGTAGCGACGAGGAGGGCTGGAAGTACGCGCTGGTTTACGATCAACAGGGACTGATGCTGCAATGGGATACACTCGAATGCGCAAGTATCACATATGAGCCGGCGTTTCTTTCTCTGGAGTCATCTGCCTATATCCTTTGCTGCCAGTGAGCCAACACCTGAACAGATTCACGACGAGTACGGATTGGATCATCATTTCCAATCCGTACTCGATTTCTATCGCATTGTCTATTGGTCTGCTCAGACCTTGCCACAGCCTTTGCTGGACACGGAGCATCAGTTCATCGCAACAATCATGGGGCAGCGTTTGCTCTCAGGTCCACCGAATGAAGTCCATCTGCACTGATGGCAGCGATGTCGCTCCAGTCTTCCGTATCTCACTGATCTTCTTTATTCGATTCGGATGCCAGCACCATGCCGTTGTCCTTCATTTGTTCCCCCATACTGGATGACCAATGCTTTGCATTACCAATGGCCCTTTCCTCTGCAGACCAGGCACTTGCCGTCATGGCAATACGGGCAATCCATCCGCCCTGTGCCCATGCAGCGATTGCACTGGCCATCTGTGCACAGGGAGCAATCCTTGTAGATGTGGTTGCCTTCGGCATCCATGCCTATCCGATACCTGCCTCCTTCACAGACAAAGCATTGCCCATCGATGCAATCAAAGCACTCGAAGGTTCCGACGCCGAGACAGTCCATGCAGATTCCCTGTCCTCCGCACAATTTGCATTCGGTGGCTATTGGAATCAATGCCTGCACAGCCAACAGCACCAACGCTGTCACCAAAGAAAACATCTTGTAGATCATCACTATATTCCCTCACTCTCTCCTGGCTGCCCATTTGCTTTGAACTGAAGCGTCGGGCGTTGCGGCACGCTGAGATGACAGGGCAACCGGCCGATGCCCTTTGCCATTCCGCATAAACAGAATATACACCTGTCATGCCGCGTCATTTGCAATACGTTTCCGGACGTTTCATCCGAGGCCGCCAGGCAGGAGAAGAGGTTCTGGTCAGGGGTCGTTTTTCTCAATATTATCGCACATGCGTCCTTTCATTTCACGCAGCTTATGGCTTCTATTGTTCAGGAGATCTTGCGGCAGACGTCCCCCCTGCACCAGCAAACACGGCGGGCAGCAGCGGTGCAGGCAGCCGGAAGTGAATTGCAAAGCCTTCCTGCGCCTCGTGCTAGAATAACCTTGTTCCAATGAACATGGCAGGCACCAGCGGCAGAGGCGGTTCGGAAACGAATGGCAAAACCTTTCATCCCTCGTGGTATTGTAGGTACAGCGTTCCTGCAGACACAGAACAATACAGCACAGAAAGGAAGAACGATATGAAGCAGATCGTCAGAGATTTTGTTGACACCATGGATGTGGTGGGAGAAAAGCTGGATAACTTTCCTATGTCCGGAAAGACCGGCGTGAAGCTCGGCTGGATGATGGCGTTTAATCCGGTTGTGGCACCGATTGCAACCGGCGCAGCCATCGGGGGTGCTGCGGTATACGGGCTGTATAAGGTGGCCAAGTACGTTGTCGAGAAGGAAGACAACCGATGATTGACGCACTTTTATGAAGCGTGCGTGCTGCATGATGAAAACCTGGATGAAAATGTGGAACCTTATCAGGAAGAGGTATATCATTGTCTCGAAAAGGGGTGCTGAAGGATGAGACTGTTGGACAGGCTATTCAAAAGGAAAGCGAAATCTATTGCCGAAGAAACCAGGCTTGCATCCAAAACTGAGACTCGCCCTGTGACACCGGAAGCGACTGCTCCCATTGAGATCAATCCAAAACCGGAAGGGCCTTATCTGACAGAAACCGTAGTATTTGGCGTGCGCAGGCCCGGGGAGGATTCTGCTGTTTGCTTTGTGGATGAGGAACAGGGTATCCGAAAGCAGCTGGTGGATTCCGATGGAAATATTCAGGACTTTCCCGGCATCGTTGAGGAGGAATTTTGGACAAAGCAGGTATCGCCCCGTGCCCTGAAGCCTCAAATTCATTTCAGAACCAGCTTTGAAAAGCGGGAAAATGGCTGGCTCATGCTCTGGAATATCCAGCCTGACGGAAGGTACTGGGCGGATGACGACGGCTTTGGCATGGAAGACGAGGAAGAGGTAACCCTATACGCCTATGTGGATAAGAATGGTCAGTTCACCGGCCCTTTTCAGGTCTATCGGGTGGGAGGCCATCATTACTCCCTTGATAGGTTTGAGCACCAACGGGTAGAATGCCATTCGAAAAACCTTCAAAAACTGAATGAATGGAATCTGGCAACCCAGTATGCTCAAAAGCCGGAGGATCTTCTGTTTCCGCGACTCCGGGGCACCACATGTTACGATTATTTTGAACTTTGGGACCGGGATGAAGCGCTGGCCTACTGGAATCACCCGGTGCTTTCAAAAGACCTTCTGGAAGCGACGGAAATCCTCCTGAATACACAGAGGCCTATCAGTGAGCTTGGCGACTGTCGCTGCAAAAATCACATCCGTGCTTCCATGACCTTGTTCTGGCTGCTTACGGAGGACGCTCGCTTCCAGTCTGTTCTGGATAAGTTTTATGACGGGGAGCTGGACAAAGCCACAGCGGACAGGCTTGGCTGACAATGGAAACGGAAAACAAGAACCGCCAGGATGATATGTTATCCTCATTCCCATCAATCGGCACAGGCATAAAGCCCACCTCGGGCACGCTGTCAGCCGTAAGGAGGAGGAACCAATGAAACTGACCCTGAAAGAAGCACAGAAGAAAATGAATCAGAAACGCGAAGAGGAGGCCAGTTTATGAAACGAAGGAACGGATGTGCGTTTGTTCTGCTTGTGGTGCTGCTGTTTGCCTGCGCAGCGGGTGCTGTGGCAGCGGAAACAGGCGCGAGAATGAAATCGGGAGATTATCGATACACCGTGCAGGACGACGGTTCGGTGCGGATTGACGAATATCTGGGGGATGCGGAGCATCTTGTCCTGCCGGACATGCTGGACGGCAAAGCGGTTACGGTGATCGGCAAAGGAACGCTCGACCGCTTTTCGAAGGTTGTTTCGCTGTACCTTCCCGCAACGGTAACCCGCATCGAGGAACGCGCCTTTGATTCGTGTGCCTCCCTGGAATACATCTCCATGCCAGATTCAGTCACGGAAATCGGCGAGGACGCGTTCGCTTCCTGTACAGCGCTGGCTTATGCCGCTATTCCGCGCTCGGTGACGAGGATCGCAGATTCCACGTTCCACGGCTGCGAATCGCTGCGCTTTGCCGCAATCCCTGATTCAGTCACCGATATCGGGAATTTTGCGTTCTTTGAATGCACATCCCTGGAAGCTGTGATCCTTCCCAGGTCTGTCACAAGAATTGGCAATCGCGCATTTGCCTGCTGTGATGCCCTTGTTTCGGTCAGCCTTCCGGATACTGTGCATGAGCTTGGGGCGAATCCGTTTGCCTTCTGCACGAATCTGCAATCGATCCATGTGTCGCCCGAGCATCCGACGCTGGCATCGATCGACGGCGTGCTGTTCCTCAAAGCGGATAAAGCATTGGTTGCCTATCCGGGCGGCAAACCGGGAACCGCCTATCGCATCCCGGATGGGATCGCTGTGATTGATGATTACGCGTTCAGCTCCTGCCAGCTTACCGAGATTTTCATTCCGGATTCTGTGACAGAGATCGGAGACTGCGCGTTCGAGCTGGCGGAGCAGCTTGCCTCGATCAACATCCCGGCCTCTGTCACAAGGATCGGGATATCTGCCTTTGGCTGGTGCTCCGCCTTGACCGATGTTCAGCTGCCCAACTCCGTTGAGGAATTAGGAGATAGTATCTTCCATAATTGCGGTGCGCTTGCCTCTGCCACCCTGCCTGATTCTGTCACGACTATCAATGAAGGGATGTTTGAAGCCTGCACTGCCCTGACAACTGTCGGGATCCCCGATTCTGTCACATCCATCGACGAATGGGCTTTCTATGGGTGCGCCTCCCTTTCCGCCGTCGCGCTGCCTGATTCGCTGGCTGAGATTGGCAGCAAGGCTTTTGCGGAGTGTACATCCCTTGCTGCAATCGCCATCCCGGAGAGGGTCACCTGGATCGCAGAGGATGCTTTCGATTCCGCGTCCAATCTGATTATTGACATCGGGCGCAGTGCCTATGCGCTCCAGTATGCGAAGGACAATGGCCTTCGTTACACCTCGGCGGATGCACTCGACTGGCTGACGCACTGAGCGCTTCGGTCATCGGCAGCGGGAAATGTGCTGCAGGAAAGGTATCGTACGGGGAAGGAGGAGCGTCGAGATGAAAAATCAGCTGTTTGAGCTGCAGATGCCTGACTATCGGAAGGCGGCGGAACTTCTGCTGGAAGCGCTGCACACAAGCGAGGCACCGGTCGGTGAAGACCATCAACACACAACGAATTCTTCATCGTAGAGACAGATTGTGTCACCAGGTCGCACAATGATGCGCTGATTGGGCATCAAGCGTTTTCCGTTGACATATGTACCGTTTCTGGAGCCCAGATCGCAAACCTCCAAACCATTCGCCGTACAGTAAAGTCCGCAATGCACGCCGCTGACCTTCGGGTTGCTGAAACACACATGGCACTTTGAAGGGTTGCGCCCCAGAATCAAAGAATCCCCCGGTTTCGGTGAAATGCTGCGCTGGGAATACTCTCCGTTTGTTCCGTAAAGACTGCGGCGTATCGCTGTGTGCTCTTCGATCCTCCCGGTTGGCATTTTCCACGCAACGCCGTTATTCTTTGGATGATTCAATACCTCGCAAATACCGGTCTTCATCACAAACAGAAAGACAGACCAGATGAATATTGTATTCAGAATATCTTTAACAGAGAAAGAGAATACCGACACCGTTTCCAAGACAAAGAAATCAATATAGGAGTTGTTGATGACGTGGGAGAGTATGCAACATCCCAGAATCGTCAGAAAACGCAGATCTGTCAGGTGCTTGCTCTGCAGCTTTTTGCCATTCATCACCATCGCGAGCATACCGGTATAGGGTGCCGTATACAAAATATGAGAGTTGATCGCATGGATGCCTCGCATCAGCACCAGCGAGATCGAGTTGTAGAGGTATACGTACTGGATTGATTCCATAAAAGCGAAGCCTGCGCCGACGGCCGCGCCGATGGCCAGTCCATCCAATCCATAGAAGCGCCGTTTGCTCAGGCACATGAACAGGATGCAGACCAGCAGCTTGGCTGGCTCTTCCGTAAAACCGGCCAGATAGGCATAGTTCTTGTTCCTGATGACCTCCGCATTCCAATCCATGGCAAAGAGCATGGACAGAAGTCCGCCGAACATCAGAAGCAAAAGCATGTCGAGCAGAGTCACGTTGGCGGGGATATCCATTTCCCAGATGAAGATTGCTAGCGTAAGCGGAATAACCAAAGAACCCAGCGAAATGTACAGGTTAAGCGCAAATGGCCGCTTAATCAGGCCATACAGTATTGCTGAAGTGGCAAAGAGAAAAAGGAACACACGCAGAAATATCCACGGCTTGTGCCATGAAGCCAGCATGTTCCTTCCCGGCTCATGACGGCGCGTCAGAGAATCCACAAGCTCCTGATGGCTGTGCCTTCTCGGCGCATCGGACAAAATCTCACCGATGCTCAGTGTCCCTTTCTGCACATGCATGAAAAAGGCGGCATTTCCATTTTGACGCAGCATTCTTCCGCAGCGCGGACACCGATCGGCGGTGCTATTGAGCTCTGTTGAGCAATATGGGCAGCGCACAGGCATCTTCCTTTCGCATTCATCTCCCTCTGCGGTCAGGCCTTGCCTGATTCCAACGGATGGCAGCTTATGAATGATTGATATTCTGTAAAACACTTCGACGGATTTCCCGGTTTTCCTTTGCTCCATTCGACTTTTCGCCCGGGTTTATGCAGTAATCCTTCGGAGGGATATCCACAGACTGTCAACTTTCCCCCTCAATTCTTATAGACTTTTGGAGAACGAAGTAGTATGATGAAGATACTATATCAACCCTTATAACTTCAGGCCGTGTTGCTGACCCAACGGATGATCTGACGCCTTGCTTTGGCTTTGCTGAGGGGGACATCCCGTATCAGAGCATTCCTCGGGTTTCACCCTGCTGTCAGTTTAGGATCGGCTTTCAGGAGGCTTTGCTATGAATGAATCGACTTTCCGTTGCTTTGCCTGCATGCGGCCTGTTGCTTCAGCGCAGGCCGTCTGCCCGTATTGTGGTCACGACAACCACATTCGCGACAACGGCCCGGGCTATTTGCCGGAACTTGTGCTGCAAAACCAGTATCTCGTCGGCAAGATGCGCGGTCACGGCGGCTTTGGCGTGACCTATATCGGCTACGACCGCATTCTCGACCGCGTTGTCGCGATCAAGGAGTATTTCCCACGGGAGCTGGCCATGCGCGATACACAGTCCGTCTCGCTATCGGCGTATTCCGACCGCATTGGGGATTTCAGGCGCGGCTACGAGAGCGCGCTGCGTGAGGGCCGCATGGCTGCAGGGCTGGGCAGCATTTCCGGCGTCGTGAAGGTCTACAATGCGCTGACAGTCAACAACACGCTGTACATTATCATGGAGTACATCGACGGCAAGACGCTGACTGTCCTTGTGGAAGAGAACAAGGGAGGGCTGCCGCTTGCGCAGGTGCTTACGCTGCTCGACCCCATCGCTTCGGCCCTGGAGGCTCTGCACGCGCGCGGTGTCATGCACCGGGACGTGAAGCCGGACAACATCATGGTGAGACGGGACACGGGGGAGACAGTGCTGCTGGACTTCGGTGCAGCGCGCATTGTCAGCAGCGAGACGATGAGCCTCGGCTCGCTGGTCTACACGCCCGGATACGCGCCGCCGGAGCAGTATGCCATGGTGGCAGTCACGGACGCGCGCGTGGATCAGTATGCCTTCTGCGCGACGCTGTACTACGCGCTGACCGGGCAGCCACCGATGGACTGCCAGCTGCGCATGCACACCTCCAACGACATGCCGCCGATTCACACCCTGAATGGAAGCGTCTCCGAAGCGTTGGAGGCAGTCATTATGCGCGGCATGGCCCTCAATGCAGGAGACCGCTATCCGGGTATCGCCGAGCTGATGGCCGAGCTGCATAAGTTCCTGCCCGATACCCATTCTGACGATAAGAAGAAACCGGCACGCAGCAAGGCACCGGTTATCGCCATCGCTGCCGCGCTGCTGGCGGGCTGCAGTTTCCTTGCCGTCAACAGCGCAATGGACGGCAGGCTGCTGCCTGCACCGACCGCCGCACGGACCGATACACCGTCCGCTGAGCCGACTGCAACACCGGCATCTGCGTCTGCTTATACCAGCGCGGAAAGCTTTGAGACCGAGGTGCTCGAGGACGGCACGCTGTCCATCACAAAGTATACCGGCAGCGACACGAAAGTGAGTATCCCGCCCACCATTGACGAAAAAGCCGTGACAGCCATTGGCGAGAATGCCTTCGTGGGTTGCACCGCGCTTGAGCAGGTTGCTATTCCGGATTCTGTGACGAAAATCGGGAGTACCGCTTTCTATGAATGTACCGCGCTTGAGCAGGTTGTCATTCCGGAATCTGTGACGGAAATCGGCAATCATGTTTTCAGAAGCTGTACTTCGCTGAAACAGATTACCATTCCAGAATCTGTGACGAAAATCGGGGAATGCGCATTCTTAGGCTGCACCGCGCTTGAGCAGATCACCATTCCGAGTTCTGTGACGGAAATCGGTGATCATGTTTACAGAAGTTGTACTTCGCTGAAACAGATTACCCTTCCAGAATCTGTGACGAAAATCGGGGAATGCGCATTCTATGACTGTACCGCACTTGAGCAGGTTGTCATTCCGGATTCTGTGTCGGAAATCAGGAATTGCGCATTCGAAAACTGTACCGCGCTTGAGCAGGTTGTCATTCCGGATTCTGTGACGGAAATCGGCAATCATGTTTTCAGAAGCTGTACTTCGCTGAAACAGATTACCATTCCAGAATCTGTGACGAAAATCGGGGAAAGCGCATTCTCAGGCTGCACCGCGCTTGAGCAGATCGCCATTCCGGATTCTGTGACGGAAATCGGCAATCATGTTTTCAGAAGCTGTACTTCGCTGAAACAGATTACCATTCCAGAATCTGTGACGAAAATCGGGGAAAGCGCATTCTCAGGCTGCACCGCGCTGAAGCAGATCACCATTCCAGATTCTGTGACGGAAATCGGGAAGTTTGCCTTCTATGGTTGCACCGCGCTTGAACAGGTTGACCTTCCGGATTCTGTGATGAAAATCGGGAATTCCGTCTTCTCGGGCTGCACTACGCTGAACCAGATCACCATTCCGGGTTCTGTGACGGAAATCGGCAATTATGTTTTCAGAAGCTGTACTTCGCTGAAACAGATCACCATTCCGGATTCTGTGACGGAAATCGGGGAGTTCGCCTTCTATGGTTGCACCGCGCTTGAGCAGGTTGTCATTCCGGATTCTGTGTCGGAAATCAAGAACGCCGCCTTCGAGGGCTGTACCGCACTTGAACAGGTTGTCATTCCAAATTCTGTGATGGAAATCGGCGATTATGTTTTCAGAAGCTGTAGCTCGCTGAATCAGATCACCCTTCCAGAATCTGTGACGAAAATCGGGAGTACCGCTTTCTGTGACTGCACCGCGCTGAAGCAGATCACCATTCCAGATTCTGTGACGGAAATCGGAGAGTTTGCCTTCTATGGTTGCACCGCGCTTGAACAGGTTGACCTTCCGGATTCTGTGATGAAAATCGGGAATTCCGTCTTCTCGGGCTGCACCGCGCTTGAGCAGATCGCCATTCCGGGTTCTGTGACGGAAATCGGGGAGTTTGCCTTCTATGGTTGCACCGCGCTTGAACAGGTTGACCTTCCGGATTCTGTGATGAAAATCGGGAATTCCGTCTTCTCGGGCTGCACTACGCTGAACCAGATCACCATTCCGGATTCTGTGACGGAAATCGGGGAGTTTGCTTTTGCAACCTGTACTGCGCTTCATCAGATCACCATTCCGGCCTCTGTATCGTCGATCGATAAGAATGCCTTCATAAACTGCTCCCCTGAGCTGACCCTGCGCGCCCCCTCCGGCTCCTTTGCGGAGAAGTGGGCCAGGGAGGCGGGCATGGCCTTTGAGGCGACGGATATCGTCTACGAAAGCGCGGAGAACTTTGAAACGATGGAGCTTGACGACGGCACGCTGGCCATCACCAGGTATACAGGCAGAAGCAGGAATGTCAATATCCCGCCCACCATCGACGGAAAGCCCGTGACAGCCATCGGAAATCAAGATAAAACGGGTGCTTTTGAAGACTGCCTTTATCTTCAAGAGGTTGTTATTCCGGATTCCATAACGATCATTGATGACAATGCATTTTATGGATGCACTGCACTTAAAAATGTCGTCATTCCGGATTCCGTGACGAGAATAGGAAGTTTTGCCTTTTATGACTCCTGGCTTAAGTCCATCAACCTCCCTGCTCATTTGAAAAGCATCGGCATCAACCCCTTCTTTGGATGCTCTTTTCTTGAGCGAATCGAGATTCCGGAAGAGCTTACATGGATCACGTTCACGGACGGCTTTGTCATTGCAAACGAAGAGACTGTGATCAGCCACCTGAATTTGGAGAGCACGACGGCGACCATTCCAGAGGGCATTACGCGCATCAATCCCTATGCATTCGGCGAATACAGCGCGCTTGAGCAACTCTCTATTCCAGCGTCCGTCACCAAAATCAAAGAATATGCATTCGCGACCTGCGCCATGCTTGAGCAGGTCACCCTTCCGGCCTCCGTCTCGTCGATCGGAGAGAATGCTTTTGAAGACTGCTCCCCTGAGCTGACGCTGCGCGCGCCCTCCGGCTCCTATGCAGAGAAGTGGGCCAGGGAGGCGGGCATGGCCTTCGAAGCGACGGATATCGTCTACGAAAGCGCGGAGAACTTCGAAACGATGGAGCTTGACGACGGCACGCTGGCTATCACAGCATATACCGGCAGCAGCACAAAGGTGAATATCCCGCCCACCATTGGCGGAAAGACCGTGACAAGCATTAGCGAGCAAGCCCGCTATGGTTCCTTCTACGGCGCTTTTCAAGGTAGTGCGATTGAGGAGGTCGTTATTCCGGATACTGTGACAGAAATAGGGGCGAATGCTTTCAGAAAATGCACCGCGCTTGAGCAGATCACCCTTCCGGATTCTGTGACGGAAATCGGTGGAGATGCTTTCTCTGGATGTACCGCCCTTAAACAGATCACCCTTCCGGATTCTGTGACGGAAATCGGTATATATGCTTTCTCTGGATGTACCGCCCTTAAACAGATCACCCTTCCGGATTCTGTGACGGAAATCGGTGGATATGCTTTCTCTGGATGCACCGCCCTTAAGCAGATCACCCTTCCGGATTCTGTGACAGAAATCGGGAGTGACGCCTTCCGGGGTTGCACCGCGCTTGAGCAGATCGCCCTTCCGGATTCTGCGACAGAAATCGGGCATCACGTCTTCGATAACTGTACCTCCCTGAAGTCTGTTCGTCTGCCGGAGAAGGCGAGCTATAAGAAAAATCCTTTTGTCGGATGCAATAGCCTCACAGAGATCATCATTCCCGACGGGAATAAGAATATCACCTTCAGGAATGGTTTCCTGGTTTCCGGCGGCACAAGCCTGATTGCTTACCTCAATTTGGACAGCCGTACAGCCGTCGTTCCGGATGGCATAACGAATATAGGAAGCACTGCCTTCTGGCGTTGCACCGCGCTTGAGCAGATCACCCTACCGGATTCCGTGACAGAAATCGGGGAGTGGGCCTTCACTTATTGCACCTCCCTCAAGCAGATCACCATTCCGGATTCCGTGACAGAAATCGGGGAGATGGCCTTCACTGATTGCACCTCCCTCAAGCAGATCACCATTCCGGATTCCGTGACAGAAATCGATGATTTTGCCTTCTCTGGCTGTACCGCCCTTAAGCAGGTTACCCTTCCGGCCTCCGTGTCGCAAATCGGAAAGGGTGCTTTCAAGAATTGCTCCTCAAAGCTGACGCTGCGCGTGCCCTCTGGTTCCTATGCCAAGAAATGGGCTAAAGAAAATGGCATTCACTACACCACCTATTGACGCAGAGGGGCGCAACGAGCGGCTTTGAAAGGAGGATGGACGATGCCCGATGGACTGACGCTTCAAATCCATGGCCAAAAAATTCTCGGTAGCCGCGAAAATCAAGAGGATTCCTTTGGCTGGGTGACGAATACAATACCAGTTATTGGCGACACGCTTTGCATTGTTTCGGACGGCATGGGCGGCATGGCGCGCGGCGAGGAATACAGCCAGAGCGCCGTGGCGCAGGCGAAGGAGGCCTTCGCGCAGAGCTCCCCGGACACAGCGCCGCACAAGGTGCTGCTGGATTGCTACGCCCGGATTCATCAGGCCGCGCTGGCCCTGCGCCAGACGCCGGAGGACTCCGATGGCGGCGCGACGGTCGTCATGGTGCTCGTGCGCGGCAACGGCTGCTCCTTCCTCTCCGCGGGGGACAGCCGCATCTGCCTGCAGCGGGGCGGCGGGCTGATCCAGCTCAATCGGGAGCAGACGCTCGGCCCGATGCTCGACGAGCGCGCGGCACTGGGCATCATCCCCGAGGTGGTCGCCTCCGGCAATCGGTTTCGTGCCTCGCTGATCAACCATACCAACATGGACACGCCGCTTCCCTGCGACATGAACACCAGTCCTTTCAGCCTTCTCCCCGGCGATCAGATTCTCCTGATGAGCGACGGTGTCTTCGGCACGCTGAGCGACGAGGAGCTGCTGCTCAGCCTCAGCCTGCGCGGGGAAGCCGCCGTGGAGGACGTGATGAAGCGCATAGAGGCCAAGCGGAATAAGAATCAGGACAACAGCACGCTGGTGCTGATTGAGGTCAACGAATCATGTGGCAGTGCATCTGACATTTGAAAGGTTGGAACGCTATGCACGAAAAGGAATTGCAAACGGCGATCCCGATGCCTGAGACGACTCCTGAGCAGACGGCTGTGCCAGAGGCAGTGACTGCGCCAGAGACGACGGCTGCGCCTGAGGCGACGGCTGCGCCTGCGGAAACGACTGTACTTGCGGAAACGGCTGCGCCCACGGAAACGGCTGCGCCCGCGGAAACAACTGTACTCGCGGAAACGGCTGCGCCCACGGAAACGGCTGTGCCTGCGGAAACGGCTGCGCCCACGGAAACGGCTGTGCCTGCGGAAACGGCTGTGCCTGCGGAAACGGCTGTGCCCGAGGAGACGATTTCTCCTGAGGTGACAGTTTCCGTCGAGGCTACAGCGTCCGCCTCTCCGGCAGAGATCCCTTCCGCCTCTGAGCCCAGCTCCTTTTCCGTGGCCTTCATGCTCACCATGCTTGTGCTGGGACTGCTTGCCGTCGGGGTGACAATACTGATCATCATGAATAAGAAGAACACAGAGCACCGGATGTCGTCCAGAAAAACGGATCAACCGGCCAAGCCGGCAGTTCGGGCGGCCGGAGCTGCTGCACGGCAAAGAGGACAGACGGACAGGAAAGGTACGAAGCCTCAGCCTGCTGCGTGTGCAACCGATACACAGACGTCTGCTCAGCAGACGACCGCCTATCAGACGGGCTATGCGCAGACTGTAGGCGCGCGTTCCAATCAAGAGGACGCTTACGGCGTCTCCACGCTGGATGCATCGATTCAGCAATACGGTCTGCTGGCTGTGGTCGCCGACGGTATCGGCGGCATGGAGGATGGTCAGGTGGCCAGTGGTACCGTCGTCCGCTCGATGTTCGAGCTGCTTGGCAGGCTGCCCGGTGAGAACGACGCGACGGATCGTCTGCTCAGACTCGCAGCCGAAGCCCAGAGCCATGTGCTGGAGATCAACTGCAAGGCGGAGGCCCGCTGCGGAAGCACCCTGGTGTCCGTTCTGATCAAGGGTGCTCAGCTCTCCTTTCTGTCGATCGGCGACAGTAAGATCTGCCTCCTGCGCAGCGGCGCGCTGCTTCAGCTCAACCGGGAGCATGAGGTTGGCCCCAGCCATGATGAGAAAACGGCGCTGGGTTATACCACCGAAACGCTGGATGCCCGCCGCCGCGCAGCACTGACCTCCTACGTCGGCAAGGAGAATCTGGCGCTGATCGACCGGAACGTGAAGCCGCTCCAGCTGCTGCATGGTGACAGGGTCATCCTGATGTCAGACGGCGTCTTTGGCACGCTGAACGACAGCGAACTGACGGCTTGCCTCACAGGGTCTGCACAGCAGGCCGCCGATCAGGTTATTGCCGCTGTCTCCGCGAAAAACCTGCCGTATCAGGACAATGCGACCATCGTTGTGATCGATTACCTCAAAGGATAGCGAAGGAGATGGAACAAATGAAGCCCAAGCGTATTCTGGCGCT
>JBJDYI010000269.1:19464-22220 GCA_051867165.1 Faecousia sp. | reverse complement strand
CAATCCCTGATCGCGAGGTCATGCAGGACATCTATCAGCAGTATCATGCGCTGGGCGGTAACGGCGTGATTACACACCTGATGGAAGAATAGGAGGATCTTCCGACCTATCGAGAGCATACCCGGTAATATACGAATCGCTCATCGGCTTCGGCCGGTGGGCGATTTTTCTTTTTGGCAAACGACGTCCGTTATATCCTATGCGGAATTTTACATCTTTTCAAAATCGTGGCCAATCCATATAATTCTAATATCAAATGGCTTTGAGGAGGATATATATGGAATTCAATGGCATTTTGAGCTGGGCATATCACTTTTTCCTTTGCAAACAGTTTGGCGGAGACCGTCGTCATATGGCGATTGCACTCCGCGTCAGTGAACGAACCTTGCAGAAAGCGTTTGATGAAACACAATCTCCTGAATCAGCGTTGCTGTTTGAACAGCTCATGCAATATTGCGTGGACAATGAGATCAGCATGGATCAGATCCTGGCGCAATACAGAAAACAGGAAGAATAGTTATCTTGCAGAGCGTGCACATTTCAGGCATGCATATATCGAATTAGAGAGTTCCTGAAGGAGAGCTATCGATTCATTTGGATCCGGCTTAAAAGTCCGCCCCATGTCGCTGCACAATTGAGCAGTCAATTGGATAATCCCTTGTTTCAAGGAGTCGGTCTCATTCATTGATTCCTCCAGCAACGCTTCATACTCGTCAGTGTCTATCGGCTTCGGCGAGGAGGAAAGCTGCGTCATCTGATCCTGAAGCGCTTCAACCTTCCTCTTTTGTTGCTCTAAAGCTGCATCTTTAACTGCAATTTGCTCCTCAAGAGTTTGTTTTTCGGCGAGAATCGCATTGTTGACAGCCTTGCTCTTCGTCAGAAAAACATCGTTCAGCGTAACAAAACTCCGGCGTTCTTCCGCTCTCATGCTTTGGCAGTATGCCTGAAGGATGCCATCGATGAAGTTGTCACGTCCCATCCTGTGAATTTCCTCATAGGTGTATTGCGGATGAAATACTTTTTCTGCAGTCAGAGGCATGAAGATGCGGACAGAATCCCACCATGTGTACATGCTACCGGGCAGCATTGCGTTCAGACGCATAACTACGCTGGAATCATCACACCAAAAGATGACCGCGTTTCCCATGATGAAATCAAAGAGCATTTCCGGAGCCAAGTACCACGGACAGGTGATCAGAAAGAGGGGCTGGGTGCGTTCTTCATCCTGGAGCAGTTCTATAAACATCGGGAGCGTTGAGTGATTCAAAATCTGCGGTTCTTCCGGGAGCGGGTGTTTTCCACACATGCATTGTATGTACGCACTGTAAAAGAGAGGATCCGGGAATGCATCGCGCTGCAATGGTATCGGCCTGCATTCGGATATGGACCCGGCCATATGATCATAACAGCACTTTGCGTAATAGAATGTGACAGAATCGTCGTCTTCTGTTCGCAAGCCGAGGTAATATACCCACCTTCTCCTTGACAGTTCTGTATCCTTGGCGTTGATGTACATGGCCCAAAGCGATGCAAAGCCAGAAGCGTTCAGAGAAGCCGTCTGTGCCTTGACCGTTTCGTCCAGCGACGCAAACCGGCCTCCATTGGCAAAGACATGCCAATCGACGCTCAGATTCCACAATTCTGCAATGCGATCGCATAGGATTCCCTTTACTGCATCTATCGTGCTGATGTCTGAGGAAGAATTCGGTTTCCGGGTAATATGCAGCGTCAGCTTATGTACAAGTGTATGGGAAATATCAAGCATAGGACAGCCTCATTTCTGTTATCAGATACCTTCATGTTAGCACAGTGTGATGTATCTGAACATGGAGCAGTTTTGACGGGACTGCTGACAAAATTGTCGTATTATGTCAGCACAAAAGCTGTGCTATGATTGGTATCACGGTATGGGAAACGGAAGTGACGACGATCGATGACCCTGATGAGGTTTCTGCTGGAATACACCATAGAAAATATTTGCCATGGCAATCGCAGCGAATGCGCCCGGCGGATGGGCCTGGAATATGCTGAACTTCGCAGATTCCGAAAGCGCATCAACGATGGCGGAAGCAGCAATCGCGTAACCGAGGCATTGCTGGAGATGTACTGGCGCGAGAACCTCAGCGTTGACAAGGTGTTGAAGGCATATTCAGATACATACTTTGGCTCTGATCTGGAAAAAACAGAAGCTATATGCAGTGAGCTTGTTCGTTCTGCACGTGATTTGATGGAAATTGATCGACAGGATGCGCAGGACACAGTTCGTTTGCTAAGGGCTGCATCCAATTTCTTTGAAGAACTTGAGACGGTATTCTGTAATAAGAAATGTCAGAAATGCAATTATCAGAGTGAACCGTGTCCGACAAGACGTTTCCTTGAATATCTGAAATGGATGCGGCAACAACTTCAGGATCAAGATCTGGAAACTGATACCGATGAGCAGAAAGAAGCAGGTATATGAAGATGGAAGATTGGAACAAGGTGATATTCAGGCACTTTCTTCATTGTTCTTTGTCATGCAATACCTGATGAAAAGATTTTGCAAATCAATTTCATTTTCTACGCAATATAGGATCAATCGTTCGAATGCAATCGTGCCGCCTTTTGCAACGGAGAGATGCTGGAAATTCTCTTGCAGAGTGCGAAGTTGAATGTTCAGCTTACGCGCCATAGCCCGTTTTGATCCGAACTCTTCTTTCAAAAGTGTTTGAAAGAGAAATGCGATAAACTCCTTTTCCGGCATTGTATTCTACCCC
>JBJDYI010000269.1:17426-19364 GCA_051867165.1 Faecousia sp. | reverse complement strand
CTTCGTCAATGCAATTCTCTGATTTTCTTTCTTTTTCATATGCAAATGCTCCTTCATGCAAAAAAATCCCGACACCGTTTCTTTAGTCGCATTTCATGCAATCGTTCGTTTTGCATAGAACCAAGAACGAAAGCGAAGTATGCCCATCTATCTACACAAGCAATCCTCAAAAGCTTTACCTGCCTTCTTGTGCCTTTTTGGTGGAGGAAGCGCGCCTAGTCTGATACTTCTTTTGATAATTGACGAACAGAATGACGGATACGATCATGAATGCAATTTGCGCGGTGGCAGAAATAATGAACGGCAGGGAGCGAACGTCATGGATATTCGTGCCCATCAACGCAAATGTGATCATCGATGGCAGCATTCCCAGCATGGAGGCGGGCAGATACTCCGCATATTGAATGCCGACGGCACCCATATAGGCGCTGACCAGATCTGTCGGAATCCTTATGGTGCGAACCATCCAGACGAAATAAAAATGGTTGGTGGAGCGGATCTCACGGATGGCAGCCAGCTTCGGGTGCTTTTCAACCAGGCGTTCCTCCGTACCCGCTCCAGCTGCTCTTCCGACCTCATACGGTATGGTTACCATAATCAGCGTCCCCACCAGGTTGATTGTGATTGCAGCCGGCAGCGGAAACAACAGGCCGCTGACTGCATAGAGCAGGGGCGCATAGATGACGACAGTCAGGCTCTTCAGCGCAAACAATGCCAGCAGAACGAGCGCAGCCAGGAAGGAATTTGCCGGAGTCATGCTGGCAATTTTCTCGGGCGTCAGGGACTTGCGAAAGCATATGCACAGGACGATGACGACCGCCCATACACAAAGCAGAAAGGCATTGAGCAGCGTGCGATAGTTCTTTCTCAGGTAACCGGTCTCCAGTTTTCCGGACAGGAATTTCTGATAAAACCGGCAGTACATGCAGCAGGTGATGACGATTGCAGAAGCGCATGCCGCAATCATCAGGTTTGCGATTCTGACAGGGATGTTCGGAAACAGAATCAGGATCATCATAGAGGCGTAAATCAATGCGGTTGTGGCTTTTCCATACCATTTCGCACCATTTACACTTTGCGTCTCTGTGAGGGCAATATAGCCCAAAAGACCCATGATCGCTTCGCGTACAATAAAGAGAATAATCAGCCCCAGGGTCCATTTGTATTTTGCAACCAGACAAATGATCAGGGCAGCCTGTGTCAGCTTATCTGCGACGGGATCCAACACCTTTCCGACATCGGAAATCATATTGAACCGGCGCGCAACCTTGCCGTCCAGAATATCCGTAAGTGCTGACAGAGCGATCATCCCGACTGCGGCTATGTGGTTCTGCCTGTCGCAATAAAGCCAGACAATCAACGGAATCAATAGGATTCGAAAGAGGCTCATGAAGTTCGGAATCGTGAGGAAATCTTTCTTTTGCATCGCTTTTTTCATATTCATGGCCTTCTTTCGCAGATAATCGCTGCGCTTTACTCGCTACTTCGAATGGTTGCGCTGGAGGAAACGCAGTATTGCGTCACATTCGGAATCGTTTCTCCATCAATCTGAAGTGCCGTTGGACGGTCAAAAGAGACTGTGATTGCTCGACCTGCCATCGTGGTTACCATTTTTTCGTGCCGAATATGTTCTCCCTTGAAAATGCTGGGGAATACCGCAAGTGTTTTCAATTTGTTTGGACAGTGCATGATCACAGTGGTTACCGTTTTCTCGGAGTTCAAACGGTTTTGCTTCGGAGCTACCATCATGCCGCCGCCGTAATAGCGTCCATTCATCGTTGGCGCCAACCATGTGTGATGAAAGACTCTGGTTATTTGATCGACCGTTACAGTTGCCGTGACAGGCTGAAAATGCATTAGAAGTCCCTTTACGGCAATTGCAGAATAGTCGATTTTCTGTTTGCCCATGCTCCGCAATCGATCCGCTTCTTCGCAGCA
>JBJDYI010000269.1:0-17326 GCA_051867165.1 Faecousia sp. | reverse complement strand
CCCAGGGCAATGCTCTGTACCATGGGATCAAATCTGGACAGGTGATTCGAGATCAGAAGAAATCTCCTGTCGGTGGGAATCTTCTCGATGCCGCTGACATGAATCCGCACTCTGCCGCAACTACACAGAAAGCGATAGCCTGAATTCAGCAGGCGATAATAAAATGGAGAAGGTGCGTCGTAGTCACGCTGCTTCTGTATTGACAGACTGACGATTGCCAGAAACAGCCAATACAGAAGCATAGCACCCAGCAATGCGGCGAAAAACGCAAGCGGCAGCTGCCAAAGCAGCGCCCATGAAAGAGGCAGGCAGATCAAGGCAATCAGCGCAATCCCTGCGGCAGCGCAGAAAAACCATTTCATGTACATCACCCCCGCTTTTGTGCGTGAATCCCGGATCCTCTCTTTTCATGGAGGGGAAGTCACAGCCTGAATTCCAGATCCGTGGCCTCCCAGGGCATCGTGCTGGCGTTGGCGCCGAAGTGGCCGTAGCAGGACACGGCAGAGAAGATCGGTCGCCGCAGACCAAATCGCTCGATGATGGCGGCTGGACGGCAGTCCACGCTTCTGCGAACGGCTCGCATCAGCGCATCCCGGTCGATCTTCTCCGTCCCGAAGGTATCGATGCGGATGGACACCGGTTCAGCAAGGCCGATGGAGTAGCTGAGCTGCACCTCGCAGGCATCTGCAAGACCGGCGAAGACGACGTTCTTGGCGATGTATCGCGCCATGTATGCGCCGCTGCGGTCTACCTTCGTTGCGTCCTTGCCGGAAAACGCGCCGCCACCGTGCCGCGCATAGCCGCCGTAGGTGTCCGCGATCAGCTTGCGTCCTGTCAGACCGGAGTCGCCCGCAGGACCGCCGATCACAAACCTGCCGGTGGGATTGACAAAGAACTGCGTCCTGTCATCAACCAATTCACGGGGAAGTGTCGGCAGAATGATATGGCTGACAACATCGGAGCGCAGCTGATCCACGGTCACGTTCTCGCGATGCTGTGTGGAGACGATGACAGTGTCGATGCGTCTGGGACAGTTGTCCTCGTACTCGACGGTGACCTGCGTCTTTCCGTCGGGCAGCAGGTACTCCAGCTCCTCGGATCTGCGCACCTGCTCCAGACGCTTGGCCAGCGAGTGCGCAAGTTCGATGGGGAGCGGCATGAGGCTATCCGTCTCCCGGCAGGCGTAGCCAAACATCATGCCCTGGTCGCCTGCACCGCAGTCAAGCGCCTCGTTTTCCCGCTTGCGGTTGATGCCCATCGCAATGTCGGGGGACTGCTCATGCAGATCGACGCGGATATCGCAACTGCCGGAGTCAAAACCGCGCCCCTTTTCGGTGTAGCCAATCTTGTCGATCGTCCTGCGCACGAGGTTCGGGATCTCCTCGCGAATGGGCGTGCTCGTTGTGATCTCACCAAAGACGTGCACTTGATCGGTCGCGCAGGTGACCTCGCAGGCGACGCGGGCGTTGGGATCGCTGCGCAGAACCGCGTCCAGAACTCTGTCGGCAATCTGGTCGCAGACCTTGTCAGGATGGCCGCAGGTGACGGATTCGGATGTGAAAAAGCTCTTCATTGAAATTCACTTCTTTCCCTGGATAATATGGAACAGAGGCCGCAGGCCGGTAAAGAAAGGTACTCCGGCCTGCGGCAAACGCTCAGCTCTTCTTTGCCATCTTTCCGGTCGTATGCACGCCGTGCTTGTTGGGAAGGTTCTCCCAGATTTCATCTGCCACAGGGGCCCATGCCTCGGCGGTATGCACGCAGCGGTCACAGTAGTCGCATGCGCGCTCAGGGCTCATCAGATCGGTGGAATGTGCGCCGGATTCCTCGACCAGCTCCGTCAGGCGGCCGGGATTGTCCAGCACGGGGCAGGGACGCAGCATGTTCTCATTGAAGGGCTGGCCCTTACGGTAGGCCATGAACAGCGGCGATTGATAGGCCTCCAGCAGCGTCTTTTCGCGGATGTTGGAATCGGAGTAGTGGATGAAGGCGCAGGGCTCCACATCGCCGTTGGCGTTGATGTGCAGGTAGCCGCGTCCGCCGGCGATGCAGCCGCCCACCGCGTCGCCATCGTTCCAGAAGTCCATGGTGAACAGGGCCTTGGTCTTGCGGAACTCGTGAATGCGCTCGTACATGAACTTGCGCTGCTCGGCGGTCGCCATTAGCTCCGGCACGGCGTCCGCGCCGATGGGCATGTAGGTGAACAGCCATGCGAACTTCGCGCCCATGTCGATCATGGCATCGAAATATTCCTCGCTGCCGATGACGTCCACGTTCTTGCTGGTGTAGCAGCAGGAGATGCCGAAGAGGAGCTTGCGCGCCTTGAGGCGCTCCATGGCGGCGATGACCTTCTGATAAGTGCCCTTACCGCGGCGGAAGTCCGTGGCCTCCTCGAAGCCCTCGATGCTGATGGCGGGGACGAAGTTCTTCACGCGCAGCATCTCGTCGGCGAAGGCGTCATCGATCAGGGTGCCGTTGGTGAAGGCGAGGAAGGCGCAGTCCGAATGCTTCTCGCACAGGCGGATCAGGTCGTTCTTGCGCACCAGCGGCTCGCCGCCGGAATAGATGTACACGTAAGTGCCAAGCTCCTTGCCTTGCACGATGATGTTGTCCAGCTCTTCAAAGCTCAGGTTCAGCTTGTTGCCGTACTCTGCGGCCCAGCAGCCGGTGCAGTGCAGATTACAGGCGCTGGTGGGGTCCATCAGGATCGCCCAGGGAATGTTGCACTGGAATTTGTCCTGGAGCCTGGAGGACATGGGTGTGCCGATCATGGAGCCGTTGACCACCGCAGTCTCGATCAGAACCTTGCGCTGCTGGTCGTCGATGTCCGTCCAGAGGCTCTTGATCAGCCGCGACCAGTTGTTGTCCGGGTCGCTGACGGCTGCGCGGATGTTCCGCACCTGATCCGTGATGCCGTTGCCGTTGTCGTGGGACTCCAGGTAATCCAGCAGCTTGATCAGGTTGGCATCGGGATCCTTGTCCAGATAGTTGTAGACCTGTTTCATTGCAAAGCCCTTCAGCTTGTCCGAGATATTCATTTTGTTTCCACCTTTCATCTGATAACAGTTTTCATTGGTTGCAAGTGGGCAAAGAAGTGAGACTTTAAGCGGCAATGACAGCAATCAGACACATGATGCCGCATACCACGAACACCACGGACGAAAAACCGTGTCCCAGCAGCGCCGGATTGAATACGTTCGTCGGGATGCCGCCGTTTTCGCGCTGGTGCTTCATCTCGCGGGTGCCGATGATGTAAGCGGCGATGAGCGCGATTGCCGTGAGGATGCCGAGGGCGATGCTGTGGGTAGCGTAGTGAATCAGCATCAGGATCGTTCCGATAACGGCCAAAATCAATGAGAGAGTTGCCATAGTATGATCTCCTTTCCTGTACGTTCTTGGTGAAGGCCTGCATACAGCTTACATGAATCCTTGAAATTATGACACTGACAAAAACGGCTGTTTCCCCTAATTTAGTAGAAACAGCCATTTTTCATCAAAAATAGTAGAAAATGCAATTTTTCTATACAAGAAAGTGAACCAGAAAGATCAGCGGGGCGAGCAGATAAATTGCCAGGCCCTTCCAGAACGGGAGCGCTCTTGCCGGTACTGCGTCGTCCCCGACGGCGGCAGAGGGATCCATGGGCAAGGATTGCGCATGCAACTCCTGCATGTGCGCTTCCAGCTGCCGGTTGACCCCTTCGCTCTGAATCATCAGCATCACCTCGGTGTCGATGTAGGCGCTGCGCATGTCGAAATTGAAGGAGCCAAACACGCTGATGTCGCGATCAATCAGCATGGTTTTGGTGTGCATGGATGCATCTCCCTGAAACGTGGAAATCTCTACGCCCGTGCGCAGCAGGGAACGCCTTCGCAGCAGCATGTCGGAGGATGCGATCAGATTGTTCCCACCGGCCCTTGAGTTGGTCAGCACGCGGTTTTCTACGGGTAAATGCGACAGCTCCTCCAAATCGCGCCACATTCTGCTGTCAAGCACGAGATATGGGGTTTGAATCCATACCCTTTCGTTGGCAGAGCGCATGAGTGCGGACAGGGAATCCCATACCTCCGGGCTAGTCGCCGTCGTCTGGATGGGATTGACCATCAGCGCATAGCTTTGAACAGGATGGGTCTGCTTCTCCCAGCTGCACGCTTCAACTACATCCGGGCGGAGCGTGCAGAAATTGAGATGCTGCTGCCTGTACCGGGTCTTCAGCTCCTGCACCGCGTCCCTTCGGTAAAATGGCACATGCAGATAGGCGGGCTTGCTTTCCTCCTGCCAGATTGTATCAAAATAAAGCGTGAGCGCGGCGGCGACGCCATTCTCTCCGGGTGTCTCGCTGAATACCAGAACGTCCATGTCATAGTTGTACCGGGGATGTCCCTCAGGCGTGAGAAAGTCGTCCGACAGATTGCGGCCGCCGAGCACAAGGATCCGTTCGTCCACGATGATGTACTTTTCGTGGTATCGAACGTTCAGGGACCACGGCTTGAGCAGATTGGGCGGATTGTACAGGCGTATTTCAATGTTTTCATGGTCTGCCAAAGCATAACCCATATTGCTGAAGGCCAGCGCATTCCTGCCGGACAGCCCGTCCAGCAGAATGCGCACATGAACCCCGCGATCCGCAGCACTCAGAAGCGCGGCGGCGATTTCGGAGCCCGTGCTGTCGTCTGCAAAGACAAATGCGCCCACATCCAGGGAATGCTCTGCGTTCGAGATCAGATTCATGCGCGCGTCAAAGGCTTCCTGCCCCGTGGCAAGTATGGTTGCGCGCGTCCCTTCGCAGGAAATGAAATCCGGGACAGGTGCTTTCGCCTTTCCCCGAGAGATCAGTGGTACCACAATGAATGGCGCAAGCGCTGCGATGACATAGGCGAGCAGGAACCATTTCATGATTCTCTTCCTTCTTTTTTTCATCGGATGCTTACTCCAGAATCTGAATGCAGGTCACAAAAATCAGCGCAAAGGGGGCGGCAAAGAGCTGGCTGTCAAAGCGATCCAGAATTCCTCCATGGCCGGGAAGGAGCTGGCTGAAATCCTTGATACCCACGCTGCGCTTGATGGCGGACATGGAAAAATCGCCAAACTGACCGGCAATGGATGTGAAGGCCAGGAAGCAGCACAGGCTTCCGTAATGTATGCGCACGCCCAGTGCTTTCGATGCAAAGGCGACGCACAGGCATCCGCCCATGATGGAGACGGCCAGACCACCCAGACTGCCCGCCCAGGTCTTGTTGGGACTGACATCCGGCGCGATATGCTTCCTGCCGAACGCACCTCCGATGAAGTATCCCGAGACGTCCGTGAGAATACAGCTCAGAATGACGAGCAGAAGGATGAAGAGGCCGTGCTCCAATTGACGGATCTCCACGAGAGCACGGAAGAACAGCGGAACCATCAGCGCGATCCATGCGGTTTTTGCCCCTTCAGCGAAGCGGAAGCGCTCCGGGTGCGACATCCATCGAATGAAGACAAGCACCGCGACTGCGAAGGCGACCGGCAGGATGATCCCGTAGCAGGGCACGCCGATGATGCAGATCGCGATGGCCAGAAGGCAGGATGCGCACAGCTGGGGCCAGCGGGCAAGGCGATCTGCCGCACGATAGAGCTCATAGACGCCAGCCAGACTCAGAAGGGTGATTGCACAGCTGAAGACGTATGGAATGTGCGACAGTGCCAGTACGATTATGCACAGCGGCACAAAGACGAGCAGAGTGCGGATGCGTGTCTTCAGCATGGGTCGCCTCCTCTGGAGGCTGCGTCATTCTGCCTGACGGAAGCGATGAATTCCTCCACGAGGTCTCCGAGCCGATCTACCAGGTGGTCTGTGTCGTCGCTCATCCGATTCCACAGAAAGCGCAGGAAGAAGCCCAGGAAGGAATACCGGCAGAAATCGGAGATGTCCTTCCTGCGCTCCGCCGTCAGGTTTGTATCCCGAAGTGCATCCTCCACCAGATGCTCAAAAATGCTATCCGACGAATCGAAGATCACCCTCTCCAGACGGTCGCGGGACAGGGAGCCGAAGATGTGATAAACAATCGCTTCATTCTCCTGAAAGTGACGCAGCATTGCCTTCAGAGCAGTCTTCCAGCCGCCGGAACTGTGCGTGACGAAGGGCTCCAGCTCGCTGCGCAGGAGCGCATCGAGCAGCGCATAGATGTCCTGAAAGTGATAGTAGAAGGTATTGGAGCTGATTCCGCATTTGGAGACAATGGCGGAAACCGTGATTTTGTCAAAGGGCTTCTTTTCGAGCGTCTCCCGGAATGCCTGTATGATGGCCCTCTCTGTATACTGTGCCATGCTTTTATCTTCCTCTCAGTGCGCATGCTTATCCCTGCTTTTTGCGGAGAAACAGAATGCCCAGCGTATTGGGTCCGCAGTGCGTCGTGATGGTCGCGCCTGCCGTGGTGTCCAGGATCTCCTCAAAATCGGGAGCAAGCTCCTCGATCTTCTTCCGGACGGCCTGAACGTCTGCGGGATCGCATTGGGTGTGGGTGATGAAGATCCGGTGTTTGTCGATGTCGTCGCGCCCGGCCAGACGCTTCTGCACATACTTCAGCATGACGCTTCCGATTCTTCCACGGTACTTCGTTGAGGGGATCATCTGCCCGTCGAGCACCTCGATGCAGGGCTTGATGTTCAGGAGATTGGCCCCGAAGGCCGATAGAGCGCTGCAGCGTCCCCCTTTGTACAGATAATCCAAACTATCGACGACGAAACTCGCCTCAACCTGCGAAACGAGCGCGGAGCATTCCCGGAAGATCTCCTCCGCTGTTTTTCCGCTTTGCGCCATCTCTGCGCCGTGAAGAACCAGAAGCCCCTGCCCGGAGGAGAGATTCCTGGAATCGATCACATGAACATCTTTCATGCCTTCGGAGGCGGCGTATGCATTCTGATAGGAGCTGGAAAACTCGCTGCTGATACAGAAATGTACGATGGCATACCCGCTCTTGCTCCAGAATTCAAATACACGGCGGTATTCATCCACGTTGACGGCGCTGGTTTTGGGCAGCGCGTTGCTCTCCCTGACATAGGCGTAGATGTCCTCGGGCCTGACGTCAAGTCCGTCCAGTCCGGTGGCGTTGCCCAGTGTGACAGAGAGCGGAACAATGGCGATGCCGTACTTTTCGATCAATTCCGGCGACAGATCGCAAGTGCTGTCCGATATAATTTTCACATTCATAATGCGCCCATCCTTTCCATTTCCTTTTGTAGTTCTGCTGCAAGGTCGGTCTGTTCCCAGTCCATGTGCTCTGCGTTTTCACCAAAGTGTCCGTAGCAGGATAGTCTGGAATAGATCGGCCGTTCCAGCCCAAATCTGCGAATGACGGCTTGCGGACGCATGTCGATGTGGGATTTGATCCAGGCCATGAGCCTGGCATGCAACTCTGGCCCAACTCCCCGGATGCTCAGCGATACGGGGTCGACCATACCCATCGAGTAGGCCAGTTGAACCCTGCATTGATCCGCGAGGCCGGCTGCAACGATGTTCTTTGCCAGATAGCGTGCAAGAAAAGCGCCACTCCGTTCCATTCTCGTCGGATCCTTGCCGGAAAATGCTCCACTACCCTGAAAGACGATTCCGCCATAGGTATCAGAAGCCATTTTGCGCCCCGACAGACCGCTCATTGCAGCCGGCCCACCATGGATAAAGCGCCCGGTTGGATTGACATAGATCAGGGTATTCTTGTCAACGAGCTGTTCAGGAAGCGAGGGGAGAATGACTTTCTGAATGATTTCCTCGCGCAGCGCCTCCGTGTCCCATGTGGGAGCATGCTGAAGAGAGATTACAACGTTGGAAATCCGCACGGGATGATCTTCTTCATATTCCACAGTGATCTGCGCGCATCCGTCCGGAAGAAGGTTGGAGATGTGCTGCTCTATGCGAGCACGATCCATTTGTCGTGCCAGACGCTGTGCCAGAGTTATAGGAAGCGGCATCAGCACGCTGGTGTCTCTGCATGCGAATCCTTCGACGATGCAGTGATTTCTTGCACCAAGATCCTCCTGAGACCGGTGGGAGGAATTCCAATCTACGTCAGGGGATGGTGCATGCACATCGGTCACAATCCTGCAATGTCCTGCGTCGAAAGAAGCGTCCGGTAAAACATAGCCTGCGGAGCGGATGACGTCTCTGGCGATGGATTCGCAGTCGATGCAACTCTTTGAATTGATTTCTCCCATGATGTGAAGCTTCTGCGCACAGGCGGTCACCTTGCATACAACGCTGGATTGCGGGTCACCGCGCAGGCAGGCGTCCAGGATGGCATCCGCAACCTGATCGCACAGTTTGTCAGGATGCCCCCGGGTTACCGCTTCGGATGTCCACTCATGTCTCATAGATGCCTCCATATTATTTTTCAATATTCTAATCCTGTCGGCAGCAAATGGATATAAGCAAAAAAGGGATACTGCCCAAAATTTGAGCAGTATCCCAAAAGTGCTGTACAAAAAAATATGTCAGGAAGGGGCGCCTTTCCACTTTCTATCCCGAAGAAGGGTGTGGGTGCTGCCTTCCAGGAGCCGCGAGATGTCGGCAAGGTATTCCTCGGCATTTTCCTGCATCCCGCCGAGAAACCACCTGATGAGCATGCCCAGAGTCGCAGAAGCATAGTACACGGAAAGCACATGCAAATCCCGTGCGCTTACATCCAGATCCTTCGCCTCCGATTCGAGCAGAGACTCTGTGCCAATCATGATAATGTTGTACAGATAGCGCTCGATGCGGTCGCGATTCTGAGATTCAAACAGATGATATGTTGCCGATTGGTGTGCACGCGCAAAGTCTGTTATCTCAAGAAGAATTTCGTACCACGTTCTTCCCGTCGGCTTTTTCTCCAGGAGTTCCCGGCTGCTCTCGCGCAGCAGATCGTCCACGAGCGCAAAGATGTCCGGGTAGTAATAGTAGAACGTGTTTCGGTTGATTTGGCTCTTCTGCGAAATATCCACGATTGAAATCCGGTCAAAGGGCTTTTCGTCCAGCAGCTCCAGAAATGCGCTGAGAATTGCCTGTTTCGTATGCTGTGACATAGAATGCCTCCGTATGGTATGAACTATGCTGGGATGAGACGGCAATGCAGGGCCTCGATGGACAACATTCGACATATATATTATAACACATCAGGCAGCGCTTTTCAAGAATGCAGAGCACGACCGGGCTTATTCGGAACGCACTTCGTATTTGGGTTGAAAATCGACCTTCATTGCAATGAAGGCTTCCAGCCGCTGGTGCTGCAGGCGCAGCCTTCCGCGCTCGATAAAGCGAAGATCCACGGCCTCCCAAAGGAAGACCCATGCGAAAATATCGATGCATTCGATCCAGAGCTGACGGATCTGGAAGTGCTCTGCAACGAACATACCCGCCAGGGCCAAGATGCCGACGAGGAGCATGGCGCTGGACAGGATTGCGTTGCGCCGCATATCCCGCCTGTTGGCAATGCGCTGAAGTGAAAAGTAGTTCCGGATGGCCTCGCGATAGATCTGCTTCTCCGACGCATCGATACAGTCGCTGTAAATGCGCAGTGTCAGAGGTGTACGCGGAGGGAATTCCTGTGCGCTGCCGGTCAAGAAATCGGCAACCTCTGATGAGATCACCTCGCCTGTGTTTGCGGAGTATGGGGACAGAAAATCGGCGTCATCGCGCACGGTCATCGTAATCCGTCCTTCGCTCTGCAACGGCTTTTTTCGAATGATGTTGAACTTGTGCAGCATATGATTCACCCTCGATTCGATCCTGATGGATTGATTTCAGACACGATTTTACACCCCGCTGTTTCCCTTGACAAGTATCCTGCATGAATTCATACAAGAATTAGGACAATTTCGCCGTTTTCTCCTAAAATCGCAGAAAACCGGCATTTTGTTCTGTTTTAGGAGAAAACGCTCTATTTACCCATGGCGCGCTGTTTTTGGGTTTCCTATAATGGAGACAGACGTCTCTCGTCAGGCGAAACGAATGCGCAGGGAGGTACAAAATGAACGCAGTAAAGATCCTGACGGATTCCTGTGCGGACATCGGACGGGAAATCCGCGATGCACACGGAATTGATTATGTACATATGTATACTGAATTTGATGGAACGGAAACGCCGGCGAGCCTGGACTGGGAATACTACACGCCGCATGACTTCTACAACACGATGCGTAACGGCGGACGAATTCTGACCAGTCAGGTTCCCGTTGAAGAATTCCGCAGGGTGTTCAAAAAGTACCTTGAACAGGGTTACGACATCGTCTACGTCGGCTGTTCGCTGAAGCAGTCGGGCTCGGTGAACACCGGCGCTGTCGTCGCAAGGGAACTGATGCGGGAATACCCCGGTACCGAAATCTACTGCATCGACTCCCTCAACGCATCCATGGGTGAGGGGCTTCTTGCGCTGCGGGCGGCGGCCTATCGGGATCATGGCCTGACCGCCAGTCAGATTTCTGAGCGTATTACCAGCGAACGCAATCTCGTCAACGAATACTGCACGGTGCATTCATTGGATGCGCTGAAGCGGTCGGGGCGCGTCAAGGCGTCATCGGCGTTCCTGGGCAACCTGCTGGGTGTCAAACCGATCATCATTGCAGATGCGGAGGGATACCAGACCCCGATTAAGAAGGTCCGCGGTCGCCAGACATCCATGCAGGAGATCATCACGCTTCTCAAAGAGTCAATCACCCGGCCTGAAAACCAAACCATATTCATCGCACATGGCGACTGCATTTTGGAAGCGAAGCAGTTGGAGGAGCTCGTGCGAAGGAGAATCTCATGCCGTGATGTCTATTGCGATTTCATCGGTCCGATCATCGGTGCGTCGGTTGGCCCGGATGCACTGGCAGTCTTTGCGTTTGGCCAGGAAGTGACCTTCCGGGGATGAGGGCAGACGTATACAAAGGAGAATAACGATGGAAACCAAAAGTATAAACGGGCTGCAGTTCCTTGAACTGATGAAGGGCGGCGCCGCCAACCTTCAGGCGAATGCAAAGATCGTCAATGACCTGAATGTATTCCCGATCCCGGATGGAGATACCGGTGCGAACATGATGCAGACGGTTCTGGGTGGAATCGCATCCGCCTGTGCGTGTGCGGCAGACGCGATCTCCGCCGTATCGAGTGCCATGGCCGATGGAATGGTGCTGAGCGCGCGCGGAAACTCCGGCGTGATCCTTTCACAGTTCTTTTCCGGCATCGCGAAGGGTTTTCAGGGGATCGACGTCGCGGACGTCGCCACGATCGGTTTTGCATTTCGTTCCGGAGTCCGGCGCGCCTACGAGGCGGTGATGAAGCCCACCGAGGGGACCATGCTCACCGTGATGCGCGAGGCGGCGGACTACGCCTGCAGCCGCATCCATGACGGGAGCACTGTGGAGGATTTCTTTGCGGACTGCCTTCAGGAGATGAACGCTTCGCTCCAGCGAACGCCGGAGTATCTGGAGGTACTCCGGGAAGCAGGTGTGATCGACAGCGGCGGCGCAGGTCTTGTGTACATCGTGGACGGCATGAATCAGGTGCTCAACGGTGAAAACCAGCTTCATATGCTGAACATCGGCGCGCCGACGGTAGCTGTGCCCGACACGTCCGGCTTCGACGAAAACAGCGTGATGGAATACGGCTATTGCACGGAGTTTTTGCTTCAGCTGCAATGCTGCAAGGGCGCTGTCGAAGCCTTTTCGCTGGAGGCATTCAAGCAGCAGCTCAGCGACATGGGCGATTCCATCGTCGCGTTTCAGGTTGGCACAATCGTCAAGGTGCACATCCACACGATGCATCCCGGCGATGTTCTCATCTTTTCACAGCATTATGGTGAGTTCCTGACGCTGAAGATCGAGAACATGATGCTTCAGCACAACGAAAGCATCATTCGCAACGATTTTCCCGCACCCTCTGCCACAGATGAGAGGCCGCGGAGCCGGTTTGCAACGGTGACCATCGCGGCCGGAAGCGGCGTTCAGCAGACGCTCAAGGATCTCGGTGCGGACGTGGTCATCGACGGCGGACAGGGGAGCAATCCGTCCACGGAGCAGCTGATTCAGGCGTTCGATCAGGCGAATGCGGATTGCATCTTTGTACTGCCGAACAATGGAAACATCCTGCTGACGGCACATCAGGCCGCGGAGCTGTACGACAAAAGCGAAGTCCATGTCATCGAGAGCTGCGACATTGGAGAGGGTTATGCGGCGCTGACCATGCTCAGCTACGATTCAGGAGATGCAGAGGAAATCGCAGGCACCATGCGGGAGGCGATGGAGGGCGTCGTCACGGGACTGGTGACGCGTGCGGTCAGGGATGCGCATCTGGATGGGGTTCAGATTCATACGGGCGATTACATCGGCTTCGCCGGGAAGAACATGCTCAGTGCAGACGCCGATAAGATTGGGGCGGCAATGCGTCTCATGGACAGGCTGCACGCAGAGAATCATGAGGTTCTGATTGCCATCTATGGGGACGGTGTGAAATATGACGAAAAGCTGCGCTTCCGAGAAAGTACGGCGGCAGCTTATCCGCGCATGGAGCTGTTTGAAATCGACGGCGGACAGGATGGCTACGATATGCAACTGATTCTGGAGTAGGAGGAACTGAAGGTGCCCGTTGATTTTACCAAGGAAATGAAGGAGCATTATACAATCCTCGCCCCCGACATATTTCCAACGCATATGGAGCTTCTGCAAAAGGTTTTCCAGATGAATGGCTATCATGTGGAAATCATGCGTTACGAGGGAAAACAGGTGATCGATACCGGGCTGAAATATGTCCACAACGATATGTGTTTCCCGGCCATCTGTATGCTGGGACAGCAGTTGTACGCGCTCACCTGCGGCGATTATGATCCGCACAAATGTGCGCTCATCCAGTTTCAGACGGGCGGCGGATGCAGGGCGTCCAATTATATCATGCTGCTGCGGAAAGCGCTCGCACGCATGGGAATGGACTATGTGCCGGTGATTTCGTTGAACTTCAACGGGATGGAGCGCTACAGCGGCTTTCGCATCACGCCGCTGATGGCTGTTCAGGGCCTGAGCTCTCTGATCTATGGCGACATGCTTCTCCTTCTGAAGAATCAGACGTCTCCCTACGAAAAATACCCGGGTGATACGCAGAGAACAGTCAATCGTTGGATTCGTGAATTGTCAAAGCAATTTGAGGCTGGAAAGGGTTTGAGTAACGCGTCGATCCACAGCAACCTAAATGCGATGGCCACGGATTTTCACCTGATCCAGCGCGTGCCCAGAAAAACCCTGAAGGTGGGTGTTGTGGGCGAGATTTATGTCAAATACTCGTCGTTTGGAAACAACGGATTGGAGAAATTCCTCACATCGCAGGGATGCGAAATCATGATTCCCGGCGTGCTCGGCTTCTTCCAGTATGTGTTTGCCAATGGCGAGATGGATTACCGTTATTTTGGAGGAAGCCGCCTGATCAAAACGGCGAAGTCGTTTGCAGAATCCAGGGCGAACAAATGGGAAGAACATCTGATCGAAGCGCTGCAGCCCTTCCCAGAATTTGTCGCGCCCATGCGCTTTTCTGAGGTCAAGCGACTTGCGGATCGCGTGATCGACCGGGGTGTCAAAATGGGAGAAGGATGGCTCCTGCCCGGAGAGGCTGCGGAACTGATTGAACTTGGCTACAACAATATCATCTGCGCGCAGCCCTTCGGATGCCTGCCCAATCACATCGTCGGGAAGGGCACGATCCGGCGTCTGCGCGAGCTGTATCCCCACGCGAATATTTTTCCCGTGGACTATGACGCCGGCGCGTCCAAGGTCAATCAGGAGAACCGGATTCAGCTGATGCTGTCCATCGCCAGTGAGGAGGCAGACGCATGAAAAGGCTTGGACTTGATATTGGTTCCACGACGGTCAAGTGCGTCGTTCTGGACGCGGACGGTCAGATGCTCTACTGCGCTTACAAACGGCACTGCTCGCAGATTCAGGAGGTCTGCTGTGAAATGCTTCAGGAGGTTGCGGCCGCATTCCCGGATGGGGAGATGTCCGTCGCCATCTCGGGCTCTGCGGGCATGGGATTGGCAGAGCAGCTGAATCTGCCGTTTGTGCAGGAGGTTTACGCCACGCGGATCGCTGTGGAACATGCTTTGCCGGAGACAGACGTGGTGATTGAGCTGGGCGGCGAGGATGCCAAAATCATCTTCCTGACCGACGGATTTGAGATGCGCATGAACGGCACGTGCGCCGGTGGGACGGGCGCGTTCATCGACCAGATGGCTTCGCTGATGGACGTCACTCCGGAAGAACTGAACGCGCTTGCGGCAAATCACAAAAAGGTATATACCATCGCTTCCCGCTGCGGTGTGTTTGCAAAGTCCGATGTGCAGCCGCTGCTCAATCAGGGCGCCTGCAAGGAGGACGTCGCCGCAGGAATCCTGTACGCAGTGGTCAATCAAACCATTGCCGGACTGGCGCAGGGGCGGGAAATGAAGGGCAGGGTCGTCTATCTGGGCGGCCCACTCACGTTTTTGCCCGAATTGCGCAGGAGCTTTGACGACGTGCTTCAGGTAAAGGGTACCTGTCCCGAGCATTCGCTGTACTATGTGGCGCTTGGTGCAGCGATGTCGAAGGTGACTGCCGTGTGCAGTCTGGATCAACTGGTGCAGCGCATTGCGTCGGATACAGCCCGGAAGAATTACGAAAAATGCGTGCCGCTGTTTGCAAGCCCTCAGGAATATGAAGCATTTTGCAGCCGACATCGCAGCGCATCCGATCTGCTGGAACTGCGGACAGAACCGGCGGATGAAATGTTTCTTGGCATCGACGCAGGATCAACTACGGTCAAGGCTGTGCTATGCGACAGCGAGGGCAATCTTTTCCGGCCGATGTATGAGATGAATCATGGGAATCCCGTTCCCATCATCCGAAACTATCTGAGCGATCTCTACCGCGATTATCCGCATCTGCGCATCCGTGCCGCCGCTGTAACCGGCTACGGAGAGGAACTCGTCAAGAATGCTTTTCACGTGGACTTCGGCGTGGTTGAAACGGTCGCGCACTATGCAGCTGCCCGGCGCTTTTGTCCGGACGTGGATTTCATTCTCGACATCGGCGGACAGGACATCAAGTGCTTTCGGATTCGCAACGGCGCGATTGACAGCATCTTTCTGAACGAAGCGTGTTCGTCCGGATGCGGCTCCTTTCTGCAAACCTTTGCCGCGGCCCTGGGATACTCCACTGAGGATTTCTTTCGGGAAGGACTCTTTGCCGAAGCTCCCGTCGATCTTGGCTCGCGCTGCACGGTGTTTATGAACAGCGCAGTCAAGCAGGCACAGAGGGAGGGCGCAAGCATCCCGGACATCTCTGCGGGCCTTTCAATCAGCGTCGTCAAAAACGCTCTGTACAAGGTCATACGCTGCGGAAGCACGGAAGAACTGGGGAAAAACATCGTGGTTCAGGGCGGCACCTTCCTCAACGACGGCGTATTGCGCGCCTTTGAACAGGAACTCGGGCGGGAGGTTTTGCGCCCGCAGACGGCGGCGATCATGGGCGCCTATGGCGCAGCCCTGTACGCCAAGCAGAACAGCTCCGGGCTGGAAAGCAGTGCTCTGCTGACGGAAAAGCAGCTGCGGCAATTCCGGCATCAGACCAGCACGGTCATCTGCGAGGGCTGCGGAAACCACTGCCACCTGACGGTCAATCTGTTCAACAACCACGACAGGTATATTGCCGGAAACCGGTGCACTCGCTTTTACGGAAGCGGACAAAATCACCAGCTCAATCTCTGCGATTTCAAGCGCAAGCAGTTAAAGCGGTACAGGGACAATCGAATTGAGGAGGGTAAGCCGACGATCGGCATTCCCATGGGACTCAATTTCTATGAGCTGCTTCCATTCTGGTATACCTTCTGGAAGACGCTGGGATTCAACGTTCTGGTATCTCCTGAGTCCAGTCGCGCGCTGTATCGCAGTGGACAATATTCGATCCCTTCGGATACCGTCTGCTACCCTGCAAAACTGATGCATGGCCATATCGAGTGGCTTCTGGAGCGCACGCCGGACGCGATTTTCTATCCGGATATGACCTACAATGTGGATGAGCATCTGGGCGGGAATCATTACAACTGCCCGGTGGTCGCCTATTATCCGCAGGTATTGAAGAACAATGTAGAGGCACTGCGCGCGTGCACTTTCATTGACGACTTCATCAGCCTGCACAACCGGAAGGGCTTTTTCATTCATATCCGAAAAATCCTGGACCGATACTTTCCGGACATTCCAAGGGCCATAGTGCGCAAGGCAACGGATGCCGCATATCAGGAATACGAGAGCTATCTTGCGAGAATCCGCAAAGAGGGAGCGGAAATACTGGAAGCCGCGCAGCGGGAGAAGCGACCGATCATTATGCTTTGCGGCAGACCATATCACATCGATCCGGAGATTAACCACGGCATCGATCATCAGATCTGTGCACTTGGAGCTGCTGTTCTGACCGAGGACAGCGTCAGCCATCTGGTGAAACCGTTTGACGTCGCTGTAATGAACCAGTGGACCTACCATTCTCGCCTGTATGCAGCGGCAAAGTTTGTTGCAGTGCGGGGGCAACCCGGCATTCAACTGGTACAGCTGGTATCCTTCGGTTGCGGCGTCGATGCGGTGACCAGCGACGAGGTCCGGTCAATTGTTGAAAGCTGCGGAAAATACTATACGCAGCTGAAAATTGATGAAATATCCAATATGGGTGCCGTCCGAATCCGGCTTCGGAGCCTGCTTGCGGCAATTTCAGAGAAAGAGGCATCGGAGGTGAAAGCATGAAGGTTTTCCTTTTTATTTCTGCTGCGGTCGTTGCATATCTGATTGGCGGTGTCAATCCAGCCATTGTTCTGTCGAATCGTATCTATCATCAGGACATACGTCAGTTGGGGAGCGGGAATCCCGGCTTTACCAATTTCAAACGGGTTTACGGAAACCGCTGGGCCTGGTTTGTCTTTGTGCTGGATATTGCAAAGGCCGTCGTGGTCGTCGGATTCTTTTCAATGCTGTTTAGAAGCGTATTAGAGATGCGTCAGTTGGGAGCTGCATATACCGGATTCTTTGCCATGATCGGACATGTCTTTCCGATATGGTATCAATTTGAAGGCGGTAAGGGATTTCTGGTTGGCGCAGCGACCATTTTTCTGGTGGATTGGAGAGTGGGTCTGATTGCGTTTGCGATCATGATGGTTTTGCTCTTTTTCACAAAATACATGTCGCTCTCCGTCATCATCGCCGCGCTTTCCTGTCCAATTGCATTGGCATCCTTCGGGGTGCACACCCCGTGGACGATGGTGTTCTGCCTGCTGTCCGTCATGCTGATGATCCTGCGGCACAGGGAAAATATTGAGCGCCTGATCAAAGGAAC
>JBJDYI010000268.1:0-1520 GCA_051867165.1 Faecousia sp. | reverse complement strand
CAGCCTCAGATTTGGTTATTTCGGTTATGGACATATTGAGCACGCGGATACTACGCCAGTATGGGAAGCACATCTGGAGCTCCATGGCCAGGAGCATGATGCACTGTTTGATTCAGAAGGAGAAATCTTATACTGGCAAAGCCACGGTACAGAACATCATAGAAACGAGCTTGATGTGTGGGAGAGCGCCGTCCGGGCAAATCCTCTTGAAATGGATGCTACAGAGGAGCAGATTCTGGCTGATGTAAAGACGAGACTGACTGAAACAACAGCATATTCGAGGGATGAAATCGATCAATTCGACTATCGGACATGTTTTGTCTATGAAAGACATTTCAACAAGGGTCAGATTCCGGTGTGGCTGACGTATGTATATAGGAATGGTTCACTGATTTACAAACAGGCAAACGGATATGATGGCTCTTTTATGTGCATCAACACACCTGAAGCTGATTTTGGTGAATACAGAACGAATCTGCCATCCTTCGGAGATACGATGGGTTTTCCGTATTCAGCGTGGTATGGAGGCACGATGACAATCGAAGAGAAAGCCGCCCAGGCAGATCAATGGAGGCCTGTCGTCGAGCAGTGGCTGAAAGATTATCCATATTCCGCAAACAGCCTTGGTTTGGCCTATGACGTCACGATTCGCCAAACTTTCGGGATTCCTGATGACCAGGCCATTTCGCAGGAGCAGGCAGAGCAAATTGCCAGGACATATGCGCAACATTTAGGCCTCAGTGAACGTTTTGCAGATCTTCGGAAGTGCGCGGTCAATTACTTGGTGACTGATCCCCAAAAACCTGTATGGCGAATCCTCGTTAAAGCACCAAATATCACTTCAGAAGAAAAGAAAAAATACAGAGGCATAGATGAGTCTGTCTTCAAGGCGTATGTGGTTGAGGTTCATGCCTACACGGGAGACGTGACATTCGCAACCACCGTGGATGCAGATACACCTGTGTATCTGTGGCAGTATTGATCAATATGAATAACCTTGGGGCAATCGGTTACGGATGAGGTGCTTGACCGGTGCAGGATCGGTGCGTCGTTTGTGCTGGAGCCTTGCACGGGCAAGGTGATGATCCACGCATGGCTTGAGAATGAGGATGGAAGCTATGTGACCGGCGGAGACCTTGACGCCCGGTCGGGGAGGATCACAAGGTGGGGATGCAATGCGTAAACGGAGGAAATGTGATGATCAAGAGAATGGCGTTCTGCGCGGCAGTGCTGTGCTTGATGGGCGGAGCGGCCTGTGCGCAGACTGTATATTACAACACAGACGGCGGCCGGTATTACCACGCCGATCCGCACTGCGATACCATCGATGAGCGGTATTGGGATGCCATGGCGGAGATACAGATGGAGGATGCCGTGCAGGCCGGTCTGCGCGGGGCATGCTCCAGATGCGTACATCTGCCGCTGACGCTGGAATACGCGCAGGAGGATCGCCTGTTCTATGAGACATGCTTTGAATCTGCCCGGCAGAACATGAACAATCCGGAGCGGGATGATCCGGA
>JBJDYI010000267.1:0-1522 GCA_051867165.1 Faecousia sp. | reverse complement strand
ACCTTTATCAAGTACACCCACGACGGCAAGGCCGTCATCCAGCCTGCCGCCCTGACTCTGAGCAACCTCGACAACGAGGATACGCTGGAGATGCACACCCTGGACAACGCCATCGTCCTGCTCAAGGAGGATATGGCTCCCATGGAGAAGTACCTCGCCATTGCATCTTTGATTCGTTTGGTGGAGAGCCTGGCCGTAGAGCTGGAGACCGACACGGACGATGATACCGTGGATGACGATGACGAGGGCGATAATGACGCAGGCGATGCCTGCGACGATATGATCGCCATCCCCATTGAAGCATTCGAGGATGCTGGTATCTGGGGTGAGGACATCGAAATCCTGAGCTTCAAGGGCGGGGTATTACTTGTGCCTGAAGTCAATGCCGAAAGCATCGTTCAGGCAATGCACGATCATAAGATGAAGCGTCGCGTCGAAGCAGCGGCTCTCCTGCGCATGATGGATAAAATTCTCGCAACTGGTGATGCCGATGCTTAAGGATCACGCCTACCTCTACCTTGGCTCTGCGTCCGAGGCCAGGCGGTACAACGAACTGGGCAGGTGGCGTGACAGCCACCGGGAAAACATCGCCTGTAAACGAGCCATTGAGGAGTCCATCCGCAAGGACTTCGACGGGATGTACCTGAATGGGGACTGCGCCCAGAGCGTAATCGACAGCTTCGGCTTCAAGCGCGTGGGCTGGGTGCTGGCCAATACGCTGCAGCAGAAAAAGGATGACGGCAGGTTCAGTCCCAGAAACAAGGAATGGGCGGCAGGGACCTTCATCCCTCCCAGTGACCGGAACTATGATTTTACCGTGGAAAGCCATCCGGCTGTGCTGGATGGCTTTGTGAATCTGTTCCGCAAGGCACAGGAGGAACTTCATATGTTCGACCGCTCCCAGTGTGACTCTCTGAACGGGCAGGAACTGGAGGGCAGCGTATTGGTCATGAGTCCCTACACCCTGAAAGAGTCCTACTGGTCGCCGGAGAACCAGCTCTGGCTGGCAACAGGCGGCTTTGGCTGCAGTCCCTCTGCTGCAGGCCGGGCTGTGTACGCCACCTGTCTGGGCGATGGCGAACAGACCCGCTGGGACCGCAGTGACTTCATCGGCATTCTCAAAGAGGAACATCTGCCCGATTGGGCAAGGGAAAGTCTGGAGCAGCTCCGGCAGGATGCCCCTGCTGAGTCTCCCGATTTAAACACTCAATCCATGTAAAAGAAGGGAGAACGATTATCTTGGCATCTACCAACAAAAAGAAACAGCAGGAAGCTCCCACCCCCAAGGTGGAGGCAAGGATCGACCGTCTGGTGGACGGCGACTTTAAGACCAAAGCCTATGCCAGCGCCACCATTGCCGGTGCCTTTGCCGTCCACGGCATCCGTGTCATTGAGTCCGAGAAGGGCCGCTTCGTGGCCATGCCCCAGGACTCCTATAAGAAGAACGGCGAAACCCACTACAGCGACACCTTCCACGCCATCACCGCCGATGCCAGAAACGCTCTGGTGGACGCCGTCAATG
>JBJDYI010000266.1:0-1523 GCA_051867165.1 Faecousia sp. | reverse complement strand
TAATGACTACTGAATAATTGAAAAAGCCTTGCAATCCAAGACATTTACGCGGAAATGTGATAGAATAGAGGCAGCAAAAAGCGTAAAAACAGGCAAAAAGCCTTGCACTTGGAGGACGGCTATGTATCGATACAGCAATGGACAGATCAGTCTGGCAGACTTTAATCAGCCGGCTGGCATGAACCTGAAGGAGAACAACCGCTGGGTTAAGAAAGCTCAGACGATTCCGTGGCTGGAGATTGAGAAGCGTTACGCTGCTCTGTTTACGAACCGCAAGGGCAATGTGGCCAAGCCGCTGCGGCTGGCTCTGGGAGCCTGTATTATCCAGGCGGAGTATGGATATTCCGACGAAGAAACTGCTCTACAGATCCAGGAGAACCCGTATTTGCAGTACTTCTGCGGCTATCCCGGATATAACGATGAAAAGCTGCCGTTTGACCCATCCCTGATGGTATATTTCCGTAAGCGGCTGACCCCTGAAATCCTCGGTGAGATCAATGAGATGATCGTACAGGATGCGAAGGCGCGTCAGGGCAAAGGAACTGCGCCCCAAAGCGATGATGACGATGATAACTCTGATGGCGGTTCTGGAACAGGCGGCAACAGCGGCACCATGATTATGGACGCCACTTGTGCACCGTCTAACATCCGCTATCCGCAGGACGTCTCTCTGCTCAACGAGGCCAGAGAGAACGCTGAGAAGCTTCTGGATGTTCTCCATGATTCCTCGGATGGTAAGAAACCTCGCACCTACCGCAAGCGTGCCCGGAAAGATTACCTGAAATACGCAAGATGCCGCAAACACACAGCGAAAATGACCCGTAAAGCCATCGGAAAACAATTGGGCTACCTTCGGAGGGACCTTAGTGCCATTGAGCATAAACTGTCCCTCGGCAAGGCACTGACTGCACGACAGCTGGAGCGTCTGAACACGATCCGCACCATCTATGAGCAGCAGAAGTACATGTACGATCATCGTACCCACAGTGTTCCTGACCGGATCGTCAGCGTGAGTCAGCCCTTTGTTAGGCCCATTGTGCGTGGAAAAGCCGGAAAGCCGGTGGAATTTGGAGCAAAGCTCGACATCAGTGTTGTGGACGGCTGGACACGTTTGGAATACTGCTCTTTTGACGCATACAACGAAGCCGGAAACCTGAAGATGATGGTTGAACGCTTCCGGGAACGGGAAGGGCATTATCCCAGCCGCATCCTGGCGGACAAGATATACCGAAACCGGGAGAATCTCAGCTTCTGCAAGGAGCATGGCATCCGGCTTTCGGGTCCGGCCCTGGGCCGCCCCAAGAAAGGTGAGACCAGAGATAAGGCTCAGGACTACCGGGATGAATGTGAACGTGTGGAGGTGGAGCGCAGGTTCAGCTTGGCAAAGCGCAAATGCGGAATGGGGCTGGTCACTGCCAAGCTGCGGGAAACTGCGGCCCATGCAATCGCAATTTCCATTCTGGTGCTGAATCTCTGCAAGATTCAGTGCGCCCTTTTGGGGCTATTCACATATCTGCTGGCGA
>JBJDYI010000265.1:0-1526 GCA_051867165.1 Faecousia sp. | reverse complement strand
GACCGGAAAGGCCATAGGCAACCACATACCCGATCTGGCTCAGAAAGCCGATCAGGCCCCAGGCCCGTCCCTGCAGTTCCTCCGCAATATTGGTGCGCACCAGATAGTCCAGGCTGTTGTTGGCAAAGGGCAGCATGGTGAAGAAACCAAAGCCCGACGCACAGATCAAAACCAGGTTTTCCCGCAGTCCGAATCCCACCATCGCCCCGCCGGCAATCATCAGAGAAAGGGACAAGGTTTTCACATAGCCTTTGCGGATGCCCCGAATGCCCAGAAACAGGCTGGAAACCAACATCCCGCTGGCGCAGATGGTCTCGCAGATTCCCAAGATGGCGCTGTCCGAAAAAGCAAGGATCATGGGCTCAGCCAGAATCTGAAAGGCGCCCATGAAACAGGTCATGACGGAGGCTACCAGAATCAGCGCAAATACGCCTCTTTTCTCCGTCACCGCCTGCCACCCCGCCTGCAGCAGCGTGAAAAACGCTTCTTTGTGCTCTGCCGCTTTCGATTCAAGCCCATGCCGCACCACGCCGGTACAGATCACCGTCAATAAGAAGGTTCCCATATCCAAAATCAGCAGCAGCCGGATATCCGAAACCGTCAGCAGAATCCCCGCAAGCAGAGGCGAGATCAGGTATCTGGCACTGCCTGCCAGACTGACAAGACCGCTGGCTCTGGAATAATCCTCTTTTTCCAGAATGTCCGAGACGGTCGCCCGATAGGCTGGCTCCAGCAGGGAGGAGAATATAGAGCTGACGGTCACGCCGATGCAGATTTGCATCAGGCTCGCAGCTCCAGCCTGCATACAGAGGAAAATATAGAGAATTCCAAGAGCGGAGAAGCCGTCTCCCACCATCATGAGCCCCCGCCGGTCATAGCGGTCAGCCAACACGCCTGCCGGAACGCTGAGCAGCAGTGTCGGCAGAAAAGCCAGCAGGCTCACCAGCGCCATATCCGCCGCGCTGCCTGTCTGCCGGAATACATAGACGCCAAGGCCAAAGCTGGTCAGTCCGCTTCCGATGGAGGACACCAATTCTCCTGCCCATAACAAAAGAAACCGATGATAACTGTGTTTTCTTGCCATATCGCACTTCCTTTCAAATTAGACCGACTGTCTATCGGTTAGGATTCAAAATATAATAGAAAGCTTGCTTCCAGGCTTTCTATTATATGCTCTGCTTAATTTATATCGCTTCCAAGTCTGCTTCCGCGGAAGATTGCCATGATCGCTTCCTGCAGGCTGCCTTCCGCCATTCCCATCAGCCGCTCCAGGTTGTAGATAAACCCGGCGATCTTCCGCTCCCGCTGCTCATGGCTGAGGCCGGTCACATTCAATTCATCAAACGCGGTATTGGCGTAGAGGATTGTCATCTCCACCACCGATTCCGGATACCGCGTATGGCAGATCCCTTGTTGGATACCTTCTTCCACCAGCTCTGTCAGGATCGGATTGATTCCTGCCAGTAATGTGGTCTGCATCTTCTGATGCATCAGCGCATTTTGTGGGCGGTGTACCTGCTCCATGA
>JBJDYI010000264.1:0-5758 GCA_051867165.1 Faecousia sp. | reverse complement strand
GACCTCCGGGTTATGAGCCCGACGAGCTTCCAACTGCTCTACTCCGCGATATTTTGTTGTGCACCTTTAGTGCTTTGATAGTATAGCACAGCGCCAGCCTTTTGTCAATCCCCTTTTTGCAAATCCTTATTCTTTTCTCTTTGCGCACATTGACACGAAAGCCCGGATCCAATATAATAAATAATTATTCCCAAAAAAGAGAGATGATATTCTTGAAAAAGAAGGCCTTTCGTGCCGCTTTTCTGGACACAGTGCCGGTGATGACCGGCTATGTGTTCCTGGGATTTGGCTTTGGCATTGTCATGCAGCAAAGCGGCTACGGTCTGCTCTGGTCCGCCGCCATGAGTCTATTTATCTATGCCGGTTCCATGCAGTATATGGCTGTCAGTCTGCTGACGGCTGGCGCCAGTCTGCTGACCACCGCCCTGACCACGGTTGTAGTCAACGCCCGACACCTGTTCTATGGAATCTCCATGGTGGATGCCTATAAAGGTGCCGGTGCCAAAAAGCCCTATCTGATCTTCGCCCTGACCGACGAAACCTATTCCCTGGTTTCCCAAAATCAGGTCCCGGACGGCATCAGCCACCACAGCTACTGTTTCCTGGTATCTTTGTTTGACCACATCTACTGGGTCAGCGGCACCATTCTGGGGGCCCTGGCCGGGGCCTTGCTTCCCATCAATTTTGAAGGCATTGAATTTGTCCTGACTGCCCTCTTTGTCACCATTTTTGTGGAGCAGTGGCTCAGCACCCAAAATCACTTCCCGGCCATTGTGGGTGTGGCCGCCACAGCAGTCTGCCTGCTGCTCTTTGGCAGGGATATCTTCCTGATTCCCTCTATGTGTCTTATCGCCGCCATTCTGGTCATGAGCCGCAAAACCGGAAGGAGAGAGACCCATGAATAACATCCATTCCATCCTGATCATTGCCGTCACCGCGCTGGTAACCGTATTTCTGCGTTTTCTCCCCTTTCTGATCTTTGGAGAAAACCGGGAAACACCACCTGTCATCGCCTACCTGGGACAGGTTCTCCCCTTTGCCATCATGGGTATGCTGGTGGTATACTGCCTGAAGGATGTTTCCCTGCTGGCCGCTCCCTTCGGCATCCCGGAAGCCATCGCCTGCGCCCTGGTGGCCGGACTTCATATCTGGAAGCGAAACACCTTGCTGAGCATCGGCGGAGGCACCCTCTGCTATATGCTGCTGGTACAGCTTCTGTTCTAATCCCCAAGCCCGGACAATATTCCGGGCTTTTTAATGTGCAATTATACTATTCTTATGTCATATATTCTTGACATTATGTTAGGTATATGTTATATTCAGAATCAAGGAGGGGAAGCAATGCGAAATCTGAAACTGAAATTCCGGCGCATCGAGCGGGATATCTCTCAGGCGGAGCTGGCGAAAATGGCTGGTGTGACCCGGCAGACCATCGGCATGATCGAGTCCGGAGAATTCAACCCGTCATTAAAGCTTTGCCTGGCGATCTGCTGGGCGTTGGATACCACACTCAATGATCTTTTTTGGGAGGAGAAACCAAATGAAATGGAGCAAGAGTAATCTGGATGAGCGTCAGGAACAGAATCTTCTGCAAATCGAAAAGAACGGCTGCTGGTTTGCCTTCTGGGCATTGCTGGCCTCCATGCTGATTCAGCAGGCGGTTTTTGGAATTGGGGAGTGGAAATACATTGCCGGTGAATGGTGTGTCTTTATGGCGCTGGCCATTTATCTGGGTGTGAGCTCCCTGAAAAACGGCATCTGGGATCGCCGCCTGAAGGCCAGCCCAAAAACCAATTTGCTGGTCAGCATTGCTTCGGCTGTGATCTTTGGAATCCTTTTCTCTGTAATAAACTATCTGAATTTTCACGCCTGGGAAGCCGCTCTGGCCACCTTCGCCGTGATAGGCGTAACTCTGTTCGTGACGATTTTCGGGGCATTGTCCTTGAGTACCGCCATCTACCGCAAGCGGCTTCAGGCGCTGGAAAGGGAAGAATAAATTCATAGACACAAAAGCATCCGTATGACGAAAATCATACGGATGCTTCTTTTAATCAATCAGCTGCACCGGGTGGTCATAATCTCCAGAATGACCCGGTCCGTCTCCTGCATTCCCTGCTTAGCCAAAACACCTACATTGGCAATGGTATCGTCCACCCCTTTGGTGACGATGCCGTCACCCCCACGGAACTGCTGGTCATTGCAATACATCTGGTAGCCCAGGATGCCCGCGTCTACGCTTGCGGCGATCTTGGCGGCACAGGAGGGTTTGGCCCCATCACAGATGGTTCCGCTGAGAATGGCCACGGCATTGACAATGGTATGGGCAATGGCCCGGAAGCTGCCATCCTGCAGATACGCAATACCGGCGCCCGCACCCACACCGGCACTGACGGCGCCGCAGTAGGCAGACAGCCGGCCAATGCCGCTCTTCTGGTGGATGGTCACCAGGTTGGAAATCAGCAATGCCTGATACAGCTTCTCCCTGGTAACGCCCAAATGCTGTGCATAGCGAATGACCGGGATAGAAGCGGTCATACCTTGATTGCCGGAACCGGACACGATCACCACAGGCCGCTCACAGCCGCTCATACGGGCATCGCTGCCGGCTGCGGCCCAGGCCTTGGCCTCGGTCTTGATGTCCGCAGGATATTCCTTCAGCAGCACAGAGCCGATGTTGGCACCCCAATTTTCGTTAAGACCCGCTTCCGCAATGGCAGAATTGAAGTGAATCTGACGGTCCAACAACTCGGAAACCCGGGACAGATCCACTGTCTCCGCGAATTCCAGGATCCCCGCCACGGTCATAAAGCTCTTATCCAGCTCGCCATCATCATCGGCTTGAGTCAGGTTCTTGTGCCAGACCACTTCCCCATCCCGCTCCATGTGGACCACGTTGGCATGGGACTTGGCAATCCGGACCACCGCACTGTGTTCTCCGGCGGAACCGGTGAGCTGGATATCCAGCTGGAAGGGAGATTCCATGCAAATAATTTCCATGGGCGTGTTCCTGGCATAGGCAGCAATGGCTTCATGGGCGCTGACCGGCACCGCGGAAATCACCTGCAGCTTTGCTTCCGGATCGCCCGCCACAATGCCGGCCGCCACAGCGGCCCGGATACCCTTCTGTTTTCCGGTGTTGGGCACGATGACGCTCTTGACATTCTTGATGATATTGCCGGAGACTTTGATTTTCACCTGTTCCGGCTCCTGCTTCAGGGTCTTGCGCAGCAGGGCCGCACCATAGGCCAGGGCGATGGGTTCCGTACAGCCGGTGGCAAGCAGCAGCTCGCTTTCCAGCACTTCAATATAGGAATCAACGATCTTGGGTTCCAGCATTTGTCGGTCCTCCAAAGCACATAATATTGATGATATTTTTATTTTACCGTATTTGGCGTCAAAATGCAAGAAAACATCCCAGATTAATACAGCGTATTTCCCGTTTCTTCTTTCACCCCTCCAGCGCCGTCCGGAGCTTTTGCAGTGCCCGTTTCTCAATCCGGGATACATAGCTGCGGCTGATGCCGGTCAATTGGGCAACCTCCCGCTGGCGCATTGGCTGTGCACCGGAGAGGCCATAGCGGAGTTGGATGACTTGGCGTTCCTGGTCTGTCAGGCAGCGGTCCACCAAGTCGCGAAGCTGTGCTGTCATTTCCCTGGTCATGACCTGTTCCAGCAGATCACATTCCTCACTGACCACATCCATCAGCGACAGAGCCGCCCCATCAGACCCCGTTTCAATGTAGTCAGACAAGGACACATCCTGGGCACTCTTCTTCCGGGCGCGGAAATGCATCAGGATCTCATTTTCCACACATCGGGCGGCGTAGGTGGCCAGTCTGGCACCTTTGTCCGGGTCAAAGGTTGTAATGCCCTTGATCAGGCCAATGGTGCCTATGGAAATCAGGTCCTCCTGGTCTGATGTCTGGGCATAGTATTTTTTAGACGGATGATGCTTGCGGAGCTTTTTTTCATGGCGTAAACTGCCTCATACTGCTGACCTAACTTCAGATAAATATCCAGATGGATTTCCTCCTTGGTACTCTCCCCTTTTACAACAATTTTCTCCAAAATGGAAGCAACCAAAGCGGTGTTAATTTCCCCTTCAAAGCTCAATTCCCTGTCCAGAACCCGACGAATTTCCGCAATGTTCAGGTTGCCCTCCACAGACTTTTCTTCTTCCTGTCGGATGGCCTCCAGCTGGGATTCCAGTGTACAGAGCTGGACATTCAGAGCGTCGTTACGCTGCTTGAATTCCTCCACTGTCAGGGCACCGGCGATACTTAAATCCAGCAGGCGGTCTTTTTTCAGGTTAATCCCCTCAATCTGCTCCTGCACCCGGCTGCGCAGCTTTCCATAATCCACCTCCTTGGGGACATTGGTCAGCACCGTCACCAGGGAGTCGATGATCGCGTCCTTATCCTTCATCAGCTCCTTAAAAATCTCGCTGAGAATCAAATCCAGTTCGCTGCTGCGAATTTGGGGAGCGGAGCAGGCAGCCCGGCCGTGGGTACGGTAGACTTTGCACTGCCAGACCTCTTTTTTGCCCTTCTTGCTTTCCAGCACCTGCCGGTGGAAGGTGGTGCCGTGTTCTTCGCAGATGATTTTTGTGCTGTATGGATAGCGGTTTTGGAAGCTTTCGCCGCTGGTGTGTCCCATCATTTCTTCTCTCCTTTTCTTGTACAGGGCATTCGCCCGGTTCCACAGTTCCTCTGGGACGATAGCCGGGATGGTGGGATCTGGATATATAACCCACTCGCTTTCCTCTAAAAAGGCTTTTTTCTTGGTGCGGTAATCCAAGCTCTGGGTTTTGTTTCCGCAATACCAGCCCTTGTATTTTGGATTCTCCAAAATGTGGCGAATGGTCAGGGTGTTAAAGGCGTTGCCCTCCCGGCTGGTGTAGCCCATCTCCGTCAGCTTTTTGGAGATGCTCCGTGTGCCCAGCTTCTGATTGGCATAGAGGTCAAAGATGATGCGGATAATCTCTGCCTCTTCCTCGTTGATGGTCAGAACGCAGTCCTTTTTGTCGTAGCCGTAGAGCTTATCGTTGCCCAGCACATGACCGTTTTTGATGGCCTGCCGGAAACCGAATTTCAGTCGCTCGGAGAGCTTGCGGATCTCATCCTGGGCAACGCCTGCCATGATGACCAGCCGAAATTCGCTGTCCGTGTCCAGTGTGTTGATATTGTCGTTTTGGAACAGCACACCTACATTGTTCTCCAACAATTCTTGTGTGTATTTGATGCTGTCCAGCGTGGAGCGGGAAAACCGGGAGATTTCTTTCGTAATAATAAAGTCGAACATTCCCGCTTTTGCATCCCGGATCATTCGGTTAAAATCCTCCCGCTTTTTCGTTGTGCCGCCGGAGATGCCCTCGTCGATATACCCCGGCACGAAGGTCCAGTTGGGCTTGCTCTGAATCAACTCTGTGTAATACTGCACCTGATTTTCCAAAGAGTTTATTTGTTCGTCCTGATCGGTGGACACACGGGCATAGAATGTCACCCGGAGGGGGAGGTCGAAAACCGACCTCCCCCTCCGCATTTCCGCGCGGATTTTACGTACTTCCATAGGAATCCTCCTTTCCATCCTCAGTATCGCAGAAGAATCCGGGGAAATCCAATGTGCCAAGGATTTTGTTTCGGGATTTATCGTGGATGTCTTGCGTAATCAGTTTCTTATCCAAAAGCGTCTGCAACAAGACGCACAGAATATCCTGCTGTACCTCGTTCATCTGCGCTCACCTCGTATTACCATATGA
>JBJDYI010000263.1:0-1537 GCA_051867165.1 Faecousia sp. | reverse complement strand
TCCGAAACGGTGATGAGCATTCCGTTGTGGGGCAGGCAGCTGAAACCAGCAGTGGCGATGGCAACAACGCGGTGCAAGATTTCGGGATGGACGCCCATAGCGAGATACTGTGCCGAAAGGATGTTCATAGCCACATCGGTTCCGCCACCGCCGTTTCCGGTGAGCACACCCGCAAAGGAAGAAGCCAGGCTCAGGGAAATGGTTGGGTTGAAGGGCAGCGCCGCAATGGCCTTGAGGATTGTCTGGGCACCGGGGCAGGCCAATACTGCTCCGCCAAAGCCCACAGATGCAGCTGTAATTACCATGGCAGGACCGACCTTGGAAATCCCCTCATTCAGCGTGCGAAGCTTGTTGGGCAGATTCTTCCAGCCAAGCGCGAAAGCAAGGGTCGTGCCTGCCAAAACGGCATAAGAAAGATCCATACCCGCAACGTTAATCAGCAGGATAATCAGCACCAATGGCAGTACGGAGGTCCACGGACGAACTCCGGGGTCCTTTTCAAACTGCGCAATGCGCATGAGGATATCCCCATCTGCCTCAAAGTGCTCGCCCCGCTCCCGGGCCAGTGCAAACTGGCGGCGGAAATAGAGGAACAATGCCAGTGCAGTCACTGTAGACGCAATTGTGCTGACCAGGGGGGCGGCCATTGGAGAGGTACCGATGTACTGGGTCGGAATGATGTTGTTCAGCTGGGCGCTTCCGGGCATCATGGACAGAGGAAAGGTGCAGGAGGCGGACATGATACAAGCAGGAATCAGCTTTCTGGGCAAATCTGCTTTCTTAAATGTGGCCAGAAAAATGGGGTAGACGGTAAATACGATGACAAAAGCACTGATGCCGCCATAGGATAGAAGCGCTGTCACCAGCAGAGCACCGTAGGGGGCATTCTTACCGCCAAACAGCTTGCCGATCATCTTGGAGAATGCCGACACCAGCAGCGTTTCCTCCATCACCTTGCCAAAGAGGGCATTGGTCACGAAAACCATGAAGTATTTGGCGATAAAGTTCGACAGCGAGATGACGTAATGGTTCATGACCAGATCAGTAAAAGAGAACCTGCTGGTTATCACCAATACCAGCACACAGATCAAGGATGCCGGAATCAGATTGACGCGCTTATAAATCAGAACGATCAGCAAGCCAATGGCTGCGATGACACCGATGAGACTCATGAAATCGGCAGCTCCTTTTACTCTATGGTAACGACTGTGCTGTGGGCAAAGGTCTCGTCGGCAATTTCATTTCCGATACCGGGCAGTTCCGGCACCGTGAAGTATCCATCCACAGGCTCGTAATGATACTTCGTCAGGCCGACCATTTTCGGCATGGAGGTATTTACGTTGTATTCGTGGATGATAAATCCGGGGATAGCGGCCTCTAAATGGAGGGATGCCGCAGTGACCAGCGGGCTGCCGCACACATGAATTTGAACGGCTGCTTCATATACATAGGCCATATCACAAATTTTCTTCACCTCGGTGATACCGCCGCTGTTGCCCACATCGGGCTGAATGACCTGAATGGCATCCTTGTCCAG
>JBJDYI010000262.1:0-1550 GCA_051867165.1 Faecousia sp. | reverse complement strand
CCAAAAAAAGCCATGATTAATTTCACACCACAACAGTATTTCGATATGATGCGCGAGCGCGAAATCAGCCGCCGCATGTTCCAATTCCGCGAATCTTGCAAGAACTCCTATGAAGCCGAACAGCACGACGAACGTGCTGAACTTGAGCGCATTCAAGCAAATTCGCCCCTCACCGAACTCGACCGTAATCTGCTCCAAGACCACATCAAACCCGCTGAGTCGCTTTGGCATCGCCTGTGGCACCGCGGCGAGGTGGCGTGCCTATTCGGCGACACGAACGTGGGAAAATCCCTTTTTGCGAATCAAATCGCCAACGATATCGCTTCGGCAGGCAACAGGGTGCTTTACGTGGATTTCGAAAACCCGGATTTCCACTTCGACAACCATTACAAAGATGCCAAAAAGGAGTTCTACAATCACCCGAATATCTCCTACGTGGGCCTGAATTATTTCTCAGACCTCAGCGCGGGCGCCACCATCGAACAAAAATTCGAAGGTATCATCGACCAAATGATTCTGAATCGCACGCCGGTCATCATCATCGACGACATCTCGCACATCCTGCCGGCGAAGTTTTCGGAAAAGTCGGTGCAGGTGCTTCATCGACTACGTCACTTGGCGATGGCATGGCATGTATCCATCTTGGTGCTGGCCCACACGCGTTACCACAATCCCTACAAACCCCTCTCTATCACGAATTTGGCGGGTTCGCGCGAGTTTGCGTTCTCGTTCGACACGGTCTTTGCGCTGAATCGAATCACGAATCCGGAGGTGCTCAACGACCCTGAAGCGGCGATGCCACCCACGCACTACATCCGCCAATTCAAAACCCGCGCCACGCCCATCATCTTCGACGAGGACAATGCGATGCGCTTGAGCATGGCGAAGCGCGAGGGCATCCTCGGTTTCAAAATCGTGGACTGCTTTGGCATCGAGGCCCAACTCGTAGCCCCACTTTCCGAATCCCTCCAATCCCAACTCGCCACCGACATCCTCACCCTCCACACCCAAGGCATCTCCATCCGAAAAATCGCCCTCACTCTCCAAACCACCCCCACCATCGTCTACCGCACCCTCCAAAAATCCCAAAAATCCACAGGTGTTTCAAGTGTTTCAGGTGTTTCAAGTGTTTCAAGTGTTTCAGGTGTTTCAGCAGATGCAGAAACCTCACTCCCTTCCCTTCAGGGAGGGGCTGGGGGTAGGCTTTCCTCTAACCAAGTGCGAAGCACGACTAACCTTCAAATTGGTGTTTCAGCAGATGCAGAAACCTCACTCCCTTCCCTTCAGGGAGGGGCCGGGGGTAGGCTTTTTCAGGGAGGGGCCGGGGGTAGGCTTTTTCAGGGAGGGGCCGGGGGTAGGCTTTCTCAGGGAGGGACCGGGTGTAGGCTTTCTCAGGGAGGGGCTGGGGGTAGGCTTTTTCAGGGAGGGACCGAGGGTAGGCTTCCAGCAGAAAGCCGTCGGAGACGGCATATTGTGGTTAACTCCATGCAAGCGGAGGCGCAGCCGGAGCGCAGCTTGGAGACTGACTCTGAGCAGATTATGAGCCTCGG
>JBJDYI010000261.1:0-1552 GCA_051867165.1 Faecousia sp. | reverse complement strand
CTCGAACCCGGGACACCCTGATTAAGAGTCAGGTGCTCTACCAACTGAGCTAATGGTGCATACAATGGAGCGGGTGATGGGAATCGGACCCACGTAGCCAGCTTGGAAGGCTGGAGCTCTACCATTGAGCTACACCCGCACAGTGGAGCGGTAGACGAGATTCGGACTCGCGACATCCACCTTGGCAAGGTGGCACTCTACCACTGAGCTACTACCGCATAAATGGTGCGGGTGAAGAGACTCGAACTCATACGCCTCTGGCAACAGATCCTAAATCTGCCGCGTCTGCCATTCCGCCACACCCGCAAAGTCACTAAAATGGTGACCCATTGGGGATTCGAACCCCAGGCACCCTGATTAAAAGTCAGGTGCTCTACCAGCTGAGCTAATGGATCAAATGGCTGGGGTGGCAGGATTCGAACCTTGCGAATGCGGGAGTCAAAGTCCCGTGCCTTGCCGCTTGGCGACACCCCAACGGAACCTGCATCCTGCAGCGAAAAAGTGGGGTGAGTACTGGGAGTCGAACCCAGGACCTCCAGAGCCACAATCTGGCGCTCTAACCAACTGAGCTATACCCACCACATGGCGCGCCTTAAGGGATTCGAACCCCTGGCCCACGGCTTAGAAGGCCGTTGCTCTATCCAACTGAGCTAAAGGCGCTCGGTTCTACTTCTCTAGCGCTGCGGCGTTCCCGCTGACGGATATTGATTATACAGGAATGCACGCATTCTGTCAAGCGCTTTTTCCCACATTTTTGTACTTTTTTTCTCTTCTTCCCGGTTTTCTGTTTCACAGCAGGATATTCGACACGAGAAAACGCCCCCTGTGGATCTCCAGCACGCTTGCTCTCGCCCTTCCGCCGCGGCAGAAATTGCCCGCCGAGCCGGGATTGATCAGTGTCACGCCCTGCACCGTCTCGTATAGCGCTGCGTGCGTATGACCAAAGAGCGCAATCTGCGCCCCGCATTCCTGCGCTTTGTAGGCAAGGCCCAACAGACTTGAAAGCCGATGGCCGTGCGTCATGTACACGCGCAGGCTATCAAGCTCAACAAGCAGCTCCCAGGGCAGCATGCACGTCTCAAAATAATCGTTGTTGCCGCGCACGGCATACAACGGCGGCTGATTCGGCATAGCGGCCAGACGCACCCGGAGGTGCTCCGCATCACGCGCAACATCCCCCAGAAAGCAAACCGCGTCCACATAGCCCATCTTTTCCAGCAGCTCGTCCAGTGCGTCATGATCCCCGTGGCTGTCCGAAAACAGACCCACGCGCATCATTCTTCCTCCTCCAGCGCCGACAGCACCGCTGCAATGCCGCGCTTCCTGTGGCTGATGGCGTTCTTGGTTTCCATGGAAACCTCGGCAAACGTCTCGCCCGTCTCGCACTGGAACAGCGGATCATAGCCAAAGCCTCCCTGTCCCCTGCGCTCAAAGAGGATTTCGCCATCGCAGGTGCCACGGCGGACGATCGGCGCCTTGCCCGGGCGCACCAGTGCGATCGCCGCCACATAGCGGCCCGTACGCGGCGCAGGAACATCCCTGAGGTTCTTCA
>JBJDYI010000260.1:0-1556 GCA_051867165.1 Faecousia sp. | reverse complement strand
TCGGGTCGGTGCGCTGTCCCTGATGGGTCAGGGCTTCCATCTTCATGCGGTAGGAAAACGCCCGCTCGCTGGGGAGAATGTTCTCTCTTTGCAAGTTGCTGTCCACCATGGTAATCACGGCGGTATCATCGTCCATTTTCCGGACGATGGCCTTGATATCCGCTTTGCCGGCAAGCTCCGATGCCCGGAACCTGCGGTGTCCGGAAACGACTTCAAATTTGCCGTCCTCCGCCGGGCGAACCAGAATTGGGTTGATTACGCCGCCCGCCATGATGCTGTCGATGGTGTCCTGCATCAGCTCATCCTCATCGTTTACTTTGAACGGATGGTTTTTGAACGGCCGGAGCCTGTCCAGCGGGAGCAGCACGACCTGTTCCGCGACCTCCCATTCGGGTTTCGGCTCTGTGCGCGCCTGTTCCAGAATTTCCTGTGCCTTGCTGCCGGTGTCTTTGTCCTGGGGAGCGGCCCGGGCCGCGTGTTCTGCTTCCGGCTTTTTTCGCCGGCCTGTCTTACCGGCAGTCCGCTTTGCCGGTGCTGCCGTGTCCTTTTCTTCTGCCAATTTGCATCACCTCCCGGAAATGACAGAAGCCGCAGCGGGAAAGCTGCGGCTCAGACAAGACCGTTTGCCATATCGTGGCGCACCAGGGCGTCGTAGTAATTCGATATGGTCAGCGGCGCGTTGTATAGGGAAGCCAGAAGGTACTGCTTGATGTTCCGCACCTTGCTGGCGTTCTCCTTGAAGGAACTCAGCACATACTCGATGTGCGTGCAGTTGAGCTTGAGAAACTGGCTCTTGACTACCTCTCGGGGCTTATCGTCCCCGGCGATTCGGATGTACTGACGTTTGGAGCAGATGGTATCGAGAAGGAGCTCCATGATCTCTGCGATGGTATCCCGGTCATATGGGTTGTTCTCCAGGAGAATGTCGTACTCCAGATTATCTTCAAGAATTGCTCGGTACTGTTCCCGCTCATCCATATCCCGTCCCATCTTATCCACAGGGGGCTGACCGTGACCGCCCACTTGACCGGAAGGGAAAGGATAGGTTTCAGTCTCACTCAAATCAGTATAATTTGAATCAGTATTACTTCCTCGTGATTTTCGGGATTCCGGAGTCGTGAAATTCACGTCTGCTGAATCGTGATTTTCACGAGTCTTGATTCGTGATTCCGGTGCAGGCGGGATGCTGCCGGTGGAGTTATCCACAAAGTTCTTAACGAAGATGAGATTGGGCTTGCCCAGTCCCTGCCGCTTGCGCTCTATGAGCCCGGCTTTGCTGTCCAGCTCGTTCAGCAGCTTGGTAGCCTTCTGATCGGCACAGCCGATGGCCTCCATGACTTCCTCCAGCGTGAAGATGATAAACACGCGCCCCTGTTCGTCCAGCCAGCCGTTTTTACGGCTTAGGCTCATCCGGTCCAGCAGAATGCCGTAAAGGATTTTGGCCTCGGCGGAGATGGACTTGAAGCGCTCATCGGTAAACAGTGCCTTGGGGATGCGGTAAAAGGCAAACTGATCTGCCTGGGCACCGTAGAAATAATCCAGCGTCACTTGGCGCG
>JBJDYI010000259.1:0-23402 GCA_051867165.1 Faecousia sp. | reverse complement strand
CTTTCTGGACGAACGGACCCGCTAACCACCTTCCTTGCCGCATTGATGCAGTTTCGCTGCACAGGTGGGTCATCGCGCGTTTCTCCAATGTCGCTTGCCCTTTGTAGGGCACACCAGCGGATGTTTTTCCGCTTCTGGATATGCACTTGATAAGGTTCACGAGAGGTTTCCAGTTTCTTCAGAAAAATGCCCCTCACTACTTATCCAGTTTCAGAGGCCCTCTGATAGCCAAATTTCAAAAATCTTCACAGAAAGTTCATAAACTTTTTCAGTTTCGACAGTATCTTCCTGCGCCGTTTGAGTGTGCTGTTCTGGCTGATACCAATGCTTCTCGCATATTCCCGCTCAGATTTACCCTCAAAATAAATCGCATGAATCAAATCCCGCTCCTCCTTTGGTAGCGCTTCCACGGCGCGATGCAGCTTTTCGTAGATTTCCCGGGTCATAATATCCTCCTCCATACTGGGAAGTCTCAAATCCGGCAATACTTCCACTCCGACTGTTTCAGTATTATCCAGTGCATCGTAGGAAACCACATCATGTCCCTGTAGTTTTTCCTCCTGCCACCGTTCCTGCCGCTCCATGCGGAAATAGGCGTAATATACCTCAGGCGTAACTTCTACCAGCTTTCCTTCCACTTTGATTATGTACTTGTCCTTTTCTGCCATTTTGCAGACCTCCAAATGTAGATTTGAGAAAATGTCAAATCTCAGAAGGAGGACCGCGAATTCTAACCAAAAACGCTGCTGCTTTTTTGTATAAAGGGGAGAAATTGGAAATAAGAGAGCAAATTAAGCAATACTGTGGAGTTTTTCCGCAACAAAAAAGACACCGCTCTGCAAAATCCGCCATAATTTGATGACGGATTTTGTAGAACGGTGTCGAAAACAAGAAAGGCGCAGGCAGCGGATTTGCTACCTGCGCCCTATTACGGGGTGGTGGTATTTGGAAATACCCCGACTTGCTTCTATTTGTCAATTCCTCACCTGACTTCTTGTATTGATATAGGCTAACAGACAAACAATTACGCCAGCATTTGGAGAAATTATGTCACCAGTCCGCGAAGATGCCCTAAGGGATGCCAATCGCTCCTGCCATCATCCGCAGCTACGGTATTTCCTTCCTTCTGCTTCCACTAAACATCTTCTCCACCTACTATTTCCAGGCGCTCATGAAGTCGACAACCTCCTTCGTGGTATCCGTAGCCGGAGGTGCGTTGATCAGCGGCATTGTCATTCTGGTACTGCCCGCTGTAACAGTGGCTGACTCCATCTGGTTCGCCATGCCCATCACAGAACCGGTCGTTGCCATCTATGTGGCAGCAATGATGGTCCGATATACTAGGCAGGTGCGTGTAAAAGGAACGGTGTAACGATTTTGCAGTCGGTTGATCCTCTTTGACGAATTGGTGTTCAGATCTGTCCACGAGGCACAGAAACGGGCGGCCCGAAAGAGCCGCCCGTTTCTGTTACTTCTTCTTTGCTTCTCCCTCTGGGAAGATAATCTTGTTGACGAAGAAGAATACCACCATGGAAACACCGCCGTTGAGCACTGTGGTGCCGATGTTGTACAGCCACGCGGGGACAAAGTAACCGGCAACAGCCACCCAGATGCAGTTGATGGAGTTGACCACGCAGGTCACGACGCAGAACGCCAGGACGTACCACATCCCCTGCCAAGCAATGTTACCCTTGCTGCGGAACACCCAGCCCCGCTGGATAAAGAAGTTAATGAACTCGCCAATGACCATGGCGATCATATAGGCGGTAAAGTAGGCAATGCCTCCCTGATCGGCACCGTAACCGATGATGTACCACTTGAACTGGATGCCAAAAAGCGTCAGGTCAACACCGGGGAAGCCGAAATCCCGGGAGCCGAGAAACGCGAAGGCGGCAGGCAGGAAGGTCAGCAGAAAATATTTGAACACGGTGATCAGGTTGCTGACCAGAACAAACAGACCGCCCTCCCGAATCCACTTTGCCAGCTTGGGGTGGCTTGCAACAAAATCCACCCACTTGTTTGCAATTACTGTCATGGCTCTTCCATCCTTTCCTTAGTTGAAGCGAACGACCCTGTTCGCAACACGATATACCATACCGGAGACATTCCGGCCTACTCTTCCTTGGGTACAGATAACCCGCAGCGGTGTATGCCTGCGGAAATAACACCCCCATTTGGGATCGAAATTCTCGCACCGCTCCCACATTCGTCCAACCGCCGCATCCGCCTCCTCAGATTTGTTCAGACGGGCGTACAAAATGGAGATTCCAAACATAATAAACTGCTCATGCTTCATGTACCGGCGCAGGCATGGCTCTGCGATTTCATCCAGATGGACGGAAGTAAAGCAGCGCTCCGTCACCTGAATCTGGTGATGATACCGCTTCATCATCACGTTCTTCTGAACGGACTGATCGGGTCTGCCGATCCAGTAGCGGTACAGGTCAATATTCATGTAATAAAGTTTCCGCACATTGGGCAGAGTTTTGTAGACCATGAGGTTGTCCTCATAGAATATGTGTTTGGGAAGCGCAAGACCGCTTCTGCGCATGACCTCCGTTCGGAAGGTACAGGAGTGGATGGTCAGCAGCTGGTGCGGCTGGAAGCGTCTGGTTTCATTCCAGCCGAAGATTCTGTTCTCCGGGAACACGTTGGAATAGTTGATGGAACGGTCCCCGATGCCATCGGAGTGGACGTAGTAATAATTGGTGACCAGCAGGTCGATACCACCTTGCTTCTCACATTCCCCCAGAGTATCCAGAAACGCCGGGAAATCCGCGCTCAAGGTATCGTCACTGTCCACCACCTTGAAGTAGGTGCCGGAGGCATACTCCAAACCCTGATTGATGCCCTCGCCGTGTCCGCCGTTTTCCTGATGAATGACCCGAACGATGGAGGGGTATTTTTCTGCGTATTCATCGGCAATACGCCCGGTGTTGTCCTTGGATCCATCGTCAATGACGATGATCTCCACCCGCTCGCCGCCGGTGAGCAGGCTTTCGATACAGGCTTCCATGTAATCCTGAGAATTATAGCAGGGAACCGTGACGGTCAGCAGCTTCATAGGATTCTCCCCTCTTTCTCTTTCTGCGCCGTTTCCAACGCCCGCAGCAGCACCGCGTCCATGTCGTAGTAGCGGTACTCTCCCAGCCTGCCGCCGAAGACGGTTTTCTTTTCCAGCATTGCCAGCGCTCGGTACTTCTGGTACAGCCAGGTGTTGGATTCATCGTTGACGGGGTAGTAAGGCTCAACGCCCGGCTGCCACTCGGAGCTGTACTCCCGGGAGATCACCGTTTTCGGCTGGGTACCGAATTCAAAGAATTTGTGTTCAATGATGCGGGTGTAAGGGGTTTCCCGGTCAGTGTAGTTCACCACAGCGTTGCCCTGATAGTTGGGCATATCCAACACCTCCGTCTCAAAGCGCACGGAGCGGTAGTTCAGATGCCCGTAGCAGTAGCCAAAGTAGCCGTCAATGGAGCCGGTATAAACTACCCGATCAGCAAGGGCATTCCAATAATCTCTGTCCGACAGATAATCCTCATTCAGACGAACTTCAATACCCTCCAGCATTTTCTCCACCATTGCAGTATAGCCGCCGACGGGGATGCCCTGGAAGCGTGCGTTGAAATAGTTATTGTCGAAGGTGAAGCGGACAGGCAGCCGCCGAATAATAAAGGCAGGAAGCTCCGTGCAGGGTCTGCCCCACTGCTTTTCCGTGTAGCCCTTCACCAGCTTTTCGTAGACATCCGTGCCCACCAGTGAGATTGCCTGCTCCTCCAGATTTTTCGGTTCAGTAATACCCGCAGCATCCCTCTGCTCCCGGATTTTTGCCTCCGCCTCCTGTGGGGTGACCACACCCCACATTTGGTGGAAGGTATACATATTAAAAGGTAGGGAGTATAGCTGTCCATGGTAATTCGCCAACGGGGAATTGGTGTAACGATTAAATTCTGCAAATCGATTTACATAATCCCATACCTTGCAATCATTGGAGTGAAAAATATGGGCGCCATAGCGGTGAACCTGGATGCCCTCCACTTCCTCAGTGTAGACGTTGCCGCCGATGTGGCTGCGCTTGTCGATTACCAGAACGGTTTTCCCGGCTTCGTGCATCTGCTGGGCAAATGCCACGCCGAACAGTCCCGCGCCGACCACCAGATAGTCATAGTGCATGGAGAATGACCTCTCTTTATTTGTTCTCTTTCGCCAGTTCCTTCATGAATGCGCCGTTTGCGCTCTGGTTTTTGAAGAAGTCCACAATCAGCCGTCCCAGGCCACGGAAGAAGTGTCCGTTGACGATGAAAAGAATATCGTCAACCATTTTTTCGCTGACCATGCCGCCGGTCATTTTGGCGATGGCCCGGAGGGGCATGTTGTAGGTGAACAGGATGTTAAGGTCCGGCTTGCCCTTGGCATCTGCCTTTTCCTTCATGCTTGTCATGATCTTGTACACCAGTCTTGCCACACCGGATTTGGCATAATAGAGCTGGCAGATTGCATCGTTGGCAGTCAGCGCGCCGTGCCAGTGACCGTCGGGAATGGGTCTGCCAAGCAGCATTTCGAATTCCGCATCGGACACAGCGGTGACTTTGCCGCTTTCGTAGCTGGGAAGATTCCCGTAAGGCAGGGGTGCTTCCATTCCAACTACATGAACGTCAGCGGTCAGCCGGATGTCGGAAACATTGGCTCCCACGCAGATTTCGTAGTCCGCAGTCTCCACCTCCCAGCGGTCGGTTTTGACATTGAAGTAGCGGAAGGCCTTGTCGTCCAAAGGAACAGTGACAGTTTTGCTTTCACCTGCTTTCAGGAACACCTTGGCAAAGCCCTTCAGCTCCTTCTTGGGGCGGAACACCCTGCCGTTTTTGCAGGACACATAAACCTGCGACACCTCCGCGCCGTCACGGCTGCCGGTGTTGGTGAGGGTGAAAGTTACGCTGTCCTTGTCTGCATGGATATCGGCGTAGGAGAATGTGGTATAGCTCAGACCATAGCCGAAAGGATAGCGAACCGGCACACCAGCAGTATCAAAATAACGGTAGCCGATGTACAGACCTTCTCGGTATTCCGCAGTCCGTTCCAGGCTTGGGAAGTAGGGGGCGGAAGCCGTGTCGGTCAGTGCCAGAGGCCAGGTTTCGTTCAGCTTACCGGAGGGATTGATGTCGCCCAGCAGGGCCTTCGCCATGGCACCAGCACCAGCCTGTCCGCCCAGATAGCCATGGATGGCGGCACGGTATTCGTTCCGCTCCGGCATGATGAAGGGTGCGCCGCCGGACAGCACCAAAACCGCATTTCGGTTGGCGGTACACACCGCGTCAATCAACGCCTGTTGGCCCTGGCTCAGCTCCATGTGCTGCCGATCCATGCCCTCGGATTCCAGAATCTCGTCCAGACCCACGCATAACAGCACCACCTCGGCAGTTTTTGCCAGTTCCACGGCTTCCTGAATGAGATCGGGATTGGGAGCGGACTCCGTCCGGGAGAAGCCCTTGGCGTAGCCGGTAACTGCCAGACCTGCGGCGGTGAGAGCATCCTTCAGGTTATCCAGACGGGTAGGATTAACCTGACTGGAGCCTGCACCCTGATACCGGGGTGTCTCTGCAAAGTCGCCGATGATGGCGGTTTTGGTTTCCTTCTTCAGGGGCAGAATGCCATCATTATCCAGCAGCACGATAGCGCCCGCTGCGCACTTCTCCGCAATGGTATGGTGGGCTTCTACATCAAAATTCTTGGAAGCAGTACCCACGGATTCTGTAAGGGAGAATACCTGCTCCAGCAGCTCCCTTACACGCTGGTCCAGTACCTTTTCGGAAAGCCTTCCTTCTTTGACTGCCTTCACAAGACCGATGGCGCAGTCCGGACCAGGGGCGGGCATCACCAGATTGGAGCCAGCCTTCACACCCTCGGCGTGGTCGTTGTCTCCGCCCCAGTCTGTGACGACGAAGCCGTCAAAGCCCCACTCCTGCCGGAGAATCTCGGTGAGCATATGGGCGTTTTCATTGGCATAGGTGCCGTTCACCTGATTATAGCTGGACATGATGGCCTTTGCCTTGCCTTCCTTCACGGCAATTTCAAAGGCGGTCAGGTAAATTTCCCGGAAAGTGCGCTCGTCCACCACAGAGTCCATGCTCATGCGGCGCAGCTCCTGGGAGTTGGCGGCGAAATGCTTGGGACAGGCAGCTGCACCGGCAGACTGAATGCCGCGCACATAAGCCGCACCCATTTTTCCTGCAAGGTACGGGTCCTCAGAGAAATACTCAAAGTTCCGTCCGCACAGGGGGCTGCGCTTCATGTTCAGACCGGGACCCAGCACCACATGAACATCATTAGCTGCGGCTTCCTCGCCCAGCGCCCGGCCCAGCTCCTCACCCAGTGCGGTATCCCAGCTGTTTGCCATGGAAGCTGCTGTGGGGAAACAGGTAGCAGGAACGGAAGCGTTCAGACCCAGATGGTCGCCTGCGCCTGCCTGCTTGCGCAGACCGTGGGGACCGTCAGACAGGAAGATGGCGGGAATGCCCAGCCGGGGAACGTCCCGGGTAGTCCAAGTTGTCCACCCCTGCAGCAACGCCGCTTTTTCTTCCAGTGTGAGCTTACAGATATACTGTTCAATATTCACGACAATCTCTCCTAACTTTATTCTCTCTGTCCAGATGCCAACCCTGAGAAACTCTCAGCGCTCGCATTCGGATAGGAACTTTGCCTCCCTCCCGAAGGAGGGAGGCAAAGAGAAGTTGAAACATGGAACGCTTTATGCATTCTCAACAACGATCTTTTTCTTTCTATTCTTCAGAAGAACGAATTCTGCAGCCACGAGACCTAACATGACAATCGCATCCACCACATAGAACGTCATAACCCAACCGGGGATTTCATTGGGATTGTAATTGTTATAGGTGTAGGAGTTCACCATGGTATACATGATGTTCTTGGAAGCTTGACGCATTGCCTGCACCGAAGTAGCACTCTCCTGATCTGTCAGGATAGCATCATTACCTGCAGTCGCCAGCATCATGTCAGAACCGCCACGAATTGCCCGGTCAGCATCCATATAACCGTAGTTTCCAAAGTAGTCGGTCAAAACCATGCCATGATGGCCCCACTCACCCCGGAGTACGTTATTCAGAAGTTCCGGACAGGAACCTGCCCACTCAGTGCCCACATAATTGAAGGAAGACATGACCGTGATAGGATTCTCTCCGGCCGACTTAATGCAGTCTTCAAAGGGCTTCAGGTAGATTTCACGGAAGGACTGCTCAGTTCCCCAGGTACACAGTAATGCGTTGCGGTTAATCTCCTGCTCATTGAAGGCAAAATGCTTAATGAAGGGGTACAGATCATACTCATAGACACCTTCGCACTCCGCCTTTGCCATCTCAGCGGACAGGACAGGATCCTCAGAGTAATACTCGAAGTTACGACCCGCGAAAGCAGAACGGTGCATATTCATAGAAGGTGCATACCAGCCATCCACCAGCAGGTCACGGGCTTCTGCACCAAGACCCATTGCTGCCATCTTGGCAACATCAGTATTCCAGGTAGATGCAATCACGATCTCAGAGGGGTAGCCCAAGCCAGCAGAAGTTCCATCACCGACACGAGCGCTGATACCTGCAGGACCGTCAGCATCCAGCGCCTCCAGCTTACCAACAGACTCGACAGCAGGAGAGCCGTATCCTCCGAAGCCGATCATTTCAACCATGTCGGAAACCGTCAGCTGATCCAGCAGATCCTCCCACAGAGGATCATCGTAGGATTTGCCCCGCAGATCGTACAGCGTAAGACCGTTTTTTGCGCCGGTGGTCGGCATAACATCGTCAGGGTTATTGTAGTCATACACATTATAAGTACCATTTCCGTAGACCTTGTACTCCTGGCTCAAAGAGAAGTCGTTGGGAGCAGCGGTCGCTTGCGCGTAGTTGGCAAAACCGTTGGCGCGGGACAGATAGGTCACATTACCCCGGGCAAAGTCAAACTGGTTGACTGCGGTCACCAAGTCACCTTCACGGGGATTGGACTCATCATAGACGATATCGGTAGCCACAGTATAAACCTTGGTATCCACCACATGGTGGGAATCGGTACGCAGACTGATCTCGTAATCACCGGCCTCCACAACATAACAGCCTTTGCCCAGATCGTCATAAGATGCCATATCCTGCAGCGTGAAGCTCAGGGTCAGCTTATCGCTCTCACCGGGCTGGAGTTCCTTGGTCTTGTCAAACGCAATCAGGTTGACTGCGGATTTCTCAATCCCGCCGTTAGTGTAAGGGGGATTGTAATACAGTTCCACAACATCCTTACCGGGAACTGCGCCATTGTTCGTGACGGTGACATCAACAGAAATGGTCTCGCCGGATACCTTCAGGTCACTCATTTCCTGAGTGAAATTGGTGTAGCTCAGGCCATAGCCGAAGGGGTACTGAACAGTGGATTCATAGTCGAGGAATCCCTCAACATCGGCGGTTTCATAGAAACGGTAGCCAACATAGATATCCTCAACATAGTTGACAAAGGAGACAATTCCGTCAGCGCGCTCCCACCACGCCTTTGCAGCAGAAGCTACGTCCGCAGTGTTGTCATATGCGAAGTGACCGATATTGTTGTAGTAGGGTGTTGCGGTCAGGTCATAGACCCAAGTATCGGTTGTCTTGCCGGACGGATTAACAGTACCCTTCAGGATGCTTCCCAGAGCGTTGAAGCCGGTTGCGCCGACACCGGGACAGACGACCAGGGACTTAATCTGCTCATACTCATCGACCCAGCCCATTTCCAGAGTATTTGCTCCATTGTAGACCACAATGACCTTATCAAAGTTAGTGGTAACCAGTTCCACCAGGTCTTTTTCAGTCTGGCTCAGCTCCAAATAGTGAGACCCGGGACCGAAGTCATCATAGTCGCCGTTATTCCGGTAAAGCGCATTGGTATACTTGGTGCCCTGGTTGTAGGAACCGTTGGCAATAACATCCCGCTCTGCGTCATAGGTGCCGTCCAAAACGGCTCCCATATCCTTGGGCAAGTCAGCTCCTTCGCCGCCGACACGGCCGATAACCAGAACAGCCACATCAGAGTGTGCTTTTGCGTTGTTCAGCATTTCCTCGGTGTAGCTATCTGCAGTAGGCTCCGGCAACGTCCAATCCTGACCGTTGTTGATTCCGATGGCACCTCGCTCCGCCCGATAAGCCTCATAGAAGTTTTCCAGTTCATCATTCAGAACAAAGCCTGCATTTCTAAGGCCAGTCAGCAGATCCGTGGCAGTGGACGCATCCACAGCACCAGAACCGGTGCCACCATATATGGGGCTGGTGGAAGCCCAACCAAATACATTAATCTTGGTAGTATCGGACAGCGGTAATCCGTTGTCCTCATTCTTCAGCAGGATGATTCCTTCGTTGGCAATCTCTTCAACAACAGCCTTAGAGTTGGCTGCGGTTTCTTCAGAGATTTCACCCACATCAGCAAGTGCAATTGACAATGTGTTTCTTAAGGAACCCAGGCAGATTACATTGACCACAATGCAAACTACCAACACGAATGCAATCAGAGACTGAATCCGAATGAAGCCTTTCTGCGGCTTCTTCCCGGACACCACAAATGCTACGATCAACGCAACCAATGCGATACCCAGAATAACGAGTTCGGGAATAATCATATTCATAACACTGAATACATCTTCCCATGCGACTTGAATACCCATAGTTTCCTCCTCAAATATTGTTTTTGCAGAACCTACTGCACCACCAATATACAACATTTTCCGAAAAATCTCCTAATTTGGTAAAACTGGTCTATTTTAGGTAAAATTGGCAAATATTATTTTGGGAAGAAAAAGAAATTGGGCAGTTTGCTCAAAAACTGCCCAATTATTTATTGATTATGCCGAACCGAATTGGTTTACATTTTCGCCGGAAGAAGGATATCCAGGCTAAAGATTCCATCACGGCTCCGCATCATCAGCTCACCGTTATACTTCTGCACAATATGGCGGATACTGCGTACCCCGAAGCCGTGAAAGTCCTTGTCTGCCTTATCCGTCACTGGCAGGCCATCCTGGAATTCAAGCTCACGGCTGCACCTATTCTCAAGATGGATCGCTACCATCCGGGCGTGGGTGTTTATATTTAGGCTCATGATTCGCTGTTCCTCAGGCTCCCGGATCACCGATTCCAGTGCATTGTCCAAGGCATTTCCCATCAGCGCATAAATATCTGCGGGATGCAGATAGTCAATAGCTTCCCCATCCACCATGCAGCTGAACTGAACATGGTATTCATCGGAAAGTAGTGCCTTTTCCCTCAGGATGTAATCAAGTGATTCACAGCCGGTATGATACGTCGCATCGTAGATGGAAACGGCCTTCTGAACTTCCTCCAAATATTCCGCACGTTTTGCGGCATCGTTCATGGCGGCCAGTGCCTGGATCTGGTGCTTTAGATCATGACACTTCATATTGATAATATCAATAGCCTCTTTCGAACTTTTCTGTTGAGCGTTGGCCATTTGCAAAAGCTGCTCCATGGTCTTTTTCTCCCGCTCCAATCGGTTTTCTCGAAACAGATAGTATTCAACCAGGATCACCAACATGCAGCAAAGGCTGGAGTAAAGGGGACAGATGATATTAGCGAGAATACTGTCCTGTTCAACAGTAGAGGAATAGAATACACTGAGTACAATCGCAGACAGCATCACAACCATAGCCAAATATACCAGCCGATGATCGTCAGAACGAAATTCCTCTTTTGATCGGTTGGGGCGGATCACTAAAAGATACATCAGGCCTGCTGTGGTCAAATACGGAAGCAGTCGAAAAAAGAAAAACTCTGGAACCGCCCCAATGGTCGCAACATTCCAACCAGTAGTATACTGGACAATCCGAGCCAGGTCAAAAGCGATGTGCTCCACCGCATATCCTCCTGTAGCAATGAACAGCAGCTCCATCCACGGAAGCTCATAACAAAAATACATGGCCCCCATCGTCAGGGTCACCAGTCCCAGATAAAACAAAATGTGAATCATAGGAACGACTCCGGGAATTCGATTTAGCAGATAATACCATAAGCTTCCCATTACAAAATAACACAGCCCTACCCCAATCATACGTCCCCAGAAATTGGATTGCCGTCTGCGTCCAATCAGAAATACAGATTCACATAGGATCAATTGCATGGAAAAACGCAAAAAGGAAACATACGCCATATTACTCATTTAGATACCACCTCCCACGAAATCCACATAATCCACCGTAAACAATTTCCTCATTCTACGGGACAATGGCAGTTCCCACTTCCCGACCTGGATCGAATCCTTGCCAATCCGTTCGACATATCGCAGGTTTACAAGGCATCCGGAATTGCACTCAGAAAAAGGAAGCCCATTCAATTTTTCTTTTACCGATTGTATTGTTCCCCGTTCCACATACTCTCCGCGTCTTGTAACGTAATGGGCATAGTTTCCATTTTTCTCAATATAGTATATTTCTTCTACAGAAATCTTACTCAGCCCCTCTTCGTTTGCAAGGAGTAAGTATCTTTCCTCCCTCTTTTTCACAAAGCTGATTGCTTTCTCCAATTTTCGAGCAAAGTTGAAATATCCCACCGGCTTGACCATAAAATCAATGGCGTTCACCTCATAACCTTGGATGGCATACTGTGCCATGTTGGTCACAAATACAATGCCAACAGACTGATCCTTTGTCCGGATTTCCCGTGCCACTTGAATTCCGTTGCTTCCAGGCATTTCAATATCCAAGAAAATGACATCGTAATTGCTTTGGTATTCCTCCAGAAAGTCATAGCTTGCAGCATATACATCTACATGAAATTCAATATTATGGCTTGCTTCGTATTGCTTGAGGTACGTTCTCAGAAACTGAGCGTCGTTTGGATTATCGTCCAAAACTGCGATTCTCATGATATCCCCTCTTTCCCAAAACCTTATTTTTATCTTACCATATGCTGTCCTTTTTCTCAACAAGAGAATAATGATATTCACAAATTTCATAATAGCCTTGTTGTCTCTAGCTAGCTTTCAAAAGCAGATATACATACAGTGACACCACATAAATCGTGCCTTATAAGATCTTTGACTCTTGTTTTCATTTGTGTTCGTAACCATCACAGCCTGCCGTTAGATTTATCCTTGTTTAATCATAACCATCTGCTGGTGATTCTCTATATACAACAAAAACGGCGGCTTGTTTTCCAAGCCACCGCTGCATCTTTGATTGTCATTTCCTTCAGTGAAATAGTGTTCTCCAAGTACTTCTCAGTCCATAACAAATGTCTAAATGAGGTTCTATTCCCTTTTTCTTGTTTTATACTCCCTTTCCCATCTCGTATGCTTCCTGCATATAATTGGTGGAACGGATTGCCCCAGCTTCATAAACACCCTTTCCCTCAATGACACCCATTTCCTTTGCCCCGTCCAGGCAGGCGGCGAAGCCCCGGAAGCATTCCAGGGTACAGTCCATGACAGTGTCGCTGTCCTCGGCGGCAGTCATGATGTAGTAGAACTCCTTATTGGGAATATTAGTCCACCGGGCTACAGAGCGGTCAATGACCGCCTTCATTTGTGCATCGATAGAGTAGAAATACACCGGGCTTGCCATGACAATCACATCGGCGGCCTGCATCTTATTCAGAATTTCTGCCATATCGTCGGGAATGGCACACTTACCACCACTTTTTTTGCAGAAGTAGCAGGCATTACAAGGTGAAATTTTTTTATTGCGGAGGAAAATCTTTTCGACTTGGTTATCAACTTCTTCCGCTCCTCGCATAAATTCGTCGCACAAAAGATCAGAATTGCCACCTTTACGTGGACTGCCAGATAAAATTAGAACTTTTTTCATAATTCATCCCTCAAATTTGAGATATAGTCTCCGATTGATTTACTATTCCAAAGTATCAATACTGGTATTTCGCCCGGTTCATCGAAAGCATCACAACCGTCACAACCATTGTTAGGAATTCTGAAAATACAACTGTCAGCCATATACCATCAATATTTAGTATAGCAGGAAGGATAAAAAGCGCTGCTGCAGGCAGGAAAAGTGTTCGCAGAAAAGAAATGAAAGATGCAATTTTTCCATCGTTTAAGCCTGTAAAAAAAGCGACGGAAAAGATATTGAACCCGTTTATTAGAAAGGCCAGAGAATATAATCGTATCGCATGACGTGTGAAAACACATAACTTTATATCGTAGCCCACGAATACTTCTGCGATAGGATTGGACAGCCCCTCTGCTAATGCGGTCATAATAAATCCCGCTCCAACGATCAATACCAAACTCTTTCTCAGCAAACTTCTCAGTTCAAAATAAGCTCCTGCACCGTACTTATATCCGACGATTGGACTCGAGCCCGTCCCATACCCCATTGAAAAGGCCATAAAGACATAACTGACGTACATAATGACTCCATAAGCAGCCACGCCATTTTCTCCGGCAAACCGCATCAGCTGATAATTATACAAAACTGCTACAATAGATGTGGAAAGGCTTGTCATCCATTCTGCAGAACCATTTGCACCAACTTTTTTAAGTACCCTCCACTCAAACTGTACTTTTGTAAATCTGAGTACAGATGGTGGCTTCCTTGCAAAATAAATTACCGGAATTACGCCGCCCAAAACCCAGCCCAAAGCAGTTGCGAGAGCGGCTCCGAAAAGGCCAGACGAAAAAACATATACCAATATATAATCCAGAACGATATTTGTAAGTCCTGAAATAACCGAAACGGTCAATCCCATTTTCGGATTTTCGGCTGTGACGAGCAGGCTTTGAAATGCATTTTGTAGCATGAAGAACGGCATTACACAAATCAGAGTCCGTCCATACAGAACGCAGTCATCCATTAACCCTCTATTTGCTCCGAGTGCAACGGATATCTTCGGCATCAGCAGATATCCTAAAACCGATATTATTACTCCAAAAAGGAAAAGAAAATAAATTACTTGTGTCAAGATGCGGTTTGCCTGCTCCTGGTTTCCAGTCCCCAATGTGACAGAGATCAAAGCGCTTCCACCTACACCGAACATCTGCCCAAATGCACCAAGAGCCATCAATGCTGGTACAATAAGGTTGACAGCGGCAAAAGCGTTTTTCCCCACATAGTTGGAAACAAAAAAACCATCCACAACGCTGTATGTGGTCGATACCAGCATCATCACAACACAAGGCAGCACAAAACGAAGCAGTCTTTTATACGTAAAATGGTCTGATAAATGAATCTGCATTTTCTTATGACATGGCATATTCCACGATCATAGGATCTTCATAGGCACACCACAGGGACTTGTCCTCGTCAATAGCCCGAATTTTCGCCATTTCCTCTTGGGTCAATTCAAAATCAAAAAGATCAATATTTTCTTTCATACGTTCCTGTTTAACGGTTTTGGGGATAATTACAATTCCTCGTTGGATTGTGAACCGTAAAGCCACTTGTGATGCTGTTTTACCATGTACAGCGGCAATTTCTTTCAGAACAGGGTGATTGATAACTTCAGAAATGCGATGCTGGGCAAGGGGGCCCCATGCCTCATGCTGAATATGGTATTTTTCCATCCATTCATGAAGCTTGTACTGCTGCCAGAACAGATGTGTCTCCACCTGATTAACAGCCGGAACCACCTTATTGAATGTGGCGATATCTGCCATTCTCTCTGCGGAGAAGTTAGAAATACCGATAGCGCGAATTTTCCCTTCAGAATATAAGTCCTCTAATGCGCGATAAGCTCCATAATAATCGGAGAGACATTGATGAATGAGAACCAAATCCAGATAGTCCACTTGAAGCTTGCGCATAGATTCCAGCACTGATGCCCTTGCTTTCTCATAACCAAACTCTGTCACCCACACCTTTGTAGTCAAAAAAATTTCTTCCCGAGGGACACTGGTTTTTTGCAGAGCGCGACCCACGGCCTCCTCATTGTAATATGCCTGAGCGGTATCAATAAGCCGATACCCAACATCCAGAGCATCCAAAACGCATTGCTCGCATTGGTCAGCATCTTCAATTTGGAATACTCCAAAGCCCACCAAAGGCATTTTAATCCCATTGTTCAATGTAACAAATTCCATAATCTTAGCCTCCTGTTTATTATATCTCTCTAAAAGAACACTTTGTGAGAGCATATTTACTTACTTGATAGCCACTCCAAATAAATGTAGCTGTGATTGCCAAATAATCCAAAAAGAAGTAAATAGCGGGTTCCTTATAGTCAAAAAACGCATAATGACTGATAAGTAACATATATCTCCACAATCCCCGGCGGAAAAAGGAAATGAAACCATATAGTAAAAATATTCCAGCAAATAGATGTAGAATGTGGCATATCACCTCGTGCTCTCTGGTTATTCCCCGTAGCCTTTCTGCCATCCGTATAAACAAATTTCCGTGGAACCCCAAATGAAAAGTCATTAGGGCAAAGCCCCAATAGGATGAAACCAGGTGGAGAAGCCTTGCAAAGGTAATACTCCCAATCGAAGGGAGCGCGGAAAACACATATTTCGAAAGAATCACGCCGCTTATCATCAATGCAAGCATATCCACAAAAATCAATAAATCTAGGGTCGTTTGAATCTTTCGGAATAAAGTGCAGCGACCTCGCCCAATATTACGCCACCAAGAAATATTATCTATATTGTGGGCTACAAGTAGAGTAAGCATTCCGGCGCCCAGCCATTCATGCAGGAAATACCCCGTAATCTGAATTTCCATTTCTGCAAGCAAAAGCAGTGTCATACCTATGTCAACCCAAATTTTGTTCTTGTGTTTTTTCCTCATACGATTATTCCTGCTTCAATCCAGCATCCTTCAAAAACTTTGCTACAGTGGAAACATCGTTCGCGGAAAGGCCGTCCTCAACTGTTGCATTAGGGCAGGCTGTGGTGATCTGTCTCGGGCCAGAACCGAGTCCACTGCCCTGACTTGTAGCAATCGGAATAATTGTTTTTCCTGAAAAATCGTATTCTTCGAGAAATGTAAGTACCGCCTGGGGCAAACTTCCCCACCAATCGGGATAGATCAGAATTACCGTATCATATGGAGATATATCTTCGATATGTGATGCCAATTCCGGTCGTGCATTCTCCGCCTGCTCAGAACTGCTCCGTTCAGATGTTCCGTCAAAACTCTCTGGATACTTATCGCTGACCTCTATAAAAAATATGTCACCGCCTGTCGTTTCCTGTGCTGTCAGTGCTAAAACTTCCGCATTTCCTGCAATCATTCCGTTATAACGTGTAAGACTAGCAGAGGATACTGCATCCACATCTGACTGGTAGTTTCTGTTTCCGGTCAATGAGAAATAAGCAACCAAGATGCTGCTGTCTCCAGATATAGACGTCGTTCCCTTTGACACTTCACTTGGAGAAGCACTTTCTGCAAAAAGGTTTGGTAAAAAGCCACGCCATACTGCAATAAGCACCGCAATAATTAGTGCAATAATAATGGGTTTTATCACTTTGTTCATAATTCGCCTTCTTAAACTGTTTATATTTTTTGCAAAGTTTTCTTCACACATGGCAGAAACCTTTTTTGCTTTGTGTTCAATAAATCTTATTGAACAATCGGACGCTTCTGTTCAAATTCGTCTGCTGTCTTTTCCAACAACTCCCGAATGGGCAGATGCTGGGGACAGGCTGCTTCACATTTTCCACACTTGATACAAGCAGATGCCTTGCCGTTATGAACCGTGTGGACATTGTTGTAATAATAGTCTGCGTTCCAGTCGTGGAAAGCGGTTTTGGCGTTAAAGCAGGCAAACAGATCAGGGATAGAGATGTGCATGGGACAACCTGCGGTGCAGTAGCGGCAGGCTGTGCAAGAAATCATATTTTTAGCGCGCATTAGGGCACACACCTGATCGATCGCTGCCTGTTCCCGTTCATTCAGTGAATGGAAGTCCTGGATGAAGCTGAGATTATCCTTCATCTGTGCCAGATCACTCATACCGGAAAGAACCATAATGACGTCCTCGTGTCCGGCAGCAAAGCGGATGGCATAGCTGGCAGGCGAACCACCCTTTAATCCATCCAGTACCGCTTTCGCATCCTCCGGCAGCTTCACCAGATTTCCACCTTTACAGGGTTCCATGACAATGACAGGTTTTTGATGCTTGCGGCAGATCTCATAACATTTGCGGCTCTCCACAGCCGGGTCCTCCCAGTCAATGTAGTTCAGTTGGATCTGTACCACTTCTACCTGAGGATACTCAGTTAAAATCTGATCCAATACCACGGCACGGTCATGGAAGGAAATGCCGAAGTGGCGAATTTTTCCTTCCGCTTTTAACTCCAACGCAGTTTCATAGGCCCGGCAGCTTTTGAACTTGGCAAAAATGTCGGTGCTCTGTGCATGCATTAGATAAAAGTCGAAGTAGTCCACGCCGCAGGCATCCAACTGGCGCTGGAAGAAAGGACGGATGTCAGATTCCTTCTGAAAAAAGGAAGTAGTCAGCTTATTGGTCAGAATATATCGGTCACGGGAATAGCGGCCGGTGAGGCAATCCCGCAGGGCGGTTTCGCTTTTGCCTCCCAGATAGCCATGGGCCGTGTCAAAGTAGTTAAAGCCATTCTCTAAAAAGAAATCCACCATATTACTGAACTCTGCCGTGTCCACCACATCGTCCTTCATTGGCAGGCGCATACAACCAAAGCCAAAATTCTTTTGTATCTGTTCCATTCCTATTCCTCCAAATTTCTTACCCACTCCACAATTTCCTGCTCTGCGTCCTGAATGTGATTGCGGGAGATGGTCAGGCCCTCCAGCACTGTGGCGTCCGGCTCCAACTGAGCAATGGTTTCGGGTGTACCGGCAAAGCTGCTGCCACCGTGGGTGCTGAACGGGATGATGGTTTTACCGCTAAAATCGTATTCGTCAAAGAAGGTATACAGGATCATAGGCATATCGCTCCACCAGATGGGATAGCCAATGAATACGGTGTCATAATGGTCAAGGTTTTCGATTCTCCCGGAGATAGCGGGACGGGCGTTGTTGTTCTGTTCTTCCTTCGCCAGATCCACCAGAGCTTCGTGATCCGTGGTATAAGGGATCTCCGGTTCAATGCGGAAAATATCGGCTCCCGTGGTTTCCTGAATAACATAAGCCATGTACTGGGTGTTGCCCAGTACCTCGCCGTTAATGACTACCACGCTGTTATCTTCTTCCTTCGTCATGTTGTCGGGGGTCGTTGTCTCCGGCAGGGAGAAATAGACCACCAGCGTATTGGCCGGATTCTCCGGTTCCGTCATCTCCGTGCTGTCCTGATTTTCAGATGGCTCCGCCAGCGGCTGCGTTGGGGTAGAGGCTTCTGTATTCGGTGTTGAGGAAGATTGAGCAGTTGAAGTTTGGGTCACTGTGTCTCCACAAGCAGCAAGGCCGAATACTATTATCAGGCTCAATAATAATGCGATCCATTTTTTCATTGTGAATACTTCCTTTCTTAGTAGCACTCCTGGAATATTTCCAGTATCTCTTCATGGGTCATTTTTCGGTAACTGCCGGGAACGATAGCGCAGGAATCCGCAATCTCCTTCAGGTCGGTTTGCGCATCCACACCCAGTTCTCGCAGCGTAGTAGGCAGGCCCAGCTCCCGGATAAAGTCCGCCAGCATTTCCACACCGACCAATGCCAGCTCTTCATCACTTTTTCCATCCGCCGGAATACCCCATACATTGACCGCAAAGCGTTTGAATTTTGCCTTCCCGTCCCGATAGATATGCCGGTAATAGACCGGATGCAGCACCGCCAGTCCCTCGCCGTGGTTGCAGTCGGTGTAAGCTCCCAACTGGTGCTCCATCATGTGGCATTCAAAGTCCGTGCGCTTGCCCAGCTTAATAATCCGGTTTTCCGCCATGGTGGCGTCCCACATCAAGTTGCTCCGGACCGTGTAATCCTCAGGGTTTGCGATTGCTGCACGCAGATTCCGGATGACAGAGCGCATCAGCGCCTCGGAAATGTCATCGGACACATTGTCCTCGTCCGGCTGGCTGAAATAGATCTCCATGATGTGAGAAAGGGTGTCAAACCCTCCGGACACCATTTGCCGCTTGGGAACACTGTAGGTATAGGTTGGGTCCAGCAGGGCAAATTTCGGGTTGCATTTCGGACAGTCCCGCCCGGTTTTGATTTTTGTTTCCTCGTTGGTAATGACTGCGCCGCCATTCATTTCGCTGCCGGTACCGGCCACCGTAACAATCACCCCAAGGGGCAGAGGGGCAAAGTCGATGATGCCGGGCTTCGCCCAGAAATCCGTCCATACATCGCCCTCGTATTTCGCAGCAAGAGAGATCGCCTTGCAGCAGTCCATCACGCTGCCGCCACCCACACCCAGGATCAGATTGACCTTCTGCTCCCGCGCAAGCGCCGCGCCCTCCAGCACTTTGGCATAGGTTGGATTTGCCATGATTCCAGGAAACTCTACAACGGTTTTTCCAGATTCCCGCAGAATGCCGATCACTTCTTCGTAAATACCATTCCGCTTGATGGAGCCGCCGCCATAGGCCAGCATAACCGTCTTACCATATCCAGCCAGAAGAGCGGGCAGATGCTCCGCCACACAGCCTTTGCCAAAGCAGGCTTTCGTCGCATTTTCAAATACAAATCGTTCCATAGAATTGCCTCCTAAAAATATTGACGATTTAAACATCGAGTTTTATAATGTTCTTGAACCACAACTTAAATATACAAGTTAAACCCGACTTTAAGTCAAGGGCACTTTGAAAACTTTTTGGAGGAAACGAATATGGTATATACAGTGGGAGAAATGGCAAAGCTGCTGGGCGTCCCAGCCTCCACCCTGCGCTACTACGACAAGGAGGGCCTGTTGCCCTTCGTGGAGCGTTCCTCCGGTGGGATGCGGATGTTTCAGGAAAAGGATTATGAATGGCTTCAGATCATCGGATGCCTGAAAAAGACAGGGATGCCTCTGAAAGATATTCGGACTTATATCGACATGGCCATGCAGGGAGATAACACCATTGAGCCGCGCCTGGAGCTGGTTCTTCGTCAGAGAGAAGCAGTCCGGGCACAAATGGCAGAGCTGCAAAAGACGCTGGATACGCTGGACTTCAAATGCTGGTATTACGAAACCGCAAAAGAAGCAGGGACCACTGCCGTTCCCCGGAATATGCCGCTGGAGGAAATTCCGAAACAGTACCGCGCCGCGAGAATAACACTCCGTCAACTTCCCAAAATGGAGTAAATCTGAAAAGAACCAGGACATTCGCCAGGTTTTGGCAGATGTCCTGGCTCTTTTTATAGTGGCAGGCTGTATCTTACCTTTTGATCTGTTGTGCCCATTTCAGGACATCTGCGTCTGTAGTGAGCTGCTGGTCCTCATTGAATCGGATATTGAGCCCGGCCTGAACACTGGCACTGGAGCATGCCTTTCCGAAGTCCTTGAAGGTATGGCCGATCCATCCGCCGTTGGTAGCAAAGGGATACACTGTTTTTCCGGACAGATCGGTGCTGTGCAAGAAGCTATTCATGGCCGGTGCGAAGGTATACCACCACACGGGCGTCCCCAAAACGACCGTATCGTACTGGGACAGGTCGATGCTCAGGGGCTGAAGCTCCGGCAGAAAGCCGCTGTTTACCTCCCGCTGGCCCTGATTCACCACATCGTCGTAGCTTCCGGTGTAGGGCTGGACGGTGTTGATTTCAGCCAACTCAGCGCCGATGGCTTTTCCAATCTTCTCCGCCACGCGGCGGGTGTTTCCTCCATAGGAGTAATAAATCACAATGCATTTCATCCCGGACACCTCATTTCAGTTTGCCGTAATCTGTATCAGATACCGGTGCGCACCACTCGTTCTTCGTCTCCTCGCCGGGAACCTCCACCGCCAGATGGGAGAACCAACTGTCCGGTGCGGCTCCGTGCCAATGCTTGACCTCCGCAGGGATGTTTACCACGTCGCCCGGATGCAGCTCCTGAGGCTCCTTGCCCCACTCCTGATAATAGCCCCGGCCGGAGGTGCAAAGCAGAATCTGCCCGCCGCCGGATTTGGCGTGATGGATGTGCCAGTTGTTGCGGCAGCCCGGCTCGAAAGTCACATTGCCAATCACCACCTGCTCCGTTGACAGCATGTTTAAGTAACTCTGCCCCACAAAATACTGGGCAAAGGCGGTATTCTCTCCGCCACGGGGAAAGATATCTTTGAATTCATTCATGTTTAGTCCTCCTTATGTTTGACCAGATACCGCAGCCACACGCTGCCGCCGTCCATGACCTTTGCCTCCTGTAAGGCAAAGCCGATGGGCGTGTCGTTACTCAGACCCTCCCTGGCCATGAACAGGGTCTGGGTGGCGGGAGAGCCGTCCGCAGCAGCGGCCACGACGACGCTCACCTCATCGCACATTCCTGCCTGGAGAAAGGACCAGTTCAGAGCTGCGCCGCCTCCCAGCATCAGCGTTTCGATGCCGAATAGCTCCTTCAGCTTGGTCAGAGCCAGTTCATAGTCCAGCGCATCTTCTCCGGCAATGATGTAAGAGATGCCCAGCCGATGCAGGAAGTCCTTGTATGCGTTGGTGGCCTTGCCGGTCAGGACTTCAATGACATGGGCGGTGGTGTCGATGTAGGTCAGGGTGCTATTTTTCCAGCCCAGCTTGCCAGAGGGGTCCACGGAGATGTAGTACATATCGGCACTCTTCGCCACATAATCGCCATCCGGAACCACCGGGGCATTTTCATCCAGTTCAGGTTTTTCGTAGAAAGTAAAATTATCGTCGGTGGTCACCCGGCCGGACAGCCAACCTTGATGCTTGTAGTAGGGTGCTTTGCCGAAGGAAATGTTATAAAATACATCACCGGCGGCCTCGCCCTCCGGGGTCTCCATGTACTTGCCCATGATCTTCCCATCCAGAGAAGTCATCATGTGGCAGAAAATATATGGTCTGTTCATATTGTGTATTGCTAGATCTCGTTTACTGAGCATAGGGTTCAAGAGGTCCACTCACTTCCTTTGGAAAAATAAAAAACGTACCGGGAGGGAACTTCCGATACGCTTATTATAATTTCAAAACATTGTTATGTCGAATGCTTGTTATCTATTCCGATTCCATGCTCAAAAAGCATTTTATTTGTTCCAGAAACCGGCTGACAGCGGTGGAAAAAGGCTGACCTCGTTTCCAGGCGAGAACCGACGTAGCTGTCAGTTCCGGATACAGCGGCAACATACAAATCTCTGATTGTGCCAGAAAAGGAAGTCCCCCTTCAATGATCAGAGCATAACCTAAACCAGAGCGAACCATAAGGGCCGCATTGGTGCTTAGGTTACTGACTCCGATGACCCGGAGCCGCTCGTAGGTGCTTCCAAACCAGTTCGCCACCTCATCATGTACTTTTTGGCGGCTTGGCATAATGACCGGAATCTCCGCCAGATCTTTCACGGTCACATGTTCCCGTTTGGCAAGCGGAACACCAGAAGGCATCACGGCAGCCCATCGTTCCTTGACAGGCATCCGAATGTAATCATACCCCTCCATATCCACTGGCTCCAGAAGCAAACCGATGTCGGTCAAGCCATCATCCATGCGGCGCTTGATCTGGTCTGCGTTCGCCGTGTAAACATCGAAAACCACTCTGGGATACTGTTGGTTAAAATTCCCGATCAGCTCGGTCAGTAGTTTGACGGACGCCAGTTCCCCACAGCCAACGGATACCGTTCCCTCCACCTGTTCCTCCTGGGTGGAGATCTCCATCTCTGTTTTTTCGATCAGTTCCAGAATCTCTTCCGCCCGGCGTCGGAGTAAAAGCCCCTCATCGGTCAGAGAAAGGGGGCGGCTGTCTCTGATAAACAATTTCGCCCCGATCTCCTCTTCCAAAAGCGTCATCTGACGGCTCAAAGTGGGCTGGGTGATATGCAGAGCCTTTGCGGCATTTGTAATATTCCGCTCCCGTGCCACTGTCACAAAATAATGTAATAACCGCGTTTCAATCATGGCTGGAAATCCCCGTCTGTTGTAATGATTTGGTCTTATTATATTCCTCTCTGGAGAGCCTTGTCAACAAGGCGTATAAGCAATAAAATGCTTTTGTTGTCTTGCGTTTGTGGTCAGGAATCACTTCCCGTAGATAGGGCGCTTCTTTGGGGCATGACCAACACACAGCGCCTCAAAAAGATTGGCGCTGAGCATGCCGGAAAAAGAAACATAGTGCATAGCCCTGTGGGGCAGATCCATCTGGTACAGCTCTGTAGAATGACAAACATTGACTCTCCAGTTCAGATGGGGCATTGCTGCCCCATCCGTTTATATTTGTTATCTTCCCTATCTGCATAGTGCTTTCGAATATTTACTCTGCATTCAGGGTTGTTTGGGACAGCTCTGGTTGGGATAGAATGAATGGTCTCGATTTTCTTTACCGTTCACATTTTCTGTTTGAAATCATGTATAATGGTTTAAGCAG
>JBJDYI010000258.1:0-1560 GCA_051867165.1 Faecousia sp. | reverse complement strand
TTACAGGATGTTAACTAATAAGTTCCTATATCTTTGCAGTTCCTATTTTAATCTATCGAGATTGTGTAACATCTGGGGCCCCTTCCCCAGATGTTTCCGCTTCGCACACAATCTAGATTATGTTAATTGGCTCCCTGAGTGCGAATTATACGGCCAGAGCGTTGCATCCGCTCCGTCGAGGCGGCTGGCAACAATGGGCAGGCTTCAGGGACTAACGGCCTCCAAGTCCGTCAGCCTGCCCAGGACTTTTGGCGAGCAGTGCGACCTTTGGTCGCCTCGATTGAACGTAGGTGATTATCAGAACGTCAGAAGCCCGTATCAGGGCCAAAAGTCCAAAGGGAGTTGCCAGCCTTAGCAGCACAGCTGCGGGCCTTCTCCGTGTCTTTCTTCAAGCAGTCGGCAGAGCCGCCAGCTTCAAGAAAGCCCCTCCGCAGGCAAGGTAAGGCTTCGCCTTGAGTTTATTGACTGGATGCTTCATCCGTCTTTGTCAAGAGGCAGAACCTAAGCACTTCGTGCTTCCCTTACGTAGCAGAAAAACTGACCACGATGTGGTGCAGTTTTTCCCGCCGCTCCAGGTCGGTTCCACCTCTTCACAAAGCCGCGCGTCCAGGAACGCGAGACAGTGTCAGTCGGTGTTCCGTTGCACTACACACCGCCAGCCACAGACTCGCAGAGCGGAATCGCTTCGCTCCCTATTTATGTCGGGCCTAGACGCTCCGGTCAGTCCCTGCCTCCGCCGGCCCGACTCTCACGTGCGAAGGACAGTGAAACACTGCAATATTCTCAGGACAGTGCCAGAGCCGGAAGGACCGTTATCCCTCGCTTCAACTTTTGTGCTTCCGGCTCCTGCCGCGGCCTACGGCCTTTCCCCCTATGCCATTTGTGTCCGGCTACAGCCACGGCTTTCGCCGTCGCTGCATCCGGCCCCAAACAGCACAGGCAATCTGATGAACGCCCGCTTCAGCGTCGGTGCGGATTTCAACGTCATCATCCGCCCGAAGGAAGTTGCAGGGGATATAAATATTTGTTCTTTGGGCGCAGTCGTGCTATCGCACGACCGCTTTCTTATGTGATACATTAATTGGTACTTGATATATTATTGATAATCTGCTACTTTTTGAGTATCTTTACATTGGTTTTGAAGGAACTTTAAGCGCATTGAATGTTTGCCTCATCATCCTTCCAGACACCTCTGAGTTACCTATGTGCTTAAGACTTGTAGCCCCAATACCCTCCTGATATGCCCAAGTATATTCCCAATACGCAGTTCTCTGATTGCTGGTCTTCGGTCGGCAATGTGACCTTCTATCACCGGAATGGCATCTGCTATTTCCGGAGCAAGGCGTATTCGGACTTTGCAGGAACCGCAGATCAGCTGGAGCAGGCTGAACTGCACAGGAGAGCAATCAAGGCCTGGCAGGGACTGCCTCACGAGAAACAGATGATCTGGAGAAGGATGGCAAAAGGTGTTGCTTCGCATCGTCCCCCGTTTGGGCAAAAGAACAGCATCAGCGGCTACAATCTCTTCGTGTCGGCTTATCACGGGTTTGCTCAGCTGGG
>JBJDYI010000257.1:0-1574 GCA_051867165.1 Faecousia sp. | reverse complement strand
TTTTACGCTTCCGCCGCGGCCTCAATCTCGCACAAGGCGTTCTTGGGCAGCGTCTTTACGGCAACGCAGGAACGTGCCGGATTGGATGTGAAATACTTGGCATACACTGCGTTAAAGGCGGCAAAGTCGTTCATATCCGCCAGGAAGCAGGTGGTCTTGAACACCTTATCCGCATTGCTGCCGGCGGCTTCCAGAATGGCAATCACATTCTTGCAGCTCTGCTCTGCCTGGGCGGAGATACCTTCGGGCATCTCACCGGTGGCAGGATCGACAGGGAGCTGACCGGAGGTGTAAACGGAATTGCCAACAACAAAACCCTGAGAGTAGGGGCCGATGGCACCAGGGGCATTCTTGGTTTCGATCTTCTTCATAATAGATATCTCCTTTATTTTATAATTTGGAATCGTTTGTAGGTTAACCTTTTCTTTTGGCAAGCTGCGTTACAATATTTTGCACTGCCTGCTTTACCAGCATGGGATCGGTGGCAAGGTTCAGCCGGACAAAGCCCTTGAAGTGCTCTCCAAACTGCTCCCCGTAGTCCACTGCAAGTTTGCAGTCCTTCAGGATGAAATCATGCACATCCTCCACAGCCATACACCGGCGCAGATCAATGAGCGCAAGATAAGTTCCCTCCAGAGGTGTTACGATGACATCGGGTGCTCTCTTTTGAAGCTCCCTTGTCAGGTAGGAGTAGTTCTCCTCAATTACCTGAATCAGACATTCCAGCCACTGCGCTCCATGGGTGTAACCTGCCAGCGTTGCGGTCAACCCCATGATGTTTGCCGCGTTGCGGTCCATACCCCGCGCGAACCGGTCGTATTGGGCGCGCAGCTTCTCGTCCGGGATTATGATGTGGGAATGAATCAGTCCTGCCAGATTAAAGGTCTTGGAAGCGGCGTTCAGTGTTACAATCATGTCCCGGTAGGCACCGTTTGCCACCGTCAGCGCCGGAACGAAGGAATGTCCGAACAGGCACAGGTCCTGGTGAATCTCGTCACTGACTACCAACACATGATGGCGGCGGCAAATCTCAAACAGTTTTATCAGCTCATCTTCCGTCCAGACCCTGCCGACAGGATTGTGAGGAGAGCACTGCAGCAGCAATTTTACCTTGTTATCCACAATGGCCTGCTCGATTGCCTCATAATTCATAGTGAAGCAGTCGTTTTCATCACAGTTTAGGTCAACGGTGACCAGCTTGCGGTCATTGTAAGTGACTACGTTGTGGAACGGATAGTATACCGGCGTCAGAATCAGGCAGGCATCGCCGGGCTTGGTAAAGGCCTGCAGCATCCAGGCAATAGCTGTCACGCACCCGGTGCAAAACCGAACAGACTCCTTCGCAACCGGCAGGCCGTACCGGTTCTGCATCCAGTTGGAGAGGGCGGTGTAATATTCTTCCGGTACGGTGGAGTAACCGTAGACCCCATGCCGAATCCGCTCACACAGGGCATCCACCACTGCTTCCGGTGTACGGAATTCCATATCTGCAATCCACATGGAGATCAGATCCCGGGAGCCGTATTTCTCCTCCAGTTCGGCATCCCATTTGCAGCAATCCGTGTTGCTGCGGT
>JBJDYI010000256.1:0-1584 GCA_051867165.1 Faecousia sp. | reverse complement strand
GGCGGTCTTCAAAATTTTCTGTAAAGTGGCAACTGTGACGGACGAAAGATTTCCGGAGCCAGAGGTGGGAGCCTGCCGAAAGCGGCAAACGCAGCCACCGCGACAGCGGCCTGGCCTTGGCAGGTTGCCGGGGAAATGCTAGAATGGGTGGCCGACGGGAGGCCCGAACAGCTCTTGATTCCCATCGCCGTCGGTGAGGACAGCATAGCATTTCCCCGGTGTTCTGTCAAGGTTGGCGTCGATTGATGTCTGTCCGCAGGCGTCTTGTTCCGCAATTGGACTAATTTCTGGTCAGCCTACCGGGGTACATGATGTCCAGCTCCGCATAGACCTGCCCCCAGTTTCGGACGGGCATGGTCCATTTTTTCGTCAGCTCCCAGGTCGCCAGGTATAGCGCCTTGGTGAGCCCCATGGCGTTGGGGAAGATCGTGCGGCCACGGTTCAGACGGCGGAAGCCGCTGTTCAGGCTCTCTATGGCGTTGGTGGTGTACATGACCTTCCGGGCAGTCTGGGAAAACTTGAACATGGGGCTGATGCAGTCCCAGTTATCGCTCCAGCGCTTCATGCAGCCGGGATACCTGGCCTCCCAGGTCGTCCGAACCTCGTCCAGGCAGGCCAGGGCGGTCTGTTCGTCCGGAGCGTGGTAGATCGTCTTCAGGTCATTGGCGAAGGCCTTTTTGTCCTTGTCCGCCACGTACTTCAGCGTATTGCGCACCACGTGCACGATGCACCGCTGGTATTCCGCCAAAGGATACGCCGCCGCTATCGCCTCCTTGATGCCGCTCAAGCCGTCCGCGCAGATTACGAATATGTCCTGTACGCCGCGGTTTTTCAGCTCGTTCAGCACGCTCAGCCAGAATTTCGCGCTCTCATTCTCACCGATGGTGATGCTCAGGACTTCCTTCCGCCCTTCCTCGTTGATGCCGAGGATTACGTAGGCCGCCGCTTTGCGGATCACATTGTTCTCCCGCATGTTGAACACGATGGCGTCGATGTACACGATGGGATAGACCGTGCTCAGCGGCCGCTTCTGCCATGCCTCGATCTCCGGCAGCAGCTTGTTCGTGATCGCCGTGACCATCCCTTCGCTGACCTCGAAGCCATAGATGTCCTGAATCTGCTCCGAAACCTGCGCCACGCTCATGCCTCGCGCATACATCGCGATGATCTTCCCTTCGATCTCACTGATGTTTTTCTTGTATTTCGGTACCACTTGCGGCTCGAAGTCACTGTTCCGATCCTGCGGTACCTGTATCGGGATCTCGCCCATGCTTGACCGCAGCGTCTTCGCTTTGTACCCGTTCCGGCTGTCCGTGTACCCCGGCTCTGCCTCCTCCCGCGCCTCCATCTGTTGTTCCAGTTCTGCCTCCAGCATGTCCTGAATCGTTCCGCCCAGCAGGTCCTTCAGCGCTTCCTGGATGTCTGCTGCCGTCTTGATGTCGTACATCTCGATCAGCTGCCCGATGATGTTCCGCTTCTCTTCGCTCATCCCGTTGTTCCTTTTTCTGCCCATACGTTTTCCTCCTGTGATGTCTCTATTCTATCACAGTTTTCCGCCTTTTACAGAAAATATTGAACTGGCTC
>JBJDYI010000255.1:0-1585 GCA_051867165.1 Faecousia sp. | reverse complement strand
ACAAGGATTTCCTTGTCCGGGTGGTATCCCAGTGCCTGCCCTATATCGGCTATCCCCGCAGTCTGAACGCTGTGAGCTGTATTCAAAAGGCGGCAGAAGCCTAAATTTCCCGAAAGGAGACGCGAAATGGAATATACAACTTTAGGAAATACGGATATTCAGATCTCCAAGCTGTGTGTCGGCTGCATGAGCTTCGGCAAGGCCGGAACCATGCACAACTGGACACTGGGCGAGAAAGAAACAGAGGATGTGGTCAAACATGCGCTTTCTCTGGGCATCAACTTTTTTGATACTGCCAATGGCTACTCTGCCGGAACCAGTGAGGAATATCTGGGGCGGGCTATCAAAAAGAACATTCCCCGTGACAAAGTGGTCATTGCTTCCAAGGTTTATTTCAACCCCGGCAGACTGTCTTCTGCGGCAATTCACCGGGAGATTGACGGGACTCTGAAGCGGTTGGGAACGGATTATCTCGACCTGTATATTATCCACCGTTTTGACTACGACACGCCCATTGAAGAAACCATGGAAGCTCTGAATGATCTGGTCAAGGCAGGTAAGGTACGGGCACTGGGTGCCTCAGCCATGTACGGCTACCAGTTTTATAACATGCAGCTTGCCGCCCGTGACCATGGCTGGGCTCAGTTTCAGGCCATGGAGAATCACTACAACCTGCTCTACCGGGAGGACGAGCGGGAACTGATTCCCATTTGTAAGCAGATGGATGTATCCCTCATGCCCTACAGTCCGTTAGCAGCGGGACATCTGACCCGTCCGCAGTGGAACACGGATACACTGCGCAGCCAGACGGACCGGGTGGCCATGGGCAAATATGACCGCACCGAGAAGCAGGATATGCAAATTGTCCTGCGAGTGCATGAACTGGCGGAGCGCTACGGCGTGAAGATGCAGCAGATTGCACTGTCTTGGCACTGGGCAAAGGGCGTTGCTTCTCCCATCGTCGGCGCAACCAAGATGCGGTATCTGGATGATGCTGTTGGAGCGTTGGAAGTAAAGCTGACAGCGGAGGATATCGCCTATTTGGAGGAACCCTACCTGCCCCACCGCATTGTGGGCGCTGTTGACCGGAATCCTGTGGATGGTGTCATGCTGCTGGACGAGAAAAAATAACCGGGGGTGATCGGAATGAAAAAACTGGGTGCATATATTCTCTCGGCTTGTTTGATCCTCTGCTTGGCTGCCTGCGGCGCACAGGAGCAAGAATCCATGAAAGAACCACAACTGTCTCAGCCGAGTATGGAAGATACTTTACAATCAGAAAACACAGCAAAGGAAGAGACGCAGATTGTCTCAGAATTCGGTCAGAAGAATATCTTGATTGCTTATTTTACCTGGGCGGATAACGCTGTGGTGGAGGATGAAGAGGCGGCAATTCAATCTGCGCTCGCTCATTATGCATCTGTGGGAGACTCCGCAAATTACAGTGGATTGGATGCTATCACTTCTGCCAGCATTGTAAAGCCTGGAAATACCGCGAAAATGGCAGAGTGGATTCAGCAGTATGTAGGCGGGGATCTGTTCTCGATTGTTGTGACAGAACCTTATCCAGACAATTATGACGAAT
>JBJDYI010000254.1:0-1590 GCA_051867165.1 Faecousia sp. | reverse complement strand
CCTCCGTCACATAGCGGAAAATATGGACTTGCTTGTTCCTGTTTCCCTGACGGATGATTCGGCCGGAGCGCTGCTCCAGATCGCCCGGTCGCCACGGCGCATCCAAGTCATGAAGCGCCACAAGCCGATCCTGAACGTTCATGCCGGCCCCCATCTTGAAGGTGCTACCCATCAGCACACGCACCTGACCGGAGCGGACTTTGGCAAACAGCTCTTTCTTCCGTGCCTCAGTATTTGCCTCATGGATAAAGGCGATTTGTTCTCGCGGAATGCCTCTTGCCACCAGTTTCTCCCGGATGTCATCGTAGACAGTGAACTCCGGTTCTGGAGGATCGTCCTTAACAGCACCCGCGACAGCATGAAGCTCCGGATTATCCAGATTGCCTCCGACTGCCTTGGCAGCTTTCGCTGCCGACGCACCGGTTTTGGGTGTGCTCAAATCGCAAAACACCAGCTGGGTCAGTCTGTCCGCCTGACCTTCGTCCCAGATGCGGTAGATGTTATCCACGCACATATTGACCTTGCTGGACGGATCATCCGGCAGATTGGGATTGATGATGCGCTGGTCGAGGCCCAGCTTTCTGCCGTCCGTGGTAATGCGGAGCATATTGTCCACGCTGGCATCCACCGCACCGGCATGGACTTTGGCCGCGCGCTCGGACAGCTCCTGCACCATCGCCTGCTGAATCTCTGTCGGCTGTGCCACCACATTGTGATAGACAGCCTCCGGCACAGGAAGGTGGAGCTGGTCAGATGTCTTGATATCGGCCACTTCTTTGAACAGAGTCATCAGCTCCGGCAGATTGAAGAACTTGGCAAAGCGCGTTCTGGCACGGTAGCCGGTGCCTTCCGGTGCCAGCTCAATCGCCGTCGTAGTTTCACCGAAGGTGGAAGCCCAGCAGTCAAAATGCGCCAGACCTTTCTTCTGAAGCGTGTCATGCTGGAGATAGCGCATCATGGTGTAAAGCTCGGTCATGGAGTTGCTGACGGGCGTACCCGTTGCGAACACCACGCCCTTGCCGCCGGTCAGCTCATCGATGTAGCGGCATTTCAGCAGCATATCCGAGGATTTCTGTGCATCCGTTGTCGAGAGTCCGGCCACATTGCGCATCTTCGTATAAAGAAACAGATTCTTGAAGGCGTGCGCCTCGTCCACATAGAGCCGGTCAACGCCCAGCTCCTCGAAGGTAACGACATCATCCTTTCTTCCGGATTCCAGCAGTTTTTTCAGCTTGGTCTCCAGTCCTTTCTTCGTGCGCTCCATGGATTTGATGGTAAAGCGCTCCGCACGGCTGTTTTTCAGTTCTTCAATGCCCTCGGTGACTTCCTCGATCTGTTCCCGCAGCAGACGCTCCTGCCGTTCCATGGAAACGGGAATCCGCTCAAACTGACTGTGCCCGATGATAATGGCGTCATAATCGCCGGTGGCGATGCGCGCGCAGAACTTTTTGCGGTTTTTCAGCTCAAAGTCCTTTTTCGTTGCCGCCAGAATGTTGGCAGACGGGTACAGCCTCAGAAACTCCGAAGCCCACTGCTCGGTCAGATGATTCGGAACCACAAACATCGGCTTGTGGCAAAGCCCCAGACGCT
>JBJDYI010000253.1:0-1596 GCA_051867165.1 Faecousia sp. | reverse complement strand
TGCCGTGGCTCAGGTAAAACAACATTATACTTTTGTTCTGCATTCTGCTGGTGCCTGGGCAGGAATCAATTTCTCGGCCCAGGTTTCGTTGGCTGTTTGCGCCAATTCAGGGGCACGTTCCAGAACCCACTGCAAGTAGCGGTAAGGATCCAGGCCGGTTTCCTTAGCCGTTTCAATCAGACTGTAAAGGACTGCGCTGCTCTGCGCACCGCCCGGTGTATTGCAGAACAAAAAATTCTTCCGGCCCATCACAAAGGGCTTTATGCTGCGCTCGGCGCGGTTGTTGGAAAGCTCCAGCCTGCCGTCCTCCAGATAGCGCACCAGATAGGGCCACTGCTCCAGAAGATAGTGCAATGCCTTGCCCAGGGCGGACTTGGGTGCTGTCCTGGCGCTAGTCTCATTTGCCCATGCCAACAGAGCCTCCAGAACAGGTTTTTCCTGCTCCAGACGCTTGGCAAATCGGTCTTCTGCTGTCAATGCGGCAAAGTCCTGCTCCATCTGGAACAGCTTTGCAAAATAGCACAGGGCTTCTGCCGGCTTGGAAGCAGGTTGTTGGTCCTTGGGAACGGCAGTCAGTGCCTCGTCAAACTTACGTCGGGCATGGGCCCAGCACCCCACCACACGGATCTGTTCCGGAAGCCTGTGGTAGCCCTGGTAGCCGTCCGCATGGAGCCAACCGGAGAATCCCTCCAGGAACTTCTCTGCGTTCTCAGCTTTCCGGTTGGGCTGGTAATCATACAGCACAATCGGCGCCTCAGCGTTGCCACTGGTCCGGTAAAGCCACATATAGGATTTGCTGGTGGCTGACTTTCCCTTCTCGTGCAGTACCTGCAGCGTGGTTTCGTCACCGTGCAGCACCTTTTCCTGGCACAGCCTCTGGTGCAGCACGTCATACACAGGCTGCAGCCAGTCCTCCGTTGCCTTCAGCAGCCAGTTGGACATCGTCTGCCGGGACAGCTTCAGCCCCTGGCGTTCAAACTCCTGCTCCAAACGGTACAGAGGAGAGTACATCACATACTTCTGTACGGCAAGATGCGCAATCGCAGAGGGAGAGGCAAAGCTGCCGGGAATCACGGTCGGTGCCATAGGAGTGGGCACCACATTCGCTTCTCCGGTCTCTTTTTCGCAATGTTTGCAGGCGTAGGTGGGGTAGCGGTCCTCCCGCACCCAAAACTCAGCGGGCTTCATCTGGAGGCTGCGGTGGATCTCCACGCCAATCTCAACCAGCTCGCTGCCACAGACACTGCAAACTCTCTCGCTTTCGGGCAGAGGATGCTCCACGACTTCTACGGGAGTGCCTTCGGGGATCACGTCGGCAATGCTGCCGGAACGGCGCTTGCGGGGCTTCTTCTTTTCGGACTTTTTAGCGGGCTCCATGCTGTCTGTATCCCAGGCCTCAGCCTCATTGAACAGATAGGCAAACTTGTCCATGACCATCTGGTCCAACTGCTCAGAGGAACTTCCAAACAGTTTCCGCTTCTTCAGCTTCAACTGCTCCATCAGCCAACGGTTCTGCAAAAGAGCCTGGGCCAGCTCGGCGCTCTTAGCGTCCAGCTGCTGATTCTGCTCAGCCAATTCGGCGTTCTTAGCATCCAG
>JBJDYI010000252.1:0-6010 GCA_051867165.1 Faecousia sp. | reverse complement strand
CTGGGACGGCGTCCCTTGCGGCAGTTGCCGTAGAGGGTGAACTGGCTGACCACCAGCACCTCGCCCTGGACTGCTTCCAGTCCCAGATTCATTTTGCCGTTTTCATCTTCAAAAATTCGCAGGCCCAGGGCCTTTTCTGCCAGGTAGCGACATTCCTTTTCGGTGTCCTCGGGGCCGACGCCCAGCAGGATCAGAAAGCCCTGACCGATTTTACCAACCACTTCCCCCTCAATGGTGACGGAGGCGGATTTAACTCTTGTTAATACAGCGCGCATAGTGATCTCCTAAATGAAAATTTTGATTGGAATACCCGTATCAATTCTGGCCCCGGCGGGAGCTGGTGACATCCTTGATGCTCAGCAGCTTCTTGCGGATGACTTCCAGTTCCTGAACGTTTTTGACCTCGAACCGGACGGTGAACATGCTTCGGCCGCCGGGCAGATCCTTGCCCAGCAATTCCTTGACCCGGACACGGGCAGTGGTCATGGTCTGAGCCACATCCAGCAGCAATCCGTCACGGGTGATACATTCCAGTTCCAGGGTGGTTTCAAAGGGCTGGTCCTCCTGGATGGCCCAGCGGACCCGGACCCAGCGGGCAGCCTGCTTGGGATCTGTCCGGTTCTGGGCGTTGGGACAGTCTGCCCGGTGGACGCTGACACCAAAGCCTTTGGTGATGAAGCCGGTGATGGCATCTCCGGGAACCGGGGTGCAGCATTTGGCAAACTTGATCATGCAGGAGTCGATGTCCTCCACGATGACGCCGTTTACCGCATGGCGATTTTGCTTGACGGCCTCGGAATCGGGGGTGATGCGCAGGGGCATCTGGCTACTCTTGTCCGTGGCCTGGCTCTTGATGGATTTGTTCACATCGTCCCGGATCCGGCCCACAGCCTTGGCGGCTGTCAGGCCTCCGTAACCAATGGCGGCATACATATCGTCCCAGTTGTCAAAGGACAGCTTTTTCAGCAGATGGGGTTCCAGCTCGGGATCGGTGAGGGCAGTCAGAGGAAGGCCGGTGCGCTTCATTTCGGCTTCAAAGGAGGAACGGCCATGAATGATGTTCTCTTCCCGCTTTTCCTTCTTGAACCACTGCCTGATTTTGGTCCGGGCCTGGTTGCTCTTGCAGATGGACAGCCAGTCGCGGCTGGGACCCTTGGCGGATTTCGAGGTCAGAACCTCCACAATATCGCCGTTGGTCAGGGGGGTGTCGATGTTGGCAATGCGGTTGTTCACCTTGGCGCCGATCATGGCGTTGCCCACGCCGGAGTGGATGGCATAGGCAAAATCGATGGGCGTGGAGCCGCTGGGCAGGGACACGATGCGGCCCTTGGGGGTAAAGACGAAAACTTCGTCGTCGAACATGTCGATCTTCAGGGACTGGACATACTCTTCCGCATCGGAGTCCTGCTGGCTTTCCAGCAGCCGGCGGACCCATTCGAAGTCCTTTTCACTGCCGTCACCCACCCCCTGCTTGTACTTCCAGTGGGCGGCGATGCCGTATTCGGCGGTTTCATGCATCTTCCAGGTCCGGATCTGGACCTCGAAGGGGATGCCCTGGTTGCCGATGACGGTGGTATGCAGGGACTGATACATATTGGGCTTGGGGATGGAGATATAGTCCTTAAACCGGCCCGGCACCAGATTGAACAGGTCGTGGATATGGCCCAGGACATTGTAGCAATCGGGAATGGTATCCACGATGACCCGGAAGGCGTAGAGATCATACAGCTCATCAATGGTCTTGCCCTGGTTGACCATTTTGCGGTAGATGGAGTAGACGTGCTTGATCCGGCCATAGGTGTGGTTCTGAATCCCCATGCGGGTCAGCCGGTCGGTGATCCGGTCCTGGATGGTCTGCATGAAGGTATCGTCCTGCTCCTTGTGGGCTTCCAGATGGCTCATGATCCCCTGGTACTCATTGGGGCACAGATACCGCAGGGAGAGGTCTTCCAGTTCCCATTTGATCTTCTGCATACCAAGACGGTGGGCCAGGGGGGCATAGATGTCCATGGTTTCCCGGCACTTGATGATTTGCTTGGCAGGGGACTGGTACTGCATGGTACGCATATTGTGGAGCCGGTCAGCGATTTTGATCAGCACCACCCGGATGTCCTTGCTCATGGCCATGAACATCTTGCGCAGATTTTCCATCTGGGCCTGTTCGGTGCTGGAGAAATTGGCACGGGTCAGTTTGGTGACGCCTTCCACCAGTTCTGCCACGGTGTCGCCAAAGAGGGTCGCGATTTCCTCATGGGAAGCGTCCGTATCTTCAATGCAGTCATGGAGCAGGGCACCAAGAATGGCATCCACGTCCAGCCCCATCTCCGCCACCACTTCTGCCACAGCCAAAGGATGGATGATGTAAGGAGAACCGTCCTTGCGCTTCTGGTATTGGTGCTTGGCATTGGCATATTCCACGGCCTGATCAATGATGGCCATGTCCACACCAGGCATGTGCTTCAGGATTGTGTCATGCATTGACGCATAGTGTTCTTCAAAAGTTTCCATTTTTTCAATCACTCTCTTTCGCTTGCAGCAGCTGCCGCAGGGTGGGGCTTTCACTCAGGTCAGCTTTGTTGGGACCGGGGGTCAGTCGGATGGAGATGTACTTATGAAGCCGCTGGGTCTGCAGCAGTCCCACATCCCGGAATACATCCAGGCAGGTCATCAGCTGCCCCAGGCTCAGCGATTTGCCGGACCAGCGGACAATCTTGCGGCACAGGCACAGCGGGGATTCCTGAATACTGCCGCCGCAGCCGTCCAGGTACCGCCATACCATTGCCAGAGTGGCGCGCTCCGGATAAAGCATCCGGGCAATTTCGGATGTGATCCGGTCTTCCCGCAGGGCACGGTAGCAGGAGATATCCGGGGAACACTCGGCACAGCAGCTGGGGCGGATGTCCAGTACATTCATCTGCACGGTCCGGTCCCCGCGGAATTCATTGATCTGGGGGGTAAAGGCGATATCCACCACATCCCCCTGCTGCACAAAGGCAGATTCGGCAGTGGCGGAAAAATAAATGGCATTGAGGACACAGCGTCCGCTGCGCAGCCGCAGGCGCAGATGACGTCCACCCCCCACCTGCTGCAGCCGTTCAATGGTGAGGTTCTTCATCATCAACACCGGCTTGGGACAGCCGTTGCCGCAGGGCTCCAGCACGTTCAAGGACTCCACATTGGGAATGGTCAGCAGTTCAGCCGGAATGGAGCAGTCTACGTCCAGCTGGGTTCTGGGGGTGTCGTCGCAGTAGTATCCGGCAGCCAGCGCACAAATTTGCCGGCGGAACTCCGGAATGTTGTCCCGGGCGATGGTAAAGCCTGCTGCCAGTTCATGTCCGCCGTAGCTCTCCAGAAGATCAGACAGGGCGGTCAGGGAGGAAAACAAGTTAAAGCCTCCGTAACTGCGGGAACTGGCCTTTCCGTGATCGCCGTCTAGGCAGATCAGGAAAGCGGGACAGGAAAATTCTTCCGCGATGCGGCTGGCCACGATGCCAACCACACCCTGGTGCCAGGTTTCGTCCGCCAGGACGATGGCTTCCGGAGGCTGACCCACCGGCAGCATGGATATGGCCTGCTGGTAGATTTCTGATTCCACCGCCTGCCGCTGCCGGTTCAGTTCGCACAGGGACCGGGCCACAAAGGCGGCACGATGGGGGTCCTCTGTCAGGAACAGCTCCACCGCCAGATCAATCTGGCCCATGCGGCCGGCGGCGTTGATCCGGGGGGCCAGCATAAAGCCGATGGTGGAGGCACTGACGGTTTCCGGCGTGCAGCCGGTTTCTTCCATCAGGGCGGCGATGCCGGGACGGCGGGTGGAGCGCAGGGAATCCAGGCCCCGGGTGACAAACACACGGTTTTCCCCCTGCAGGGACATCACATCGGCCACGGTGCCAAGACAGACCATGTCGGCATAATCCCGGAGCACTTCCTCCTGGCTGCCGCAGAGGGCGGCGGCCAGCTTGAAGGCAACGCCGACACCGGAGAGATTTTTGTGGGGATACCCGCCATCAGGCCGGTGGGGATCCACCACCGCAATGGCATCCGGCAGAATATCCTTACATTCATGATGGTCGGTGATGACCAGGTCGATGCCCAGCTCCCGGCAAAGCGCCGCTTCCTCCACGGCGGTGATGCCGCAGTCCACGGTGATAATGAGCTTCACGCCCTCGGCGTGGAGCTGGTGGATGGCGATGGGGTTCAGGCCATAGCCTTCTTCCAGCCGCCCGGGGATGTAGGAGCGGCAGTCTGCCCCATGGCGGCGGAGAAAATCCGTCAGTAGACAGGTGGCGGTGATACCGTCTACGTCATAATCCCCAAACACCGCGATTTTTTCACCCCGGGTCATGGCCAGCCCCACCCGACCGGCAGCCGGCACCATGTCTGTCATCAGATAGGGATCCGGCAGAGGGGCGTTGCAGTCCAGATACCTGTGTGCCTGCATGACATTCTCAATGCCCCGGGAAGCCAGAATCATGGCGGCAAGAGGGGCGTAACCGCCGGAGACCAGGGAATTGACTGCTCCTGCTTCCGGCTGTGCAACATTCCAAATTCCGTATTTCAAAGCGATACACATCCATTAAAACATTTTCTGAATATTATAACAAAAAAACGCCGGTTGCACAATAGGAAGATATAAAAATGTTATGGGATGCCGTCTCGATTGCTGAAAATCATCCTTTCGCGGCGGATTGCCGCTGACATGGCAAATCTTCAGCGGGACAGACATCCCGCATCCGTAAGACCTGCCCGGGAGAGGTTTGACTTTCCTGAATCCGTTTTATCCGGAATTTGAAATGGAATATGAAAAAAGCAGGCAGCCCAAAAGGCTGCCTGCTGGTGTTATGATTCGTCCAGCGCCTGCCGGGCGGCGGCGACGGAAACAGGATCGGTTTGCTGGATGTGCCATTCGTCCAGACCGGGCAGTCCCATGGGGACGCCTTCCCGGCGGAACAGCATAGCGCTTTCCAGCTCGGTTTTGCAGCTGGCATGGAAGGCCACCGCGCCGGGGACAGACTCGCGGAACTGCCGGATGAGCCTGGCGTTGACACCGGCGCCGATCAGAACTTCGGGGCCCTGCTCCTGATCCCGCAGGGCAATCAGCCGGGCGATCATCTTGTGTCCTGCCTGGCAGGAGGCGGCGGCGCCGGAGGTCAGCACTGTGTCGATGCCCAGTGCGTGGGCAGTACGATAGGTTTCCACAGGGTCCCGGGAGACGTCAATGCATCGATGGAGCGTGGTACCGCAGTGGCTGCACGCATCCATCAGGGGTTTCATGGCTTCCGTATCCAGATCCCCGTCTTTTGTCAGGCAGCCGATGACGAAGCCGTCAGCGCCGGCAGTCTTCAGGGTGTGGATCTGGGCAGCCATCATATCGATTTCTTCCCGGGTGTAGAGAAAATCACCCGGCCGGGGCCGCATGAGACAGCGGATGGGAATATCCGATTCTGCCCGAATTTGCCGAAGCAGTGCTTCATAGGGGGTCAGACCGCCTGCCAGCAGTGCGCTGCAAAGCTCCAGCCGGTCAGCGCCGCCGGCAATGGCAGCCCGGGCGGAAGCCAGAGAGTCTACACAGATTTCCAGAAGCTTGGCCATGGTGTTTCTCCTTTTTACCGGATTTTTTCGCCGTTGAGAACGGCTTCCATCAGGGTATCCCCGTGGTAGCGCAATGTCAGCAGGAAGAAGGGGGCACCTTGCCACAGCAGGTCCAGGAAAATTTTGTCCCCCTCCCACTTGGGCAGAGCATCCAAAAAGTCCCGGCTGACCCACTGCAGGTCCCCTTCGTCGCAGTCCTTCAGGTCACCCTCGAAGCCGTCGGCGGTGAACAGATACATATATTCTCCCTCGCAGCAGTCGTTGAGGAACGTGACCACGCCGCGGCATTGCCAGGCCGTCAGGGTCAGACCTGTTTCTTCCCGGGCCTCCCGGAGCAGGCACTCGTCGGGGCTTTCTTCCTTTTCGAATTTGCCGCCGATGCCAATCCATTTGTCCTTGTTGATGTCGTTCTTCTTTT
>JBJDYI010000251.1:0-1599 GCA_051867165.1 Faecousia sp. | reverse complement strand
ACAGTCCGGTGGACTGTCAGAGCCGCGACCGGACCGCCCGCAGGCGGTTGGCAGCGAAGCTGACTGAGGGATTGTGCAGAACAAGCTTATCAATCTATTATTAGCCAATGCGAAAAGGAAAACTGTTCCGGTACAACCCCTCCGTCACGGCTTTGCCGTGCCACCTCCCCTTACACAGGGGAGGCTTTGGCTGGTGCGGAAAACTACCGATACTGTCATCCTGAGCGAAGCCGCACTTGTGCGGCGAAGTCGAAGGATCTTCGCACCGAATTTCCTGTAAACAGAAACGTAATGCGTAGATCCTTCGACTCCCTCCGGTCGCTCAGGATGACATACTTGTTACACTGTGTAACTTGTTGTTTGTAGGGCGATGGTGTAGGGGGCGATTGAGGCACATCGGTCCGCCGTTATCACGGGATTATCAATATTTTCCCCTCATCCGTCACGGCTATGCCGTGACACCTTCCCCCAGGGGAAGGCATTGGATTGTGCGGCAAACAACAATTTCTCAGTCATCCGCGCCGGGTCGATGTGTCTATAAAAAATTTACAGATTTCTTATTGATTTTCCCTGGGGAATGTTGTAAGATAAAATCGCAAAGTATGGATACCAAAGCGGTGAACCCTTTCTGGTTGGGTAACTGCCCGGTATTACTTTTATAATGAAAGAGGTATAACATTATGGCACAGATCGATCTGAGCAAGTATGGTATCACCGGTACCACCGAGATCGTCCACAACCCCTCCTATGAGGACCTGTTCACCGCAGAAATGGATCCCTCTCTGGAAGGCTACGAGAAGGGTCAGTTGACCGAGCTGGGCGCGGTCAACGTGATGACCGGTGTCTATACCGGCCGTTCTCCCAAAGATAAGTACATCGTCATGGACGAGAACTCCAAGGACACCGTGTGGTGGACCTCCGACGAGTTCAAGAATGACAACCATCCCATGAGCGAGGAAGTCTGGGCTTCCGTGAAGAGCCTGGCGATGAAGGAACTGTCCGGCAAGAAGCTGTATGTGGTGGACGCTTTCTGCGGCGCCAACGCCGACACCCGGATGAATGTCCGCTTCATCGTGGAAGTGGCATGGCAGGCGCACTTCATCAAGAACATGTTCATCGTTCCCTCCGAGGAAGAGCTGGCTACCTTCGAGCCTGACTTCGTGGTTTACAACGCTTCCAAGGCACAGGTCGAGAACTTCAAGGAGCTGGGTCTGAACTCCAGCACCTGCGTGGCCTTCAACATCACCTCCCGTGAGCAGGTCATCCTGAACACCTGGTACGGCGGCGAGATGAAGAAGGGTATGTTCTCCATGATGAACTACTACCTGCCCCTGAAGGGCATCGCTTCCATGCACTGCTCCGCCAACACCGACATGAACGGCGAGAACACCGCCCTGTTCTTCGGCCTGTCCGGCACCGGCAAGACCACCCTGTCCACCGATCCCAAGCGTCTGCTGATCGGCGACGACGAGCACGGCTGGGACGACAACGGCGTGTTCAACTTCGAGGGCGGCTGCTACGCCAAGGTCATCAACCTGGACGCCGAGTCCGAGCCCGACATCTACAACGCCATCAAGCGCAACGCTCTGCTGGAGAACG
>JBJDYI010000250.1:0-1600 GCA_051867165.1 Faecousia sp. | reverse complement strand
TTTCCTGTCAATCGTCTCTGCGCTTCTGCCAGACAATTTCATAGCCCAGCACATCGGCAAGCTCCAGCACCTCCCGGTAGCGAAGGGTCTGGTCGCTCAGCTTGGCGGAAAAGTTGGAATCGCTGTCACTCCAGCCATACTCCGCGGAGCAGGCGTCCACCGCTTCCTTCTGGGTATAGCCCGCCGCGATGATGTGAGACTGGATGTCACATTTCACTTTGTTGATTTTTCTTCCTTTTTTCATGTTCGTTCCCTTCTGTATTTGATTCTGTTTTCTGTGAAGTCGGTTTCCTGTATGGTGCTTTTTCTATGTGACTGAAAATTCCCTCCATTTTCCGTCAGCCATGTCCGGGTCAGGAACAGGTCTGGCAAATGTTGTGTATGGCGAACCGATTACGCAGCCGGTGCAGTCCTTTCCCGTACTGCGAATCGGATTCTCCCTTTGCAGCATTGTCCTATGGCGTATTTCTCACAGGAACGGGAAAACATCTTTACTGTTTTCCAAAGCCCCGTATTCTGGATGGCAATTTATGCTGCCGTGCCTGTTAACGGGCTGGTGTAAACGGGTATCAGAAAATCTCTCGCGGATTGGCGCTTGGCTTCTTTCACGCTCCCTTTTCCTGTTTTGCAATTCTCTGTTTACATTTCCTGTAAGTAAGGAAAAGAATCAGGTTTTGCAGGAAATCTGTTGGTTTTTCCTCCCTTTCGGAATCAATATATTTTGAGATACGTTGGCCGGCTTGTTTACCCGCTGTTTACTGAGATAGCGGTTGGTTTACCACCCCGCTGGCATCTCCAACTGCTCCAACCCTACCTCAGCTTTTCTGCGCCATGTACGCTGAATGCCGTAACCGGGAATCCGTTTGGTTGTTCCCGGCTCCCAGCCTTCAATGGTGTGGTTCATAATATCGTTGATCTCCCGAATCTCCCACTGTTTCGGCTCCCCGATGCGTCCCAGCCCCAGTTCAAAAATCTGCCGGGAGCACACATCGTCACTGCCGAAGGAATCCAGAAAGCACTGAATCCGACCACTTGTGGTGTCCTCCGGCATGAACGCCTTTTGACGGTTCCGGGCTTCCTCTTCCAGTTCCTTCGGAAGCGACAGCCGAAAATCGCCGCCGCGATAAATGGTCATTGCCTCCGCCCACATCTGATCGATATACGCCCGGGACGCGGCTTCATCCTCCAAGATGTGTACTTCCGCTTTGTCAGGCTCCACCATCACCGGGAGAAATCGGCGGTTGCCTGCTCTGTCCAGTGGGAGAAAATCCAGCGAATTGGAGGTTCCGGCAAATACACATTGCCGGGGTCTGTCCTCCGGGTGGATGTCGTAGGGAACCTTGTAGGTTTCCTTCTGACGGCTGATGAAGCTGCGGATTTCCTCGATACTTTTCGCGTTGGCGGTTGCCAGCATCTCTGACATTTCGATGATCCAATGCCCCTGCATCTTCCGATACACATTGTCATCGTCGATCTTTTTCAGGTCGTCAGAGAACCACTCGTCCTGAACTGCCAGCAGCCGAAAGAAGCTGGACTTGCCCGCCCCCTGGCTGCCTACCAGGCACAGCATCAGTTCAAATTTGACACCGGGACGAAACAC
>JBJDYI010000249.1:0-1602 GCA_051867165.1 Faecousia sp. | reverse complement strand
TGCCCATCCTCGGTGATCTCTATGACTGCCTGCGCAAGCAGGAGGAAAAGGAAGCCCAGTTCGTTGCCACCGCGCTGGAAATCTATGTCACCGGTTCTCTGAATGTGTTCAATCACCAGACCGATGTGGATGTCAGCAACCGGGTGGTCTGCTACGACATCAAGGAGCTGGGCAAGCAGCTCAAGAAGATCGGTATGCTGATTGTTCAGGATCAGGTCTGGAACCGTGTCACCATTAACCGGGAAGCCCAAAAGTCCACCCGGTACTATATCGACGAGTTCCACCTGCTGCTGAAGGAGGAGCAGACCGCCGCCTACTCCGTGGAAATCTGGAAGCGGTTCCGTAAATGGGGCGGCATTCCCACGGGCATCACCCAGAATGTCAAAGACTTGCTGGCCAGCCGGGAGGTTGAGAATATCTTTGAAAACTCGGATTTCATCTATATGCTCAATCAGGCGGCAGGCGACAGAAAGATTCTCGCCCAGCAGCTGGGCATTTCTCCCCACCAGCTTTCCTATGTGACCCATTCCAATGCCGGTGAAGGACTTTTGTTCTACGGTGATACCATTGTGCCCTTCGTGGACAACTTCCCCAAGGATACGGAACTCTACCGCTTAATGACAACGAAACCCAGTGAAAGAAAGGAGGAAACATCCGAATGATAGAAACTGAAATTGTCAATGGGAAAGCCAAATTGGCTGCTTTTTCCAAAGTATACGGTAAGTTTATCACCACTCTGGTTTCTGCAATAAACTACTGTTCTATAAGGAAAAACAGTTCCGTATCACTTACCAAAGTTGGAAAAGCAGCAGTGGTACGGATTAACGAACTGTTTGCTGAACATGAGATGTTCTCCAAGATACCGGAGTATGTCGATATGGACGAATTGGAAGGGAGCCTATGTTACCTTTGGTCCTGCACCTTTCTCTATCCCAAGCTCTCCATGGAATGGCACGCCGTGTACTCGGAAATGAATGTGCTGCTGGAAAGCCTGCTGGACGGTGAGTGGTTTGCGTGAATCACGTCTGCAATTCACGGAAAAAGAGCGGCTTGACCCCGTTATGGGAAAAGCCGTTCGGAAAGCGGAAAAGGCTGCTGACAAGGCAGAAAAAGCCCAGGCAAAAATCCCCACCAAAAAGGTCATCAAGCGGGAGCTGATTAACGACAACAGCAACGGCAAAATCAAGGTGAAGCTGCATTTTGAGGATATGGAGAAAAAGCCGCCCTCTCAGCTCAAAGTCACAGATGCACCTGCCGCCGCAGTCCGCAGGCAGATTCGCCAGGAAATCCGGGAATCCGAGGATGACAATGTGGGTGTGGAAGCTGCGGACACCGTTGCAGACAGCGCTGAGGGCACCGGGCATCTTCTTCAGGAAGCCCACCATCATGCCCAGCTCCAACCCTACCGTGCCGCCGCCCGTGCGGAAAAGCAACTGGAGAAAGCCAATCTCCACGCCCTGCAAAAGAAAGCAGAGGTGGAACACCCCACCAGCAACCCCCTTTCCCGGTGGCGTCAGAAGCAGGTCATCAAGCGTCAGTATGCTGCTCAGAAAGCCGGACGCAGTACCGTGGAGGGCAGCGCCAGGGCTGCAAAGGAAGCTG
>JBJDYI010000248.1:0-1603 GCA_051867165.1 Faecousia sp. | reverse complement strand
ACGCAACATGGCTTTCCACAGCCGCTGCCATATGATTAAAGTCTTCGGCAAGAAGTCCCACTTCATCTTTGGAAGAAACCCGTACCCGCTCCGCGTAGTTCCCATCAGCGATATGCTCTGCGGATTCCTGCAGCTGTGACAGCGGAGCCAGTGTCCGGTGAATCAGCCATCGTACACCGACAAGCCCCAAAACGCAGATACACAGTGCCAATAAAATAAAACGGACGAGAAGCTCACCCAGCTCCCCACGGATATAAGAGGCATCCGCCACAAGATACACCTGGCATTCTACTTGCCTCAATTCCACAGCGCGCCCCACGATCAGGTAGTCCTTTCCTCCGGCGCTGCATCGGGCGGTCTGAACGCCATCCGTCAGATGTACATCCAGGTAGGTTCTGGGGTCAATCTGGGTTGGTGCGGACAGAAGCTCTCCCATTGCGGCAAGGACACTCCCGTCCACACCGCAATTCCGGAAGCAATATTGCAAAACTGCTTTTTGGGAACCTGGTGTTCCTGCTGTGGAATAATTACGGGTAACGGCTTCTCCGAACGTGCTTACCAGTCCTGCCAGTTTTTCCTCGGAACGCTGGGTCAGGGTTTTATAGGACTGTTCCCGTACCTGCCAGAGCATGGCACCGGACAGTGCTATCGCCACAAGGAACAGCAGCACCGCACATATAGAGGTCAGTTTTGTTTTCAGTTTCATCGTTCCTCCAGCCGATAACCGGCTTTTGAGATGGTTCGGATTTCCTCAGACAGCTCCAGCTTTTTCCGAAGGTTTGCAATCCGAACATCCACAGTTCGAATATCTCCAAAGTAGTCCTGCCCCCAGATTTCGTTTAAGATGCGATCTCTGGACACTGTACGGTTTTTATTTTTCATCAGAACAGCTAATACATCGAATTCCAGCGGGGGTAGGGGAATTTCCGCTCCGTTTCTCGTCAGCTTCCGATTGGCGGTATCCAGCGTCAAGTCCCGGAAATGGTAGACCTGATTCAGCCGCCCGTTGCGCTGAAGTATCTTCTCCATGCGAACCAGCAGTGCCAGCATATCAAAGGGTTTTGAGATGTAATCCTCTGCGCCTCCCCGCAAACCCTGCACCTCGTGCTGGGCATCTCCCATGGCGGTGAGGCAGATTACCGGAATGCCGTATTCCTTCAGCTTTGGCAGCAGCGTAAAGCCGTCCACCCCCGGCAGCATCATGTCCAGCAGCACCAGATCATAGTTGTGTTCCCGCTCCAGCGCATTCCAGACAGAAAGCCCATTATCAAAAGACGTGACAGCGTAGCCCGCGCATTCCAGGTTCAATTTCAGCGTCTGGGCGATTGCCACGTCATCCTCGATGATAAGGATTCGATTTTCCATATGCCACGCCTCCGAAAGATATATGTTTTCTTGATGTAAGTATACCATAGTCTTTGCCTCGCGGGATTACCAAAATATTACTATTTCCGATTCATTCATTACTTTGCGCTATATTCACTTTCCCTTTTGCTTCTGTGAGAATTTCCCTTATGATTTTCTTAATTTACAGCGAGAATGCAAAGGAGCTATTGACAATTTGGTCTAAATGATGTAGACTGCAAGTAGTCTATAGAATGTA
>JBJDYI010000247.1:0-1607 GCA_051867165.1 Faecousia sp. | reverse complement strand
ATCAGGTTGCGACCCTTCCAGAAGGTGGGCATGCTCCAGGAAATTTTCTCCTTTGCCTCGGGAATCGCCGCATGGATGGTTTCCTGAAGCTGCCGCAAAATCGGCTGCACTTCTTCCGGCTGCTCCCGGATATATTCCTCGATGGTCTCCGGCGCTTTTCCGCAGTAATGGCTTTGTTCGGTTCTGCGGAAGGTTCTTCCGCACTTTGGACAGGTCCACATTGTTGTCACCTCATGATTTTCTCCATCGGTTTTCCCTTGGCAAGCTCGTCCACCAGCTTGTCCAGATACCGGATCTCCTGCATCAGCGGATCTTCAATAGTCTCCACCTTCACGCCGCAAACGGAGCCTTTGATCAGCTTTCTTGCGGGATTCAGTGCCGGGGCATTGCGGAAGAAGTCGCCGTAGGTGATATCCGAATCCAGAAGTTCTTCCAGCTGCTCCCGACTGTATCCTGTCAGCCATTCGGTGACCGCAAACACCTCGTCCCGGGTGCGCCCCTTCCGCTCCGCTTTGGCAATCAGCATGAGGTATACCTTGGCGAAGGACATGGCAAATACTTTTTCGTTGGTCATTTCGGTCTCCTTATCAGAAAGCGTCCAAAAAGTTCAGAACTGTCTGGTTAAAATCCCCGGCTTCCTCGTACAAGCCGTGACCCCACTGTTCGTACATCTGAAGCTTTGCACCGGGAATTTGGGCCGCGATCTCTCTGGATGCGTCGCCGCCCAGAGCGTTGTCTTTTTCTCCGCCGATAACCAAAGTGGGTGTCTGAATCTGATACAGACTCTTGAAGGCATCGTGTTTCAGACAAGCGTCCGCCTGAATGAAAAATCGGTCATAGGACTTGGGCTTCGTCAGCTTGCCCATAATGGGAATCAACCACTTATTCTTGCGGTAATAATCCGCCGAGTAGATTCGCCGCACATTGCTGTCCATGAAAGCGGTATGGTCGCCCCGCTTGGCACAGGACACCCACTCCCCGACGGATGACCTCAGAATCGGATTCGGTCTGGCGGAAGTGACCGTCAAAATCAGCTTGCCCACCTTTTCAGGATAATCAATGGCAAGGTGCTGGGAAATCATGCCGCCCATGGAAACACCCAGCACATCCGCTTTTTGGATGCCCAGCAGTTCCATAGCCTGCGCCTGATCCGCCGCCATTTCCCGGGTGGTATAGCCCTGGGGAAGCGCATTTTTCCGGCTGAACCCGTAGACCGTGAACCCTTTGGCAAACGCACGGTATGTAACCGCCATGGGCAGAGCCGTGCCTTTCACGCTGCGCAGACCATCCCCCAAGCCGGGAAGCATCACAAGGACTTTCCCGCCGGTGCCAAAGCGGATGTAGTCCATTTCCGTATTTCCGATCTTCAAAGTGCCGTTTTTCGCATTGTACAGCATGGTGTCACCTCTTGGAGGAAGAAAACTCCGCCGCTTCCTGAATCCAGCCCAGCAGTTCTTCGTCGATATCCGCAATGCTTCTCACCGCCAGCTGATATTCATCGTCGATCAGAATGTACTCCCAGCCATATTGCTTGCAGAGTGCCAGATTTCGTTCATTCTCCCGGATCAACTCCTGTGCATTCAGTCCGCTGTCATCCAGACGGTTCT
>JBJDYI010000246.1:0-24171 GCA_051867165.1 Faecousia sp. | reverse complement strand
ATGACCGGGCGAAGCAGACTTTGCGATATGCGATCATGCTTTCCGTTTCTTTCGGCGCCCTTTCCGTCCTTGTGATGCAGCTGGCGGCGGAACCTTTTGTCGGTCTGTTTTCACCTGACGCAGAAGTGATCCGTCTGGGTGGTCAATATATGCGTGGTTACATCTGGGATTGTATTTTGGCAGGCATTCACTTCTGCTTCAGCGGCTATTTTTGTGCCTACGGATTGTCTGGATTCTCCTTCCTGCACAACTCAATTTCCATTGTCTGCGCCCGAATCCCGCTGGCCTATCTGGCATCAAAATACTTCGCGGACACATTATTTCCCATGGGACTTGCGACTTCGGCCGGTTCCTGTGTGTCCGTAGTCATCTGTATCTGTGTATTTATCTGGATGCAGAGAAAGGAAGACAAAAATGGAGAAAAGCGGATTGTTTCAAATCGGTGATATCGCAAAGTTGTTCCATCTGAGTGTGGGTACTTTACGTCATTATGAGAAGCAGGGCTTGCTGCAGCCGGAATATATTGATCCGGAAACAGGGTATCGTTATTATAGTACCCGGCAGTTTGAGAGTCTGAACACCATCCGTTATCTTCGGGTATTGGATACACCACTGGATCAAATTGCAGATTTTCTGAAAAACCGTGATATCAATCATATTCAGGAATTGCTCCGTCAACAAAAAGAGACGGTCATCCGAAAACGAAAAGAACTGGAGACGATTGAACGAAAAATTGATAATCGGCTGCGGCAAATTGAGGATGCAGTTTCTTCTGAATTAGATGTGATCCGTTTCGTCACCTATCCGGCAAGAAGAATCACATGGATTCGCAATCCGCTTTCGATTGGATCATACCTTGATCTGGAAGTGCCAATTCGTCAGCTGGAAGGCAAGCAGAAGGATGCCCTGGTCTTTCTGGGAAAAATCGGCGTTGGGATTTCACAGGAAAATCTGATAGCCCAAACATATCAGAAATATGATTTCGTATTCATGCTGCTCAATCCAGAAGATGAATTTGAGGGCGATGTTGAGGAACTTCCGACCGAAACCTGTGTTACCCTTCGGTTTTGTGGAAGTCATGCCGACGCGCCTGCCCAATATCAAAAGCTGGCGGCGTTTATCGATGACCACAACCTGGAAATTTCCGGCTTCTCGAAAGAAATCACGATGATAGATTATGGAATTACCAATGATACTGACAAATTCGTGACGGAAATTCAGATTCCGATTCATGCAAAGTAATAAAGTTGTCCGTACTGTGAAACCTGTCCTCGGGCAGAAAGCAGCACATAACGGTAATGTGGCATATACCTTAGATTTCCATGTGACACCCCATCAGCTTAGACATACATACATAACGAATCTGATCTATGCTTCCGTCGATTCCAAAGCTATCCAGTATCTCGACGGACATGAGAACAGCAAAATAACCATGGCCATCTATGCAAAGGTTAAGTATAAGAAACCAGAACAGCTTGCATCTGTAATCCATAACGCATTTAATTAGTATACTTTGGGTGCGACACAGTTTCATATTTTTCTCGACAGGCATACTTTTGGTAAAAATGTATGCTTTGTTGTCATATCCTGTCGGGAATGAACTGTGTCGCAACAGAACGAAGCTGCGTTTTTCGGTGCGTAGCTTCAGCTGCGCACTTTTTTATTCCCGGAATATGGAAAATTCTTGCATTTCCCCGGATTTCCTATATAATAATGTTAGTGGAATAAGCCGCTTTGCGGCTTATTCCGTATGCGTTATGAGAAAAGAGAAACCATGCAAGGAGGACCCATCTATGAAGAAAGGAACAAGCCTGCTGCTGGTACTTACCATGGTGCTTTCCTTATTCGCCGGCTGCGGCAAGCCAGCGGCAGAGGAAAGTACCCCGCAGGTTCCGGAAACGACCCCAAGCGCTGAAACAACAGCCCCCACCACGGAACCCACCACGGAACCCGCCACGGAGCCCACCATTGATCCGGAGGAGCTGTTTTTGGAGTCTCTGCCGGCAGATGTACGACGGGCTTATGAGGTGGGGCTGGTTACACGGGAAGACCTCAATGACCTGGAGCGGCCGGTGACCGTAGGGGAAGCTGCCGGGATCCTGCAGAAAGCCCAGACCCACCGTGCGGGCACGGAAAGCCCCGTACTGGCGGATCTGATGGCCCATGAGACCTTTGCCCAGCGCAATGCCGACCGGGGCTGGCTGATGGGCATTCCCGCTCTGGTGGATCTGGAGCAGGCCTATGCCAGCCGCTTTGAAAGCTACGAGCAGTGGACACAGGAAGTGCTGAAGATTCAATACGGTTCTCTGGAACTTCATTATGCTTTTGCTGATCGGCTAGGCATGAGTGTATACATGACCGGCGAAAAAACTCTGCGTAACAAAAAATCTGTATTCGATATGACTTACAGCGCGGATGGCGATGAATATTTGCTCAGTGCCTGGGATGTTATCATGGGCAATGCTCCGGATGGTCCCGCATATGATGAAGAGGCGGATGCCCTGTATGTCAAAGACCCCCAAATGCTGAGCTATGCCCTGGAGCTCCATGACGGAACAACCGGCAAGAAATTCATGCAAATGGAGAAAGCGGAGTTTGAACCCTTTCGGGAACTGACCTTCGGGGAAGTGGTGGAAAGCGCCCTGCGGCTTTACAATGCGCCCAACCCGGTAGCCTGGCCTGAATTTGTGGCCGTAGAGGAAGTTGGAACATACAATACCGATATCATCACTGCGGATCTGCTGAATAAAGAAACGGATCTGCCTGAGGCCAGCTGTGAAAAGCTGCCCTCCAACTGGCACGGTGTGGTATTCAATGATTTGCAGACAATCGGTATAGACACCATGCATCAGGACGCCATGGTCTATGAATATGAGATCCAGGCAGTAAAGGACGCAGGCTTTAACTATATCGGGTTGTATCTGGACTTCAGCTGGCTCCAGGATTACACCCTCTTTGAAAGCAAGCGTGTCGCGTTCAAAGGCATACTCAATAATCAGGACAAGGGTAAAATCAGCATGGAACGGTTGGAGCAGCTGGATCAGATCCTTGCCTGGTGCATGCAGCGGGATATTCATGTAAATCTTCGGGCCTGCACCCTGCCGAATATCAATCAGGATACCAACATGGGTTTGAACTATCAGCTGGACAAGAAGGGAAAGAACTATGCTTCCAGTCTGGCTGCCATGTGGCAGGCCATTGCCCGCCGTTATGCAGACATCCCCAATGAATACCTGAGCTTCACACTGCTCTCCACAGAGTCTGGGGAAGATGCAGATACGCTGCTGCCCTCTGTAGATGCCATCCGGGCAGAGAGTCCTGACCGCTGCATCATCGCGGAGATGCACTCCTTCCGACCCCAGGCAGAGGCTTTCGCGCAAAAGGGTGTGGCGCTTTCTTCCAGACTTTTTGACAATGAGGGTGTTTCTCCGTTTCTGAACCATTCTGAATGTCCAAAATGGGATAAAAAATACGGAACCAATTTAACAAAAAAATGCCTGGACACGATGCGGTCCTTCACCTGGCCTTATAACGGCAGCATTGATGCCGCGGCTCTGTTCAGTAATTGCCTCTATTCCAAAATTCCCAGCACCATGGATGTAATCAACACGGCCAGGGAATACGGTGTTGGCTGTATGCTCAGCGATTTTGGTGTGCGGATCAATGAGTGGAGCCGTTTGGACAGCCTTAGCCTGCCCCGTTTCCGCTATCCTCTGGATGCCTACAAGGCTATGATCCAGGACATTGTAACCAGCGCGGAAGATCTGGGACTTGGCTGGTGCTTTGCCTACTGGTACAGCCCCTATGGTGTGGCTTTTGGCACCCCGCTGTTTGACGATACCACCTATACACAGGTGGAGGATTATCCCTACTACATCGACCAAACGATCCTGGGCTGGTTCCAGGAAATCAACGGTGTCCAGTAAATTTTTGCATAATCCATTTCAAAACCGCCCTCCATTTTAGGAGGGCGGTTTTTACCCGTCAGATAGAAAAAGCCAGAGAAAGTGTACGCTTTCCCTGGCTTTTTATCAACTGTTATACGAATACCCGCCAATACCAACAGGTTTTTCGTTTTCTGCCAGAAGCAATAAGGTCTGAAGGCCACCCGTTACGCACCCCAGTTCAGCAAGCGCTAATTTCGCCCCACATTTCCAAAAAGTCCAAAAACCGCAACGGTTTTTGGACTTTTATATTTATCATGATCTGCGTAAAAATGGCAAAGTAAAATCATTGAGGCATATTTCAGGTTTAAATGCGTTTTGAGGTTCAATCTGCGGTTCCATTCCGGATCAAGTGAATTGTATATAAAATATCCCTCCCCGGATGTCCGGGGAGGGAATCTCATGATCAATCCAGCAGGCCGCTTTCCTCGCGGTCATCATCAACGGCGTGCCAGGGCGCATCCACGGCGGGTTCTGCTGCGGATACAGTATGTTTGCTCGTTTCGGAAATCATGTCCAGATGCGTTTCATCGGTCATGGAATCCAGCCAGCCGGCCAGTTTCTCCCGCAGGCCAGCCGGGACAGGCAGACCGCACAGCAGCATATTTTTGAGGACGGATGTTGCCTCGTACAGAATAAACAGCAGCATAAACAGCTCCGTGATGCCCATTTTGACGATGCCACAGGCATCCAGCGTGGTACGGATATCCGCCGGCAGCCAGCCAAGCACGTCGATATTCATCATCATGTCCATGGTGGTAAAGAGAATCACGCAGGCCAGCATGCCTGCCTTTCGGATGGCGCCGTCGATGCCAACGGCAGAATTCCAGCAGCGGTATTTCGCTGCCCGGAGACTGCCGAATACCATGTCGGCGCACACGACGATCAGCAGCAGCTGCACAAAGATGTTGCCCATCAGAGCATCGAAAAAGCGAATCATAATAGCATTTACCATTTGTATGTCCTCCTCAGTTAAAAATCCATATGTACGGCACTGCCGTCAATTTTGTATGCGTAGCTTGGCTTCAGTGTCTGCACGAAGGCCAGCACCGTGTCGCTGTCCTTGCCTTTTACGCGGAAATCCATAGCCCGGCCCTCCATGTGCCGGCTGTTCCAAACGCCACTCACGGCTGCGTTGTGGGTCTTGCAGCGTACCGTGCTGGTTGGACTCATGGGTACGCCAAAATGCTCCCGCACCGCATCCGCTGCTCTCATCAGCCGCTCCGTTGGCTCTGCTGGGAAACCGCCGCACTCCCCGCACGGACAGCCGATGCAGGCTTCGTCCCGGGTGAAGTATTTGATATTCTTCCACCAGTCCGGGGCAGGGTCAATATTGACACCGGACTGCACCGGCTGCTCCCCGGAGGAAATGACCTCCAGAATCCGGTTTCCCGTAGCAACGCCGAAGGCGCCGTCCACGGTCAGTCGATAATCGCGCTGGAACGCCTCCGTGGCTTTCCGGGACAGATCACCCCAGATGCCATCCAGCCGGCCGCAGTAATAGCCCAGATAGGCAAGCAGGGCCTGCTTTTGTTTGACTGTCATGATTGTGCCTCCCGTGTTTCCTGGTTCGCAGGCGCCGGATTTTGAATCTCACATTCCACCCACTCAGGGCAGGTATCCTGGGGGCGGACCTCTGTGTGACGCTTTTCCGAAAACAGATCCATGCACATCTTCAGCCGGGCGTGATAAAAATAACAGTTTTCACAGTTTTTTTCCATAATCTGCTTCTCATGGGACGCCGTTAGGTGAACTTGTACGCGATATAGGTAAACTGTGTGTTTGTGGCGTTCGATTGAGAGAAACTGTAATTCAATTTCTTGACATTCACCGAGAACCCTGTTGTCGCCCGTGTTGGTGTGAAAGTATACAGAAGCACATTGGATGCTGAACTGAGAAGAGAGATGCCAAGCGTCTTTCCGACGTAGTCGGAAAACGGGATTGCTGCTGCATAGTTAGAGCCGTCGGTGTATGTCTCACCTTTGGTAACAACAACCACATCCGGCTGAAACCCACAATTGACCGTCGCCGCACCGCTGGAATTGGTCGTGAAAGTACCTGTTGCCCGCTGAACAGCTACGCCGGCTTCAATGCTGTCGATCAGCGCCGCCAGTCCATCCAGTCGAGTACCGTCCGGGACGGTCACACCTTTCCCCGCGATTGCAGAAGCAATCTCGGTTTTGGCACTCTCCAGGCGGGTGATTTCTGTTTGAACGCTCATAAGCATACCTCCTTAAATCGCTGCCAATGCGTTTTCGATATCGCCCGTCAGGCTCACCGCACCGCCGGTGGTATAGCCTGCCGGAATGGAAACGCTGGTAACCGTTAGGCCGTCCATGCTGCCGCCGGTGGAGCCGTTGTTTGCCATGGTCCCGGTCACTTTTGCACCATTCACATAGGCCGTTTTCTCCGCAAGAATATTCCCGGCGGCGGCGGTGGCATCCGTAGTGTCCACATAGTGATCAGGGATTGCCGCAACCGTAACCTTGGACAGGACTTTTCCGCTGGTGGGCGTGATGTCCTGCACGGATTTGGTGGGCGTTACGGTTTTGGTCTCCAGGACGATTTGCACTGTGCCGTTGCCGGTGTGGTAGCCCTTGGGGATGGTATAGCTGATGGTCGTGCCGTCCAGGGTCTTACTCACTGCGCCATTGTTCACCATGGTACCGGCAACCACAGTGCCATCGGCAGCGACGAAGATCTTTCCGGTCAGCACATCACCGGCCGCTGCTGTTACGGAGCTGACATTCTGATAGGCATCCGGAATCGGAGAGACGGTCACATCAGACAAACCGTAATAGCCGGCGTCAGGCGTAATGGACTGCTGCTTTTTCGTAGGCGTTGCCGTTTTGCTCTGGAGGTTATAGGCACCACTACCGGCAACACCGGAGACCGTACCGGAGCCATTATGATAACCGGCAGGAATCGTGTAGGTATCGCCCTCCTGTACGGTCACAGATACCGCTCCCTGATTGATCAATCCCTCAATGGCAGACGCGAGTATCGTCAGATTGTCGGTATTCGTCGCCATACCCAGTTCCACCAATTTGGTGCGGATGGTATTCCGGTCGCTTAGGATCCGGCTCAGTTCAGTTGCAATGCTCATCATTCATTCCCCCGTTTTTAAATCATTGCCAGCAGGATCTCGATATTTCCGACTGTTGTGTTTACCGCTGCCGAGGTGACAGGCAGTGTGTTGTCCGCTTCCACAGCGTCCGCCGTATTCACGGAAAGAACACCGTCTTTGAGGGTCAGCGTTTCGTCCACCGTGAAGTTCACGCCACCTCCGCCGCTTCCAAGCTTGGCAATGTACTCATCCAACTTGTCCTCCAGCCATTGCAGGCGGATATAGTCCTCGGTTTCCTGTGCCCCGGCGTACTGGTTCGCGGCCACGTTGACTGAAAACGGGAACGTGGTCAACTGGTCAAGGGCGGTATTGTTGAACACAATGGATGCGTTCACATCACCGGCAACGGCCAGCATCTGGGGCGCAAGGATGATGGTCGCCACATTCCCCTCGATAGAGATTGCCGGTGTGTCATCTGCCAGGCGGTTGTAAAGCCCCTTCGTTCCACTGGGCTGCCTGTATGCAATTGCCGCCTCCACGTCGTCCGGCGGTATCCAGGGGCTGCCGCCGGACAGCAGGGTAATTTCCGCATACCGGGTATTGCCGTCTCCTTGTACGGCGTTGACCCGGGTGCCGATGTTGGGCCGGGTCAGGTCAACTGTGATTTTGCTTGTTACTTTCATATTACATACCTCCTCATAAGTAGCGACCTGTAAATCGAATTATGGGAGTTTCTTTCACAGCCACCACAGTTTTCTCGGCCCGGTGTTCAGAAAGCACGAATCAGATCATTTTTGGGGTTCAAAAGCATCAGAAAGCCCAGAGCGGCTGCAGGCCGCTCATAATGAAAGTAATGAACATACTCGTCCATTATGACTGTATTTTCTCCACACTTCAGCTTGCTTTTTTCATACATGCTATATTAATTTTGATTATGTATTGGAAGAAATTCCCATTTGAAGGCGTAAACATTGTGTTTCCCGGTGTTCGATGGGATTGTAAAAATGGACTGCTTTTTGTTATCAGCAATCATATCTGGTATTAAAATGTAGTTCTTTTACAGTGTGTGGATCATAACGGAGGGATCTTATGACAGATAAAGAATTGAGGAAACTGAGCCGAAGCGAATTGCTGGAAATGCTGATTGCCGTTACAGATGAAAACGAAAAGCTGAAATCCAGGCTGGAGCAGGCAGAGAATCGGCTTCAGGACCGGAGCATCGCAATCGATCAGGCCGGTTCCATTGCTGAGGCTGCTTTGATGCTGAACGGTGTTTTTCAGGCCGCAGAGGATGCAGCACAGCAGTATTTGGAGAATATCCGGAATTTAAGCAGTCGCCAGGATGCGATTTGCCGGGACATCCAGGCAAAGGCTGAGCAGGAGGCGGCGGAAATTGTCCGAGAAGCACAGCAATACAGTGAGCGTGCAAAGGCAGAGGCGGACGCGTCCAAGAGAAGGTTCATTGAAATGGCATCAGAACTTTTGAAGAATCAGGACGCTCTGCGTGAAATGATTCGGTCACAGGGAGAGGGCATGACCCAATGAAACACTCGACCAGTTTTTCCGGAGATCTTCCAACCGTAGAGCAGCTGACGGTGGAACTGCGCCGGGAAAAATATAACAGGCGATATAAAAGGGTCCTTCGCAGCACCATCTACACGCTGGTTGTCGTTGCGGCTGTATCTGTGCTGGTAGCGACGATCTGGATGCCGGTCTTACAAATTTACGGTGCCTCTATGACCCCTACCCTGAGTGAGGGGGACATTGTGGTATCCTTAAAAGGCTCGGACTTCCAGCAGGGCGACCTTGTGGCATTTTATATCGGTAACAAGATTCTGGTAAAACGCTACATTGCGGGACCGGGCCAATGGGTAAATATCGCGGAGGACGGTACCGTATCGGTAGATGGAATTGTCCTCGATGAACCGTATCTGACAGAGAAATCCCTCGGAGATTGCAACATTACGCTTCCGTATCAGGTGCCGGATGGACGGTATTTTTGCATGGGAGACCATCGCTCTGTTTCTTTGGATTCCCGAAACACAAACGTAGGCTGCGTTTCTAAGGAGCAAATTGTGGGAAAAATTGTTTTCCGGGTCTGGCCGATGGCAGATTTCGGGTTACTCAAATAGAAAGGCGGGTGATTGGAATATGAAACATGATGCGCTGCAGAACGCAGAGAAATATATGAAAGCGCACGAAAGGAAAAACCGCTGGTACAAAGTTGTCACCTGCCTTGCCTGTGTTGTTGTGTTTTGTACCACCTACGCCCTGATTTTGCCGGCTATTACGCTGGAAAATAATCCATGTGGAATTCAGGAACACACGCACATAGAGAGCTGCTACACCCAAGTCACCTCGGTGACGCAGAAAGTGCCGGATTGCAGTCAGGATCTTCACAGCCACACCTCTGCCTGTTATGACGGCGGCGGAAACATCATCTGCGGTTATGCGGATTTTGTGATTCACCAGCACGATGCATCCTGCTATGACAAAAATGGAACACTCTGGTGTCTGCTGCCGGAGGTCCAGATACATACGCATAGTGGCAGCTGCTATCAGATTCCCGCTGTGCCCGAGACGCATGTGCACTCTGATGACTGCTATTCCATGGAACGGGGAGAACTACTGTGCACAGAGTCCACGGAGCCTGCACATACCCACACGGATGCCTGTTACACAGAGGAGATCATCCAGGTATGCACCCTTCCTGAAAGTGCCGGGCATACCCATGGGGAGGACTGTTATGATGAGAACAGCACGCCGATATGCGGACTGGAAGAATCTCAGGGGCATAGCCACAGCGACAGCTGTTCCAGTATTACGCGCGAACAGACCTGCGGCCTTTCAGAAGCACCTGATCATCAGCATACAGATGATTGTTATGCTTGGGACAAGGTGTTGACCTGCACTTTGTCCACGGACCCGGTGGAGACGGAGATTTCTGAGCCGGTACTTGTCTGCGGAAAAGCAGAAGTCATCCTGCACAAGCATACGGCAGACTGCTTTGATGATGCCGGCAATCTGATCTGCGGCAAAACCCAGGTCCTGGAACACCAGCACACGGATGCTTGCTTTGAAACAGTGGAGGAACCGGTGGATACCGAGGTCCTGACGTGTACACTGTCTGAGGATGAAAACCACACCCATGGGCCTCTGTGCTACGGCACCTGGGAGCTGACCTGCGGAATGGAGGAACATACCCATACCCCGGCTTGTTTCTCGGATTCTACTGCGGATGTGGAAACGGCACAGGAATGGGAGCAGACCTTTGCGGATGTCCGGCTGACTGGTGAATGGCCGGTGGATGTGATTGCCATCGCCAAAACCCAGCTGGGCTATACCGAAAGCACGAGAAATTATACTGTCTGGGAGGACGGCTCCCAGCATGGCTATACCCGCTATGGCGATTGGTACGGCAGCCCCTATGGTGACTGGTGCGCCATGTTTGTCTCCTTCTGCATCCATTATGCCGATGTGGAGGGGATGCCCCTGAACTGGGGATGCCGCACCTGGATTGCGGATCTGGAGCAGCTTGGCCTGTACTGCCCGGCGGATTCGGACCATTCTCCCAAGGTCGGCGACCTGGTCTTCTACGACTGGGAACAGGACGGCTTGTCCGATCATGTGGGACTGGCAGCAGAATTGCTGCCTGCCTCCGGAGAGGAATCGGCGAAGCTCATTGCCATCGAGGGCAACTCTTCCAACCAGGTGCGGTATGTGACCTATGATTTGGATGATCCTGTGATCCTGGGCTACGGCAAACTGCCGGAGCAGACCTTCTATTGCGGCAAGGCCGGTCATGCCCACAACCCAGCGTGCGGAAGTGCCTGCCCTCTGGAAGAACACATTCATACCGACAGCTGCAGAATTCCTGTTGAGGAAGAGACACTGACAGAATTGTCTTATGAAGGGCCGGACTATACGGTCACAGTGAAGTATGGGGCTGACGCGGCGCTGCCTGAGGGGGTGACCCTGGAGGTGTCGGAGATTCCCGGGGATTCCGAGGAATATCAGGATTACCTGAGCCAGGCTGCCGCTGCCATGGAGAAAGCAGGACAGTCGGACACGGTGGTCTTCGCCCGGTTCTTTGACATCCGCTTCCTGCTGGAGGGCGAGACGCTGGAGCCTGCGGCTCCGGTTTCCGTGACCATTACCTATACCAAACCTGTGGATACTGCCGAAGATTCGAATTGTCAGGCGATCCATTTTGCGGAAGCGGGAACGGAAATTCTGGATGTGACCACGGAGCAAAAGGAGGACGGCTCCACCAGCTTCACCCATACCCAGAACGGCTTCTCCGTGGTGGGCGATGTGGTGACGGCTTCGGTGCCCATAAATTCTGCGGATGTGGGACCGAACCGTCTTCCTGTGGATTACTACGTCTGCATTGACGGTGTGTGGACCTGTGTCGGTTCCACCAAGACCGGGTGGTATAATAATTGGAACGGAACGGAAGGCTGGACAAACTACAACCGGGACTATATTACCGTGGAGCAGGCGGTATCCATTCTGGAACCCTATGGTTTTACCGGGACGGAAGAGAATCCTTCCTTGGTCACCGCCTACCAGCAGAAATCCGATAATACCAATGTCTACTGCGACACGGATACTGTCATATGCCAGGAGGGGGATGCGAGCGGTAAAAAAATCATGCCACTGTCCAGAAATGGAGACCACGCCGGCTATAATCTTTACTATCTGCCGAAGAATACAACACAGATCAATGGCGTTCCCTCTCCGGAAGGGCTGGACAAATCTGCCAACGGCTTCTACACAGTCAAGGTCTTTAACGCTCAGGGGGAATCGGTGACATCCGCTGTGGTGCTCACCGGTGACAGCTTCACATATGATGCTTCCGCGACCGAAGTGGACAGCTGGCTTGTGGCTCGGGTCGGCACCTCAGTGGAAACCATTACGGGCAGTACAATCCAGATTGCCAATATTACGACTCCGGTTACCGTCTCTCCCAATCCCGGCGGCGATGTGGGCAGCCACAGCGTAACCTTCAAGGTGATGGTCGACGGGCAATGGAAAACAGTTGGCTCCCTGCCTTACTACTACACGGGTGATTTTAGCGGAACATCAAGAGCCTACATCACTTCCAGCATGGCAGCGCAGTTCTTCGGTAAGTACGGCTATACGGCTACGACAGAGCCGGGTTATCAATTCGGCTATAGCTATGATGATATTTATAAGATATTCTATGCCGGTAATACTGGCTACTGCATGGATGTCAGCGGAAACACGATTGTGGATGGCACGTCGGTGCAGCTGTGGACGTCCAATTCCTCTACCGCGCAGATTTTCCGGATTTGGGATTCAGGGGAAGGTTACTGCTATATTACACCGGTGGAAAACAGCACCTACCATGTAAATGTCCTGGGTGGTGGAACCGCCGACGGTACAAAGCTGGGAATTCACACCGCCACCGATGCTGCCAGCCACTGGAAGGTGGTATCCAACGGAGACGGCACCACAAGCTTCTATAACAAAAACGCGCCGGATACCGCGGTGATTGATCTTCCCAATGGGGATGTCACTAAAGGAAATCAGCTACAGATCATGTCAAACGGAGCTAACCGCTATTGGAAGCTGGTTCAGCAGTACCGGATTTCCAACAACACGGCTTCCTCACAGAATACCGACGGTACCTGGAATATCGGCCTGACCACGGAGAGCAACGGCGACATTGTGTGCTACTATCTGCCCTCGGAATCCGGCAGTGCTTATTCAAATGTTGCAGAGAGTGCAATCAGCACAAATAACAGCTGCTGGTCTGTTTCTGTTCGGGACGATACCCACGCGGTGTATTCCGACGGTGAGCTCAGCGGTATGGTGCAGATTGTGAAGCCCGGTGCGGAGGCAACCGTCACCGTCCGCAACGCCGAGGGTATCCTCTGGTCGTGTCAGGGCATGAACGGAGAACCCGTGGAAGTGGAATCCTCCCAGTCCGAGGGATACACCACTTTTGTGATCCAGAACATCACCCAGCCCATTGAGGTGATAGCCACAGAGGACAATCCAACCTACCGTGTGCAGTATTACGCATGGATGGATATGGCGGCTGACAGCGGCTATAAACCGCTGGATATCATTGATACCACAGGCGGAAAACTTCCCAGAAACTATTCTTCGTGGGTCAAAAGCACGGCACAGCCAGCGCCCTCTCCCGCAGCGGTGAAGCAGATTTATCTGAATGAAAATGGAACACTTGCCACGGTGAAGCAACTGATGGAGGTGTACGCGGCACAGGAGTATGAGTATCTGCTGACTCCGGATTTGACTTATGTCAACAAGCTGTCGGAAAACAGCAACTATACCCTGACTGCCATCTGGGTTCTGAAGCCGGATTGCGATCCTGACAGTACGGCTGAGAAAGATTGGCTGGTTTATGAGCCTACGGCCTCTTTCGTGAACCGCGCTCCTGAGAATTCGGATGAGATTATGGTTACAACCGATACTGTAATCCGGCTGGTTTATGAGGTAACGAACGGTAACTATACCAACGCCGCAAACTTTTATGACTATGACATTACAGACGGAAGTCGGGTTGAGGAGTATGATTCATCAAATAGCATGAACTATGTGATGACGAAGACCACGCAGTACGGCATTAACAGTGCGGGGAACTATTCCGGCTCCGGCGCAAAACTGGCCTTTGGCAACCGGAATACCGGAATGTCTTTGCAGGATCAATTGTTTGGTTCAAATTACCTGAACCATCTGAACGCCAGCCTCAAGAACCCCGATCCCGGGTACGGAGTAAACATGGAGGAAATGCGGGGCTTCAATGGCTGTACGTTTGGCCTGGTTACTTCCCTCAATTCGGATGGGACGATCCGGTATGCCGGCGGTGTGGACGCGCCGAAGCTGTTCAACGAGTCCGGGACGGTTACGGGTAAAACGGCATTTGACAATGGACAGTTCAGTCTGGAGTTCAACCGCACAGGAGATACCTATACCCTGTCCGCTGTCAACGGTACCAACGCGGTAAATCTAGATCACTTTAACCATGCCCTTGGTTCCAACAATTTCTGGCCCATGGATGCCGCGTCCACTTGGGGTGCTGACGGCCATGACCTAAAATTTGGCAGTAGTAATTATGAACATGCACGCAGATACAATACCGGCTACTATTATAGTCTACCCGTCAGTGATGATGGACAGGATCACAATAGTTACTTTGGTATGCAGTACGCAGTCAACTTCAATCTGACAGAGGATTATGTCGGGCCTCTGGAATACTACTTCTACGGTGACGACGATATGTGGGTATTCCTTGATAGCACGCTTGTCTGTGATATCGGAGGAGTCCACAGTACGGTTGGCGAGTACGTCAATCTGTGGGATTACATCGATAAGGGAGACTCTGGTTCTCACACGCTGTCCTTCTTCTATACCGAGCGAGGTGCTTCTGGTTCTACCTGCTATATGCGTTTTACACTGCCTTCCGTGTCCAATGCGACCCTTTCAAAATACCACGGTGATCTGGCAATCTCCAAGGACGTCGACGGTGAGGGCTTCGGAGATGAAATCTACCGCTTCCAGATTGATCTGCTTACCAAAGAAGGAGGCAACGCCATTCGGCAGACCTGCCGCTATATGATAACGAATGGGAAAGATAAAGCTACCTACGGTACCATCAAGTCGGGCGAAACCATAGCTCTTAAAGCGGGAGAGACAGCTACCATCAGCGGCATCCCGGCGGGAACCTTTTACCGGGTGACGGAGTTGACCACGGATGGATACAAGACTACTGTCAATGGCAGCGAGGGCTATATTATTGCAGGTGAAATTGCAAACGGCAAGATACAGAATGCATCCTTCGTCAACACCCCTTATTTCGAGCTTCCCAGCACCGGCGGAACCGGTACCACACCGTATACCATAGGAGGCTTCCTGCTTATTGCATGCGCAGTGTTCCTCCTACTGTATAACCATAACAGGCGCAGAAAGGAGGATGCTCTATCTTCCTGAAGCGCAAAAAACAGACACTCTATATCGAAATTAACAGAAAGGAATCAAAATCATGAAACACGCGAAAAAACTTGCCAGCCTCCTGCTGGCCCTGGTCATGGTTTTTGCCCTGGCCACCACCGCGTTTGCGCAGACCGTTGATTCTGCTAAAGGCGGTTCCGCCAGTATCACCATTAAAAATGCCTCAAAGGGTGAGACTTATGCGGTCGTGAAACTCTTTGACGCATCTGTAACCGGCAAAGAGGACGGCTCCATCGTTTATACTGGTAATATTCCAGATTCCCTGAGCGCCTTCTTTGAAAAAGATGAATTTGGTTACATCACTGCGACAGATGCCGCAAAGGGTGACGATAGCAATTTGTCTGTGGCGGCTGTTACTGCTTTAAAGGCTTGGGCTGAAAACCACACAGCTGACGCTTCCGCAACCAGTACAGGCGGCGATCTGGTGTTTACCAATCTGCCTTATGGCTACTATGTGGTTACCACAACCCAGGGTGCAGCAATCACCGTTGACTCCACCAACCCCAACGCCACTGTTTATGACAAGAACTCCAAGGAACCCGGGATTGTTAAGTCTGTCGATGATGCGGATGTCTATATCGGTCAGACCGTTACATACACCACAACTGCTACCACTACCAACTATCTTGGCGTAGGTAAGGATGCGGAAATTGTTACCCAGTATGTGATTGAGGATACTCTGCCTGCATTCCTTACGGATGTAACCGTAACCCAAATTACCATTGGCGGTGCGGAGTACAAAGTCAATGGCGAAGTCCCTCAGTTTGAAACTGTTGCTGGTCATACTAACAAAGCTATTGTCATTCCTTGGGCAACCAAAGATGATAATGGCAAATACATCAGCAACTATAACAATGGTGCTCAGATTGTGATCACCTATACTGCTAAGGTTACCGATCAGGCGGTTGTCGACGGTGATGGCAACAAGAACGAAGTGATCCTAACGGCCTATACTACTCCCGACGATGACACTTCTCCTGATCCCTGGGGGGAAACCTGGAAAGACGATGAAATCATCAAGACCTATGCCGCTGCGCTGAAAAAGGTCGATGAGAATGGTTCCCCTCTGGCTGGCGCGAAATTTGCCGCTAACGGCCTGACGGTTACCGGCTCTAAGGGCAATTATACAGTTACTGCCTATGATCCTAATGCTACCGAACTCGGTACCGTGATGGAGACCGATGACAACGGCCATCTGGTCATCAAGGGTCTGCCCTCCGACGTTACCCTGACCGTTGTGGAAACCGAAGCACCTGCTGGCTACAATAAACTCAAGGATCCTATTTCTTTGACCCCCACTATAATTGGTGAGACTGTAACCGTTACCTCTAAAACAGTTTACTATGACGAAGATGGAAACGTAGTTGAAACTGAAACGGAGACTTCCACTACTACAATCACCTACAATGAAAAGTTGAAAACTGCTGCTTACAAGATTGAGAACAAAAAGGGCACCGAGCTGCCTTCCACCGGCGGCATGGGCACCACCATCTTCTATGTGGTCGGCTCCATCCTGGTTCTGGCTGCCGTTGTGCTTCTGGTCACCAAAAAGCGCATGAGCACCATGGACTAATTCCGACATCTCCCAATCTTTTCTGAAAACCAATCCCGCCGCTTCCCGGGGAGTTCCCCTCCCCGGGAAAGCAGCGGCAAGGAGAACCCTGCATGAAGAAGAACAAAGGCAATTTCACAACAATACTTCTGGTCCTGATCCTTCTTGCAGGGCTGTCCCTGCTGCTGTACCCTTCCGTCAGTGATTACTGGAACTCGCTGCATCAAACCCGCGCCATTGCCAGCTATGCCGAGCAGGTTGCGAGTCTCGATAACGACACCTATGATCAGCTCTGGGAGGACGCCAGAGCCTATAATCAGTCCCTGTTGGGACGGAACAATGTATACCTGCTGAGCGAAGAGCAGAAAGCAGACTATGAGCGGCTTCTGGATGTATCCGGTCTCGGCATTATGGGCTATATTGAAATTCCAAACATCGATGTCTCCCTGCCCATCTACCACGGCACAGAGGAATCCGTCCTCCAGATCGCCGTGGGGCATCTGGACTGGACAAGCTTGCCTGTGGGCGGTGAAAGCACCCACTGCGTTCTCTCCGGCCACCGGGGCCTTCCCAGCGCCAAGCTGTTTACCAACCTGGACAAGCTGGTTGAGAGAGATGTCTTCATGCTCCGGGTGCTGGACGAAGTGCTGACCTATGAAATTGATCAAATCCTGATTGTGGAACCCCAGGAAACCGACGCACTGCACATTGTGGAGGGCGAGGATTACTGTACCTTAGTGACCTGTACCCCTTATGGTGTCAATACCCACCGGCTTTTGGTGCGGGGACACAGAATTGAGAACATCGAGGAAGCAAAGGCCGTCCGTGTGACGGCAGACGCCATCCAGATTGAGCCGCTGCTGGTGGCTCCCATCGTGGCGATTCCGATATTGCTGCTGCTTTTGATTTTACTGTTGCTGCCGAAGCAACCCAAAAAGAAACACGGAGGTGACGACGATGAAGAGGATTAACCGTATTGCCGCTGTGCTGCTGAGTGTCATGGCTCTGTTCATGCTTCTGCCCATACAGGCTCTGGCAGTGGGGAGCATTGATTTAAGCCACGCCCACAGTCTGACGGTGACTGCCGTCTATGGCCAAGCGTCCCTTTCCGGGATGATGTTCGACGCCTATCTGATTTCCAATGTGGACGAATGTGGAGAACTGACGCCCATCGAACGCTTTGCGGAATACCGGGAGGACCTGGATATCCGGGGCAAAAATGACGAAGCCTGGCGGCAGATGGCGCAAACTCTGGCCCGGGAGATTTCACTGGATACGAACCTGAAACCCAGCCGCTCTGCCGTGACGGATGCGGACGGCGTTGCATCGTTTGCGGATATTCCCATGGGTCTTTACCTCATCATGGGCAACGGTGTTGAAAAGGATGGTTATGTTTACTCCACTTCCCCCTTTTTCGTCATGCTGCCGGAGCAGGATCTGAGCAGCAACACCTGGAACTATCATGTTGTAGCCAATGCGAAGCCCGGACGGGAACCTGTCAAGGCAGATTTTGAGGTCATCAAAATCTGGAAAGACGACTGCCACAAAGATCAGCGTCCCACGTCCATCACCATCAATCTGATCTGCGATGGCCAGGTCTACGATACCATCACCCTGCCCCATGAGGGTGCCTGGAGCTATACCTGGGAAGATCTGGACACCAATCATCAATGGACTGTCACCGAAAAAAAAGAAACCGGCTATCAGCAGCCGGTTATTCAACAGGAAGGAAATACCTTCATCGTCACCAACACCTGCAACAAACCGGCCAAACCAACGGAGCCGGGAAAACCCACACTGCCCCAGACCGGACAGCTCTGGTGGCCGGTTCCGGTGCTGATCGCTGCCGGGTTGTTCTTTATCGTGATCGGCCTGCTCCGCCGCAGAGGTATCGCAGATGAAGAATAAGGGAAAGGGTTTGATTCTTCTGGGGCTGCTGCTGATTGCAGCGGCCCTTTTCCTTACTGCCTATAATCTGTACGATGAGCAGCGGGCCGGACAATCTGCCATGCAGGCCATTGATCAATTGGGGGACCTTCTTCCCCCGGAGGCTCCGCATAAAACTGTCACGGAGCCATCCGGGGAGCAGGAGACGCTGGCGTTCTATGACCAAACAATGCTTCCGGACTATGTTCTCTGCCCGGATATGGAAATGCCGGTGGAAACCATCAACGGGATTGACTATATCGGTGTCTTGAGAATCCCGGCACTGGAGCTGGAGCTGCCGATTATCAGCCAGTGGAATTATAAAAACCTGAAGACCGCTCCCTGCCGGTACAGCGGCTCAGCCTATCTGAACAACCTGATTATCTGCGCACACAACTTCGCTTCCCACTTTGGCAATCTGAAAAAACTGTCGGAAGGAACGATCGCCACCTTCACGGATATGGATGGAAATGTGTTTACCTACAACCTGGTGGAACGGGAGACACTGCAGCCAACCGATGTGGAGGCTATGGAAAGCGGAGACTGGGACCTGACCTTGTTCACCTGCACCGTGGGTGGGAAAACCCGTGTGACCATTCGCTTTGCGCTGGAGGAGGATTAAGAGACATTTTACTTCGGAAACTGTTTGTAATTGCGGCAGCCAATACAGTCCTTCCATTCTCCGGGGACTGTGGTCAGCCCTTCTTTCACCGTGAGATTCCCCACCCTTATTCCTGTATTTCCAAACTCCCGCTGGAACTATCCACGGATATTTTGCTCTCTCCCCTGCCGAAAACATACAGGTCGCCCTTTCGCTCAAAGGCAGCCATTGTATACAGTTTCCCACTGCTTGCGGTATAGGCAACTTCCGCGCCGTCTTCAGGCAAACGCAGACTGCTCTTTCCGCTGGAGGTACGAATTTTCACTTGCGATGCTGTGGTAAGAGCCAGGTCAATGCTTCCGCTGCTTGTCTTAATGTCCGTTGTATCTGCCCCTAGGTCCTTGATCCGAACCGAGCCGGAAGAAGTGCTGCATTTCAGGGTCTTGGCCGAAATGCGCTCCGCCCGGATCGTACCGGAGCTGCTGCTCAGATCGATGCGTTCCGCTTCCGCCGATCCCAGGAATGTTGCGCCGGAATGTGCTGAGAGCTGAATATTCTTTTGCTCCAATCTGTCTGCTTTGAGGTCCGCAGAGGTGGTGTGAACAGAGAGATTGATTTCTTTCGGAACTTCAATGGTCAAGTGCTTATCATTGGCATTAACCAACGTATTCATATTGTCAGTTCTTATCCTGGAAAACGGATTTGATATTGGGGTGATAGGTTTGCCTCAGGATGTGAATGGTCAGTTCTTCCAAAGCGGCCGCCACTGCAACCGCGCATACTGCCCAACAATATCCAATCGCGTACGGCGTCATGAACAGAAACGGAACCATAAAAACGGCTATGCCTGTCAGCTTATTAAGATAAGTATGCAGGGACACAAACTGCCGATATTTGACCGCCGCAAGCAGGTATGCCGAAACGCGTATCATTACAATGACTGCGACAGCATACCAGATGCCTGCGGGGAGCGTACCCCAAAGAGACGGAAAAACCTGAAACAGCATCACCGTATAGAACAACAGATCTGCAATGCTGTCCAGCTTTGCGCCAAAGTCACTGGCTGTTTTTGTTTTTCGGGCGATCCAGCCGTCCAGCACATCTGTCAGTCCTGCCAGGGCATATACCCAGAAAAATTCTGGGGAAAAGGGCTGTAAAAAAGCAAGCACCAGCGTCCCTGCCATTCGAAAGGCCGTGAAAATGTCCGCAGCATTGGGATGATATGTTTCTGTTTCGTTCATTTTTCTCATGCCTTTCCGCCTTTGATGAAAATATGTTTCTGCTTATTGTTTGCAGCAGTATAGCTCCAGCAGAATTCCCACGCCGGAAACACAGGAAAGAATCCCTCCGCCCACGAGCAAAGCTGTCGTATCAGAAACAAACCGGCTGATCTCCATACGGCATAAGACGGTCAGCAGCCCTGCCGCAAATAGAAACGCCCACACAAGCAGCTTCTTTCTCATCATGCATCGTCCTTCGTCTCTTCTTTATCCTGATACAAGGCTCCCAGTGCCATTCCACACAGCAAGCCGAGAACAATTCCAAGGATGTGGTTTTCCCACAATCCGCAGCTGTTCAGCGTTACACCCAGCAGCAGGCCAAAACCCGCTCCGGCGGCGATATGGGCACACCTTTTTTTCACGCCATAGTTGACCGCCAGGATCGCCAGGGCAATTCCCACGATGATCCATGGCATGGCAGCGAAAAGAAACTCTTTCATTGATATTTTTCCTCCAGTTCTGCACCGTAGCGGAAGATGAGTGAGGCCAGGATCAGAACGATGCCCATGGTCAGGCTGTTGAGATTGCCCCAGTCACTGACGGCGTCCTGCGGCAACGCAAGAATTTCGCACACGATGGCCGACAGAATCGCTGCCACCAGAGGCAGAACGATGGTGCGGATGCCAAGGTGCAGAATCTGGTCGGCTCCCCGCTGGGTAAAGGGCGTGCCGTCCGCCTGCTCTGCCTTGAAGTAACGCAGTGCATAGAAAAGAAGAATACCGTCCGTCAGGGCGAGAATCATATCAACCAACAGAACACCGATCATTTCGGTCAGGCCGCCGGTCACGGTCAGGGAGTACAGCAGCTCCTGGTCGGCGCCCACAACGGTACCGCCACAATACCACACCACGCCGCACAGCAAGCCCAGCGCGGTCAGTCCTGCCCAGACAAAGGAAAGGATCATGCCAATCTTCGTAAGAACCTGAAAGACACCAAACGTCTTTTGAATGGTTTGTAATGATTTCATAATATAGCCTCCTTTTTTCGTTTCCACCAATATTATACAGGTTTTTTTCTCTGGGCGCTAGGTAATTTCTTCGTATGATTGTGTCAGTTCTTCAGGTATCAAAAAATCCACCGTGATGAGAGGTTTCCCATCTACGGTGGATTTTCCTTCTGTCTTCTGTTTTGATCATCGGTGTGTTCCTGTTACTGCTCCGACGGATAAAAATTGATATTGGCTTTTCTCGCTTGCGCCGCCAAGTCACGCACTTGAAGCGTATATGCTTTTCCATCTTTGATGAAGTGGGTTCCGCATTGCCGGAATTCAAATGCGACTTGTTTGCGGATACACTGTTCCCGCATGGCTAACACCCAATCATAGTTTAGTGGACGGGCATTTCTATCAGATTCACCACCGGCAATGACAAGTTCCACATCATCAAGGTATTGTTCCAGGTCGATGGAAGAAAGCATGGGCTGGCAAATGATATTCTTGTGACGAATAGGCAAATCGGCAAAAATGGGAAGTCGTTCATCTGCTCTGCACTGATTTTCCACAGTGCAGCCGACGATTACATTGTCATATCCCCTTCCCCAATCCGGTGGAATACAGTCCAAAAACCGGTCAATTCTCTTTGTCAGAAAAAGGAACCGGCAATCGGATCGTTCCTTTATCATATCCCAACACTCCGCACGCCAGTGATCGGCCTCGGGCAGCAAGAAATCCGTGGAAAAACCCAGATACACGATTCCGGATTTCATTTTATAGTCCCCATTTTTCTTCCGGGCTATGGGCGCATAAAAATTGTCTGTCTTTACGATATGATCTGTACTGATGCCTCGCTTGGCATCTCCTTTATGGATATAGCAAAATTTGCATCCTTCACTATATCGGTGGCATCCATGCCAAGGGTTCCACATGGCCATCTGGTTTTCCTCTCTCGGTCCATCCTTTTTCTGTCATACAAACGTAAAGTGAAGTTCCGTCCAAAATTGAGCATCCGGATCGCAGATGAGAACGTTATTTTTCTTCCTTTCCCTCTGCCGTCTCCAGGAAATCCCGCCGGTACTGGGACGGGGTGATGCCCTCCGACTTTTTGAATACCTTGGTAAACACCCGGTAGTCGGCATAGCCTGACTGCTCCGCCACATCAGCAATGGAGAGGGAGGTGGCAAGCAGCAGCTTTTTCGCCTTCTCCATGCGGATGTTGGTCAGATAGACCAGGAAGCCCACGCCGATTTCACTTTTAAACAGATGGCTGATATACTGCGGATTCAGATGAAACTGCTCTGCCAGAACGGAAAGGCTCATTTCCTCTGCCAGGTGCTCCTGCAGATACCGGGTGATGCCGGCGATCGTCCGTTCTTCCTGCTGCTCCGGCTCCGCCGATACACTCTTCTCGTACAAAGAGATTTTCAGGTTATCGATGCAGGTGCCAAACTCCTCATAGTTCACCGGTTTTAAGATGTAGTCCGTGATCTGCAGACGCAGAGCCTCCCGGCAGTAGGAGAAATCGTCGTAACCGGACACGATCACAAACGCCATACCCGGGTGCTTCATCCGGCTGAGCTGGATGACCTTCAGGCCGTTCATGATGGGGATATTGATGTCCATGATGACAATATCCGGGCGCAGGGTATCGATCTGGGTCAAGGCTTCCATGCCGTCTGCGGCCTCACCCACCACCTGGCAATCGTGGGCTTCCCAATCGAACAGCCGCTTGAAGCCCTCCCGGATCATAATCTCATCGTCCACCAAAAGCACGCGCAGCTTTTTCATTACAAGTCCTCCTTCCTGGGCAGCAGCAGATGGGCTGTCACGCCGCCGGTTGCGTTTTCCGTGTAGTGAAGGCCGTATTCCCGGCCGCAGAGCAGCTTGATCCGCTTCTGGACGTTCAGGATGCCGATGCTGTTGCCCTCCAGCTTGGCCGGCTGCTTGGCATAGTTCTCAAGCATCTGGTCAATGGCCGCTTTTTTGCCTTCGGCAAACCCGCTGCCGCTGTCGCAGACCGTGATCTCCATCCGGTGATTCTCTGTTTTCTGCGCCGCGATGCGCACCGTTCCCCGGTAGCCTTTGTTTTTCAGACCGTGAAGCAGGCTGTTTTCCACGATGGGCTGTAAGATGAAATTGGGCACCTGCGCACCACCCAGATCCGGGTCGATGTCATACTCGCATTGCAGCTCAGGATAGCGGTAACACATCAGCTCCATATAGGCTTCCAGCAACTCCAGTTCATCGTCCAACGCCACCATCTGACGATCTACCTTCACGCTGAGGCGGAAGAAATCCACCAGACGCATCAGAAGATCCGCCACCTTTTTATCGCCGTTCAGCTGGGCCTGAATACGGATGGTATCCAGTGTGTTATAAAGGAAGTGGGGATTAACCTGACTTTTCAGGTACAGCATGGACATCTTCTGCTCCGTCAGCTCAGCCCGGAGAATATCGGGATTCTCCAGCGTCAGATAGAAGGACATGGTCATCAAAGTAATGCCCATGCCGCTGATGAGCCAGGTGTGATGCAGGCCCTGCATGGTGCAGACAGTAACCTCAATGAACAGTGCTGAACCGATGGCAAGTTTCTTTTTCCGATCAATCTGCCGCCAGTTCACAGCCAAAAGTCCGGCGCACAGCAGCAGATAGAATATGACAGCTCCATAGGGTACCAGCATATATGGCCCGGAGGAATAGTTTCCCTCGGGGGTCACCGTGTAGGTAATCGGCAGCAGGAAATTGCCCAGCTCCGCTACAACCAGAAAGATTCGGGCAGGCCAGTCCAGCCGCCGGGGCTTTCCAGTCTCCTCCTCCACCAGAATGGCGATATACTGATAAAACAGATAGATCACCAGCACCATAC
>JBJDYI010000245.1:0-1611 GCA_051867165.1 Faecousia sp. | reverse complement strand
TGAACAAAAACTCCTCTGTGAAAAGAGTGATTGGTGTGGTCAGCGGCAAGGGAGGTGTCGGGAAATCCCTCGTCACCTCCATGCTGGCTGTACTGGCCCAGCGCAAGGGCTATCAGGCGGCGATCCTGGACGCGGACATCACAGGTCCGTCCATTCCCAAAGTGTTTGGGATTCATGACAGAGCTGTTGGAAGTGAAGATGGGATTCTTCCCGCCGTGACGAAGTGCGGTACGAAAATCATGTCCATCAATCTGCTGCTGGACCATGAGGGAGACCCTGTGGTGTGGCGCGGGCCGGTCATCGCCGGGGCTGTCAAGCAGTTCTGGACGGATGTGAATTGGGGCGACGTAGACTACATGTTCGTGGACATGCCTCCCGGAACCGGTGATGTTCCGCTGACCGTGTTCCAGTCGCTGCCCATCGACGGGATCATCGTCGTGGCATCGCCCCAGGAGCTTGTGGAGATGATCGTTGAGAAAGCGGTCAGGATGGCAGACATGATGCATGTCCCTGTTTTGGGTCTGGTGGAGAACATGGCCTATTTCGAGTGTCCCACCTGCCATGACAAGCACTTTATCTTCGGCCAGAGCCATATTGCTGAATTAGCGGCCCGTTTTCAAATCGGCAGCACCGCCCAGATCCCGATTGACCCGGCGCTGGCATCCCTGTGTGACCAGGGCAGCATGGAAGCATTCACGGGCGGCTGGCTGGATCAGATCCTTCAAACCATTACAAAGTGAGGAGATACCAATATGAAAAAGTATGTATGCGATGTTTGCGGCTGGGAGTATGACGAGGCGGCGGGCGATCCTGAACACGGCATTGCCCCCGGCACGAAGTTTGAGGACCTGCCTGCCGATTTTGCCTGCCCTCTGTGCGGCGTTGGCAAGGAATCCTTTTCCGAAGTGAACTGAAACCATTTGAGTATATAAAGGATTCGCAGTATGATGGAGATCACATACACAGAAGAAAAGAAATTTACCCAGGATCAGGTCCAACGGCTGTTTTTGTCGGTGGGCTGGGTGTCCGGCCAATATCCGGCGCGGCTTTACAAGGCGCTGATGCACTCCTCTACTGTCATCACAGCCTGGGACGGCGACCGCCTTGTGGGACTGGTCCGGCTCATTGATGACAGCGAGCTGGTGGCCTACATGCACTATGTTCTGGTGGACCCCCTATATCACGGCCGCGGTATCGCAAGCACCATGATCGGGATCGTGAAAGAGAAGTATAAAAACTATCTCTACATTGAAATCATGCCGGAGGAGAGCAAAAATGCGTCCTTCTATGAGCAGCATGGCTTCCAGGTCATGCCGGATGGAGTAGCGATGCAGCTCTGTAACTTTGCGGATAAGCGATAATCGATTCAATAGTGAGAAAGAATGTGGCGCAGCCTGGTTTTTCAGGCTGCGCCACATTCTTTCTCACATCAGTTCAAGCCATGCCTTAAATTTGTCCTGGGTAATCTCTCCCGCCTCGCAGGCGGCCTTCACCTCTCTGGCCTCTTTGCTCCAGGTATAGAACTCATCCGCAGAGAGCTTCCCTGCCTTCATTCTGGCAAACCGCTTCTTATACTCCCGCCGATAATCGTTGAACACATCGTCGCCTTTC
>JBJDYI010000244.1:0-1617 GCA_051867165.1 Faecousia sp. | reverse complement strand
GATGGAGTTTCTCGAGCGTGGCACGGAGCCCGAAAACGTGCAGGAGCAGATGATCCAGAACAACCGTCAGGCATGGTCGGAGATGATCGGCATGCTGTACTACCCGCTGGACGAACACTGTGTGAGGCTGCTCGCCTACAGGCTGACGGAGGAGATGGACGGCCAGGCTGCGGATTACCGTCAGACGGACGCTCACCCCATTGAAGCCATGGGAAAGGAAGCCTATGACGTGCCGCCCGCTTCGGCGCTTCCGGGGCTGATGCGGGAGTATTACGATTTCCTGGCCAACGCAGAGGTTCATCCGCTGATCAAGGCGGCTGTCGGTCAGGCATACATTCTGGTGACACGCCCCTTCCCGGAAGGCAATGAAAGGCTGGCACGGATGATCTCCTATGCGGTGCTGCTCCGCTGCGGCTATGACTTCCTGCGGGACATTTCCGTTTCCGGGATGATTGCCCGGGAAAGCTACCGATATTTCAAAAGCATGCAGGACATCATTCGCAGTGAGAACGGCGGTGACCTGACCTACTTCATTGAGTATTTTCTGGATCTTCTGGCGAGGTCGATTGACGCAAAGGCAGAGCAGGACAGACGCCGGCAAGAGGAAGCGCTGCTCATGGAACGACAGATGGCAGCGAAGCCTCTGACCAGAACGGGAAATTCTCCCGCAACGGAGGAGCCGCTCTCAGCGGAGGCAGTTCCCGGGAACGAACCGTCCCATCAGCCGGCGGAGAGCGGAACGGATGAAGGAGCGGCGGATGAGCAGGCGGTGCCCGATCCGGACAGCGGCGATGATTGCGAATCACAGCCGAATGAAAGCCCGCCGAGGGAATTCTCATCTCCCGAGGAATACCTGCGATTTCTTCAGGAGGCTCGAGTCAACGGGATGAAACGAACGCAGGAAAAGCGTGCCAACAGAGTCACGGCGATGCTGACAGAACTGGTCGAGCGTGGCACATACTCCTTTATGCGGGGAGATTGGGATAGAATGACCAGGGACTCAAAGAGCATTACAAGAGATGATCTTGCGCTCATGCTGAAACTTGGTCTGATCACCTGTGAGCAGGCAAACGATCCCCGGTGTCTGCTGGCTTTTCGCATCCCTATAGCGGAACATGCGGATGATGGGGCAGCGATGAGCAACGAAAAGGCGATTCAGATGCAGGCACAGAATGATCTTCGGAAAGCAATTCAGACCATGCTTGCATCTGCTTATTCAAAGGAGCGTCAGGTTGCTGCAGGACTTCTGAAGATGCTTGACAGCGAAAGAAAGGTGTTTACTTTTTCGGAATGGATGGAAATGAACCAGGAAGCAAACAAGGATGTCGGGTCGGTTCATCTCCGCATGGCGGTCAACTACGGCTTTCTTGAATTCGATTGCGGAGTCTATCGTTTTGCTTCGATGCTCAGCAAGGGTCCTCAATGCCATCATATACCTGACAAACAGAGGGAAGTACTTCTGAAGCTGATGGAGGCATTTCCGACTGAGAGGTTCTCTGCGCGGGATGCGGCAATTCAGATCGGGATGAAGCCATGCAGCATTGGGTACTACCTGGATAGCTTTACGCAGCGTGGTATTTTGAAAATGACAAAGGCTCGGCAGAACACGAACTGCTA
>JBJDYI010000243.1:0-1622 GCA_051867165.1 Faecousia sp. | reverse complement strand
ATATCGGAAAAGGGCGCAGAGAACCAGGCCCTTGTAGTGGGCCATCTGAAATGATGCGGTTGGCTTATCCGGCAGTTGGCAAAACGGGTTGGTACGGCTGCCCATCCCGGAGGACAGCGAAGATCACAGCTGTCATCTTTCTGCTGACGTGTCCAATCACATTCATGTAATGCAGACCTTCGGATGTTTTCTTTTCGTAATAGGCCTGAAACATCGGATCACACTGAACGGCGACTGTGGACGCCAGCCAAATGGCCCGGCGCAAGTATGGAGAGCCCCGCTTGGACATGCGGTTCTGGTTGCTCCTGAACTCGCCGGACTGCTTCACGGATGGGTCAAGCCCCGCGTAAGCCAGCAGTTTATCCGAGGAAGAGAACCGGGAGATATTGCCGATCTCGCTCAGAATCGTTGCTGCCAGGACAGTGCCAATTCCAGGGATGGACGTCAGCTGGGAATCAAATTCTTTGAGAAGTGATGCAATTTGCTTTTCCAGCGAATCCGCCTGGTCAGTCAGAGATAGGATCTGTTCCAGAAACATTCCAAGCAGTGTGGAATACACGCCGCAGCTGTCATCGATCCCGAAGCTGTTTTGCGCGGCTTCCTTCAGCTGCCGTGCTTTCCATTCCCCGAAATGTCCGCCGCTGCTTTCCATAAGGAGCTCCGTCAGTTTCCCCAGATGCGCGTTCTTCACTTTCTGTGGCGTGGGGTATTTGCGCAGCACGGCAATAGAGGCCTTGCCGAAAACAGGATCAAACAGGGATTCGTATTCCGGAAATATTCTGTCCAACAAGGCGATCAGCTTCCGCTTTAAATCAGCGGCCGTGTCTATGAGATAGGATCGGCTGCGGCATAGCTCCCGCAGAGCCAGGATTTTGTCCTGGGGCACGTTGCTGGCTTTGCAGCGCCCGAAGCGGACAAGATCCGCGATGATGAGCGAGTCTCTGGCATCGGTCTTGGCTTTGCGGATATAGAGTTCCCGGAGGGAGTGGGACTGGATAGGATTCAGAACCATGACGGTATATCCGTCTTTTAAAAGTCTGGCGTAGAGTGCCAGCCAATAATGGGCGGTGGATTCCATGGCAAATACGAACTGGCTCTTTACGAGAGTCAACTTCCGCACCTGCTCCAGCAATTGATTATATCCGGTGCAGTTGTTTCGGAAGTTGAATGCCTTGCGGACGATCTGGCCATCTTCAGTGATGATGACTGCCTCGTGACTCCGCTTGGCAATGTCGATCCCAACGATGAACATGGTGTTGGCACCTGCCTTTCCTGTTGATGTACAGACAGTTCCTCATGTCCTTATGAGTCATACCCTGCATGGAAATCTGCGGAGAGGTCTCTCCCGCATCCGGCTCATTAATGAAATCCCATAAGGGAGAGGTCCCAAACTGCTGTAAAGCGGACGGCGCCGCAGGGATAAAGCAGGGAACCTCTGTCTGCATGAGGAAATTATATCATCGCCCGTCTGGACGAGGATAACGTAAGGAGGATATGCAAAGAAATCGCATAATTATCTGATGATTCAGAGGATTTTATTTATAGCAGGATAAACACCAGGCGTCATGCGCGACGCCCTGTTCGGTCACTTCTGCCCGCAGTGCGGGCAGTTACGGGAGTTT
>JBJDYI010000242.1:0-1623 GCA_051867165.1 Faecousia sp. | reverse complement strand
GGTTTGTTTTGACCGACAACATGAAAAGCGTGGTTTTGCGCCGCGATCTGCAGGGACGCCCGGTGTGGCAGAAGGATTATGAAGCCTTCATGAAAACCGTTGGCTTCGAAACAAAGCTCTGCAAGCCCCGCCATCCGTTTACCAAGGGCGCGGTGGAACGGCTTGTGCGGTTCGTGAAGGAGAATTTCCTCGTTAACCGTGTTTTCTACAATGTTACCGACCTGAATTGGCAGGCGCTGGAGTGGTGCAACACCCAGAACGGAATTTACCACCGTGCGGTGGATGGTGTGCCGCAGCAGATCCATGAAGCAGCGTGCGGCGAACAGCTTCGTGCGCTCCCAGAGACAGATCCGGTACGTTTCTACCTCTGTCCGGAGCGCAGGATCTCCTTTGATGGATTCGTCAACTACGAGGGCCGCCGCTTTGGTGTGCCATACAGCTATCCGGGTGCTACGGCACGGATCGAGCGCAGCGGCGATACGCTGTACATCTATTCTGCCGACCTGAAATGCCTTCTTACAACCCATGATGTGACCTGGAGCCGCAGAGACAGCTTCTGCGAGGGGCAGTATGAGGTGTTCCCGCAGCCGGAGGAGTTTCCAACCGCACCAGTGCGAACGCAGATCCTCCAGCTTCCAAAACGGTCCGGCGACCTCTCCTTTTCCAAGTTTGACTTTGACGAGGAGGAGCCGATATGAACGAGACTGTTTTTGAAAAGATTGAGGCCGCAGCCTCCGTGCTGAAGCTGGATTTCTCCTCGGAAGAATTTGCAAACTTTGCCGAAGAACAGGCGCTCTCAGAAGGTGCGATTGACGCAGTGCAGGCTGTCTTTTCCTATCTCAGTGAGAAGAAGCAGCAGACAACCATCCAAACGCTGCTCAAGATGAGCCGCCTTCCGACAAAAGCGCCAAAGACCTTTGAGAACTTTGACTTTTCCCTGCTCAAGGGAAAGGACGTGGAACGGCTGAAGGCTTTGGCAGCCCTGACCGCCATCTATTCCCACCGGAATCTCGCCTTTATTGGGCCGGCAGGCACAGGGAAAACACACTTGGCGCAGGCGTTTGGTTATGCCTGCTGCCAGCACGGGATGAAGACCTATTTCATTAAAGCCTCCGAGCTGCGTGACCGTTTCACGGCCGCCAGGCGCGCCGGAAAGACGGACTCCTGCCTCAGCGGACTTGTGCGGCCATCCTGCCTGATTATTGACGAGATTGGTCACTGTGCGTTTGACAAGGAAAATACACGGCTGTTCTTTGATCTGATTGACAGGCGCTACAACAAGGAAGGCAATTTCAACATGATCTTTACCAGCAACAAGAATCCGGCGCTCTGGCGTGAGGATTTTGACGAAGATGCAACGCTGCTCTGTGCATTGGACCGCATCTTTGACGATGCCACCGTGTTCAAGCTGCGTGGAGAGAGCTTCCGTGGGAAGAAGCTGGAGACGATCTCACTGCAGACCGGTAAGGTAAAGGCTGTTGAGCCGATGACGACGCAAGAATAAACAATTTGCAAATCTGGGTTGTTGGCAATCTGAAATTTCATCGATTGGCTCCCAGTTTTCCGACAAAAAATGGTTCGTTACTCCCGACAAAATATGGTCGCGAACTCCCGACGCCAACA
>JBJDYI010000241.1:0-1630 GCA_051867165.1 Faecousia sp. | reverse complement strand
TCCAATGGAGTCAGCATCACCGCACCCCCATTCTCGCATAGACCTCAAGCGGCCGCTTTTGGGTCGTTATATGGTATTCGGCCTTGTCCACCGGAATCAGTGTGGGTGCAGCCGGAGACTGCTTCATAGAGGGGGGTAAAGATGCCTGGTGTTCCAGATAATCCTTCATCGTGTTCGCACTGTAGATCCGGCTGTGTTCGCAGAAGGCAACGGCATCGAGGGTCGCATCCAGGCCATACTGGTCGAGAAGAGACTGGATCAGCCGGAACTGGTCCCTGGCATAGCGAGACTTTTCCGTGCGGATGGTCTGCAGGAAATCCGTGGCTTTGCCTTGTAACCGGGCATCCAGTTCGGACTGGACTTTATCTATGGCCGTTGTGCGGTCTCTGGTGTGGCTCTTGTTCTGGATCAGTAGCCCGCGGCCAGTGGAGATCCTGTGCTCACAAATCGGTTCACCGAAGATCGTCTGGATATAGAGGATTCCATCTACCGTTTCTATTCGTACTTCTGGCTGCGTGTTGTAAGTACCAAGAGGGACAGAGTAACGGTTGCTGTCGTAGATAATGGTGTTGTCCTTACGGACAGTTCTGCAAACCACTGGACGCTGCATCTGGTCATGGATGGGCAGAGGCCGGAGATGTTCCCGTTCTTCCTTAAACACTTCAGCAGGGATACGCTTTGTGGTGCCATGCACCTTGGCGTTAGCTGTTCTCTCCAACCAGTCCAGGCAACTCCCGTTCAGAATGTCATCATCCACGTAAAGACGGTTGCTTAGAAAATTGCCTTTAATGTACTTCACGGTGTTCTCAATTTTTCCCTTGCTCTCGGGGTCTGCACCACGGCACATATAGATGGACATTTTGCATTCCTGCCGGAATTTCTCAAACTCATAGGTGTAGATGATGTCTCCGGCATTCTCGCTCACGCAAACAATGCTGTCCTGGTCAAATACCATCTCCTGTGGCATCCCGCCAAAGTAGCGAAAACAGTTGTGGCATATATGCACCAGATCTACCGCGGTAAATGGACGGCTCTGCATCTCGGCATATTTGTATCGGGAACAGGCCAACAGGAATGCTGCCACATAAACTTTCGTCCAGCCTCCGTCCACATTTTGCATAGACACCTGGCCGAAATCCACCTGCATCTGCTGCCCCATGGGAAGTTCAGGCACGGCCTCGTAATCCCGAGGCCGAACGCTCTTTTTGAGCTGGTACTCCTCTCGAAGTGCCTTCACATACCGGGATACCGTTCGTTCGGCAAACTGTTCATGGTAATGCTCTTTGAGCCAGTCGCAGACCTGTGCTGCCGTGAGAGTCGGATAGGTTCTCAGCCAGCCAATAATTTGGCCCCGGTATGTATCCAGTGCTTTCTCCCGGCAAAGGCCGAGGTGCTTCTGCTCATACTCCTCAACCGACATATCCCAATAACGAATGACTGTCCTACGGTTGAGATTGAGCTGCCTGGCTACTGACGCTTTCTTAAAGCCGCGCTCTTTCAGTTGTTGGATTGCATTGTACACAGAATATCCCTTCATTTCCAGCCGCCTCCGTCTTTGGTTGGCTCCATTTTACCAACTTCTCGGAGACTGTGTAGTCTCTGGCGAAAAACTGTGCATTTTGTGGCGAAA
>JBJDYI010000240.1:0-1631 GCA_051867165.1 Faecousia sp. | reverse complement strand
GGGTCGCCGTTACTGATAACATTGACACGGAAAACCTTGTCCTCGTGGTTTTTTGAGGACTGAATCAGCCTGTTTTCGATATTTTCCGTGCCGGAATTAAAATTTACGGCGTTCTCCTTTTCGTCCACATGGAGCAGGGCGTCAATGTCCGCCTGCAAATAGATTTCCAGCCGATCTTCAAAGACCTGAATACGCTGGATGATCAGCTCCAAGTCGTTGCGGTCAAGAGCTTCTTTATTGAGAATATCCTCGAAAACCTCCATGGCAGTCTTTGCCGTTCGGTTAATCTGGATGATGGTGTTACGCTTGTCGGACAGCATGGTGATCTGATGATCCAGCCCCTCAATCTTCTTTTGCAGGTCGGCTTCCAGTTCGTCGTAGGTTTCCGCCAGCAGTTCCTCCTGCTCCGGGTGCTTCAAAATATCCCGGATGCGCTGCCGCTTGGTGGCTTTCAGCTCCTCCCGCAGCTGACCCATCACCTGCGCCAGATGGTCGGCGGACTGCTCGGTTTCCATAACATCCTCGGTTTCCCGTTCCAGATCGGCGTTGAGCTGCGCCAGCATGGAGTGGGAGTTTTCTTTTACCTTTTTTACATAGAGTTTGAGAAGCTCGTCCAGCTTGTCCACTCTGATATGGTGGGAGGAACAGGCAGAGCGCCCACGGCGGTGATAGGTGCCACAGGTGTAGGCGGGACTTAAATCCTTCCGGCTCATGGCAAACATGGGGCTTCCGCAGTCTCCGCAGAATAGAAACCCGGAGTAAACATTATCGTATTTTTTCACGCCCCGGTAGTTGGCGGTGGAGCGTTTTTCCCGGAGCGCCCGGGTGGTGGCGAAGGTGCGGTAGTCGATGATGGGCTGGTGGTGGTTCTCAATGACGATGTGCTCCTCCTCGTCCCGTTTCACATCTTTGCCGTTGATTTTGGCACGGGTGTACTTGGCCTGCCGCAGGGTGCCAATATAGAAGTCGTTGTCCAGAATCCCCTGCACCGTCACAATCGCCCAGGCGGCTTTGGTTTTCCGGGTGGTGGTTTCGCCCTCGGCTTCCTTGCGCATTTGCTCCGACATCCGGGGGGTGGGAATGCCCTGCTCGGTCAGGTAGTTGGCGATTTTTTTGTAGCCCCAGCCGTGGTTGTTGTAGAGGTCAAAAATCTGCCGCACAATCTCCGCTTCCGTGGGGACGATCTCAAATTCCTTCTGTTTGTTGATGATGTAGCCGTAGGGTGCGGCGCATAGCCATTTGCCGTCCGCCTGCCGCCGACGAATGACATTTTTCACCTTCTTGCTGGTGTCGGTGACGGGCATCTCGTTGATGAGGAACTGAAACTGGATTTTCAGCCAGTCGTCGTCGTTGGGAAAGTCGATGTTGTCCCCGATGGAGATGATGCGCACGCCGGCATCCCGCAAATCCTCCAGCTCCACCAGTCCCCGGCTGTTCCGCCGGGAGAATCGGGAAAAGTCCTTTACCACCAGAATATCATACTGATGACGGATGAGACCTTTCCGCATGGCTTGATAGCCTTCCCGCTGTTCAAAGGTATAGCCGGAGCGATCCCGATCTTCGTAGAATGTCAGAGAGCTTCCCGGGAAGCGGGTATTGACGAAATCCTGAATGATGGCCTTCTGGTTCTC
>JBJDYI010000239.1:0-1637 GCA_051867165.1 Faecousia sp. | reverse complement strand
TGGAGAGAAAAGATGTCGTTTTGCCGACTTTGAAGAAATGTTCCCGTGCTAACCGTTCTCCGGGTTCGGATGGGCAAGCCCCAGGCCCGTCAGCATGGCCTCCGCCGAGGAGAGTTTGGAGTGGTAATCCAGGTGCGCGTAGATGTTCGCCGTCGTGCTGAAATCGCTGTGTCCCAGCCATTCCTGAATCTGCTTCATCGGGACGCCGTTGGCCAGCAGGAGGCTGGCGCAGGTGTGCCGAAGATCATGCAGACGGATGACGCGCAGGTTGTTCTGTTCGAGAATCCGCTTGAAGCCGTCCGACAGCGTGTTCGGCTTCAGCCGTTCCCCGATCTCGTTTACGCAGATGTAGTCCCGATAGTCCGTGCAGTAGGAGCGCCCGCAGAGCCTGCGGTAGTGCTCCTGCTGCTCTTTTTTATGGAGCAGCAGCTCCCGGAACTCAGGTACCAGTGGGAGCGTCCTCATGCTGGACTTCGTCTTGGTCGAATCCGCCACAACCTCAATGTGCTTGCCGTCAAGGTTGCACGCCGTGACGGTATGCCGGATCGTGATGGTATTGGCATCGAAGTCGATGGCGTTCCACTTCAGGCCGAGCACCTCGCTGCGGCGCAGACCATAGAAGGCAGCCAGCTTGATGGGCAGCTCCAGCGTATGGCCCTTGACGGCCTAAAACAGCGCGTTGATCTCTGCGCTGTCGTAGAAGCTGCCGACGAACCGCTCCTTCTTCGGTCGCTCGATCTTGTCGGCGGGATTATAGGGGATCATGTCCATCTTGACTGCGTACTTGAGCGCCCTGTGAATGATTGCGTGATAGTGGATGACCGTGTTCGCGTTGACGCGTTCAAGCTGCTGGGTATAGAAGCCCTGAATGTCCGAGGCCGTCAGTCCCTTCAGCGTAATCCCCCGTTCCGCAAAGTAGGGCGAAATGATGCTCTTGACCATCGTCACATACGAGGCGTATGTCGTCAGCTTGACGGTGCTCTTTGCGACGGGCAGCCAGCTCTGGAGAAAGTCCGTAAAGAGCATCTCCACCTTCGGCGCATCGTCCTGCGCAACCGGGAAAACGGGGATCATGAAGCTCTGCCGCTTTTCCAGCAGAAGGGCTTCTGCGCGCTTCTTGTTGCCCTTTACGGGCAGATCAGTAGCAAACCATGGGGTTTTCCGTTTGCCGTTCTCGTCCTTGTAGCTCAGGACGATGTAGAAGTATCCGTTCTTTTCCTGCAGGTGTCCTGCGACCATGATGTTTCCTCCTTTTGTGTTTTCCACCTGCCGTTGACACGCTCATCATACCACACGGCTCGAAAATAAGCCATCTTGCGGATTACACAGCCTGCTGGCTTTCAACGATTCTCATGTATGAGAGCAGATGAACCTTGGGGATGCGATAGGTACGACCGACCTTGATGCTGCTGATCTTTCCTTCCTTCAGGAGCTTGTAGCCGGTTTTTGTGCTGACCTTCAGCACCTCGCACATCTCGTCGATATTCAAAATGTCAGGATACGCTTTCAGCATGAGGACATACGCCTCTTTGCCAGACATTTTCATAAGCAACCTCCTGATGGTCACATTCAATCATAGCGAAAAAACGATACGGGCTGCGGACGGCTCATCCGCATCATAGCTCCGCCTGTGCCGC
>JBJDYI010000238.1:0-6180 GCA_051867165.1 Faecousia sp. | reverse complement strand
TCCCTGCTGGAGCATATCGAAAACGGTAAGATCACCCTCATTGCCTCCACCACGGAGAATCCCTATTTTTATGTGTTCAATGCGATTCTGAGCCGGTCTACGGTTTTTGAGTTCAAGCAGCTGGATGCGCCCGCCGCTTTGCAGGCGGTAAAACGGGCGATTCGCTATATGGAAGAGCGGACGGCCTTACAGGCTGTGCCGGAAGAAGGAGCCTTGGAGTACATCGCCCAGTGCTGCGGCGGTGACCTGCGAAAAGCTCTCAATGCCGTGGAGGTGCTGTTCTCTGCCGGGGTACCCGAAAATGGGAAAATCCTGCTGACCATGGAGGATGTAAAGGCGGTCACCCAGAAAAGCGCCCTCCGTGCCGACCGGGATGGGGACAACCATTACGATTTGCTGTCCGCATTACAGAAGTCCATCCGGGGCTCCGACCCGGATGCTGCCTGCCATTATCTGGCAAGACTCTTGGAAGCAGGGCAGATGCCCTCGGCCTGCCGTCGCCTGATGGTGATTGCCGCCGAAGATGTGGGCCTGGCCTATCCTCAGATCCTTCCCATCGTCCACAGCTGCGTGGAAATGGCGCTGAAGCTGGGTATGCCGGAGGCGAGAATTCCCTTGGGGGATGCAGCCGTGCTGATGGCCACCAGTCCAAAGTCCAATTCTGCCCATTTGGCCTTTGACGCGGCGCTTGCGGATGTACGTCAGGGCAAAACGGGGGATTTTCCCCGGCATCTGCAGAATGTCCACGCCGATTCCTACACCATGGAGCGGGAGCAGGGGTATCTTTATCCCCACGACTACCCCAACCACTGGGTCCGGCAGCAGTATTTGCCGGATGTTCTGGCAGGAAAACAGTATTACGAATATGGTCCCAACAAGCTGGAGCAGGCAGCGAAAGCCTACTGGGATGCCATTAAGAAATAAGGAGCAGCTATGGATATCCGACTGAATGATATACTTGTGATGAAAAAGCCCCATCCCTGCGGGGAAAAGCGGTGGATTGTGCTGCGGACCGGGGCGGACTTCCGCATGAAGTGCCTGGGGTGCGGCCATGAGGTAATGACCCCCCGGCACAAAGCGGAGAAAAACATCCGTACCGTGGAGCGAAATGAGATAAGGATGGAATGAGAACACCCTTGTCCCAGAAGGAACCGGCAGAAAAAGGTTATGTCGTCCGACATCTGCCGGTAACGAATGAAGGAACAAAATGCCATAAAATGAATGACGCCCTGCCGGGGGAGAGCCGGCAGGGCGCTTTGGCAGAAAACAGTCGCAGGGGGATCTTCTGCCTGGATTCAGTGTATCCCAGATACCATGTCACAGACAATCGAACAGTGTCGAAGAAAAAGAGAAAAATCCCTTGCTATCAGGAAACCCTGGTGATATAATATAGGGTGGAAAATATGAATACAGAAGGTGTATCTTATGAAAATTGATATCTATTCCGGTTTTTTGGGTGCCGGCAAAACGACACTGATCAAGAAAATGATCCAGGAAGGCTATGTGGGACAGAAGCTGGTGCTCATTGAAAACGAGTTCGGTGAGATCGGCATTGACGGAGGCTTTTTGCAGGATGCCGGCATCAACATCACGGAGATGAACTCCGGCTGCATCTGCTGCTCCCTTGTGGGCGACTTTGGCAAGGCTCTGACCCAGGTCATCGAGCAGTATAACCCTGACCGCATCATCATTGAACCCTCCGGCGTGGGCAAACTGTCTGATGTCATCGGCGCGGTCCGGAAGGTTACCACCGACGAGATCACCTTGGGCTACACCGTGGCAGTGGTAGACGTCAGCAAGGTCAAGGTCTATATGAAGAATTTCGGCGAGTTCTATAACAACCAGATTGAGACCGCTTCTACCATTATCCTGTCCCGGACCGATTCTGTGCCCCAGGCCAAACTGGATGCGGCTGTTGCCCTGCTGCGGGAGCACAACGACAAAGCCACCATTGTCACCACCCCCTGGGGGCAGCTGGAAGGCGCTCAGCTGGTGGCAGCCATGGAAGGCCAGTCCACCCTGGCAGCTGAAATGGCCAAGCTGGAGGAAGAGCACAAGCATCACCACCATGATCATGAGCACGAGCATGAGGAGCATTGCTCCTGCGGCCACCATCATGACCATGAGCACGAGCATGACGAGCATTGCGGCTGCGGTCACCATCATGACCATGAGCACGAGCATGAGCATGAGCATGAGGAGCATTGCGGCTGCGATCACCATCATGACCATGAGCACGAGCATGACGAGCATTGCGGCTGTGGTCATCATCATGAGCATGAGCACCATCATGAGCATGGAGAACACTGCTCCTGCGGCTGTGGCGGACATCACCATGACCACCATGCCGACGAGGTATTCACCTCCTGGGGCGTGGAGACTGCCAAGAAGTTTGACATGGCCTTCATTGAAGCAGCGCTGAAGGAACTGGATTCCGGCAAGTTTGGCATGGTCCTGAGAGCCAAGGGCATCGTTCCCACCGCCGATGGAAGCTGGATTCATTTCGACTTTGTCCCCGGTGAGGAAAATGTCCGTCTGGGTGCCGCCGACATCATCGGCAAGCTCTGTGTCATTGGTTCCAAGCTGGATGAAAAGGGCATTGCAGCCCTGTTTGGAGTGTAAGATATGCAGCAGATCCCAGTTTATTCCTTTACCGGTTTCCTGGACTCCGGTAAGACCAAGTTCATCCAGGAAACCCTGGAAGACCCCCGGTTTAATGCCGGTGAGCGTACCCTGCTGCTGATTTTTGAGGAAGGTGAAGAGGAATATGATTTCTCCACCTACCCTGAAAAGAATGTCTGGATGGAAGTTCTGGACCAGCAGACCGTTACCACCAAGCAGCTGGCTTCTCTTCAGAAGAAGTACAAGGCCGAGCGCATTGTGATGGAGCTGAACGGCATGCAGCAGGTGGGGGACCTGTATATGCGGTTCCCGGAGGAGTGGGTGGTGGCACAGGAGGTTATGTTCGCTGACTCCACCACCTTCATGGCCTTCAACAATAATATGCGTAACCTGGTGATGGACAAGCTGGTGGGAGCCCAGATGGTGGTGTTCAACCGCCTGACCCCTGGCACGGACATCATGCCCTTCCACAAGATCGCCCGGGCGGCTTCCCGCCGAATTGATATTCTCTATGACTATACCGATGGTACCACCCAGTTTGATGACATCGAAGATCCCCTGCCCTTCGACATCAATTCTGATGTGATCTGCATCAACGACGCCGACTTCGCCCTGTGGTACCGGGATGTCACCGAGGAGCCCCAGAAGTACGAAGGCAAAACCGTCTGCTTCAAGGCCCAGGTGGCCATGCTTCGCCGTCAGAAGGAAGGCATGTTTGCACCCGGCCGGTTTGTGATGACCTGCTGCGTGGATGACATCGAATTCTGCGGCATCCCCTGCCGCTATGACCAGTCCAAATCCCTGGATTCCCGGAGCTGGGTTATGGTCACGGCGAAAGTCTCTGCTGAAAAGCATCCTCTGTACAAGGGAGAGACCGGTCCCGTCCTGACCGCACTGCGGGTGGAGAAGGGCGCCGAGCCTGCCGATCCCGACGTTTGCACATTCTAAAAAATGCCGCCCGACAGGGCGGCATTTTTGCATTGCATGGAACCGGGCGGGCCCAAAGGATGTAAGAGGACCACCGCAGGATAGGCCCGAAATGACAGCGGAGCACCCCTGCAAATAGAGATTGGATGCTTTTGTGCTGTTTCGAACCGGGCGGGCCCAAAGGATGTAAGAGGACCACTGCAGGATCGTCTCGAAGTGACAGCGGGGTCTCCCCGCACTGAAATATGGAGGAATGAACCACCTCTCAGCGCATCAAAGGGTCAGGACAGGAAACCCGGGGCACCCTGGCTGAACTTGCGGCGGAACACCTGCCGGTTGCGACGGCCTTCTTTGCCCGGACAGGGTATACTGGTTCCAGACAAGGGGGGATTGCTTGAAGGTATATGTGGATGGAGTGATGGGACTCAATTTTTTGGTGGATTATCTGCTTTTGCTGGGGACAAACCGGATGTCCGGGTTCCCCTCGGAGAAAAAACGGTTGGCGGCAGCGGCAGCGTTGGGGGCAGTGTACAGTGGGGTTTGCCTGCTGCCGGATTTCCGTTTTATGGGAAATACCCTCTGGCGGTTGGTGTGCCTGGGAATCATGGGCAGCATTGCCTTCGGCTGGAACAGCAGCGCGCTGCGGCGGTGTGGGCTGTTTGTGCTGCTGAGCTTTGCGCTGGGTGGATTCGCCCTTTGCATCGGGAAAGCGGATATCCGGGTGCTGCTCCTGTCCGCGGTGGGGCTGTGGTGCCTGTGCCGGCTTTGTGTGGAGGGCAGTTTGGGCGGCCGGGAGTATATTCCGCTGGAACTGCAGAACGGGGACCGGTCCGTGAAACTTCTGGCCCTGCGGGACACGGGGAACACGCTCCGGGACCCTGTTACCGGGGAACAGGCACTGGTGATCACCTCTTCTGCGGCAGCGAAACTGACAGGGCTGACGGAGCAGCAGATCCAAAATCCTGTGGGAACCATGGCATCCCGGTGCCTGCCGGGGCTTAGGCTGATCCCCTTCAAAACCGTGGGGCAGGGAAGTGGCATGATGCTGGCCATGGGACTGGACCAGGTGCGAATGAATGGACGAAGCAGACGTGCGGTGGTTGCGTTTGCACCGGAGAATTTTGGCAAGGGAGCGGCCTATCAGGCTTTGACAGGAGGGGTTGTTTGGTGATAAACTGGTGGTTATTACTTGAAAAGCTGGGCATTTCGATGCCGTCAGGCGTTCACTACATCGGCGGAAGCGACGTTTTGCCGGCTCCACTGAAAGGGGAAGAGGAACGTACTGCCCTGGAAGCACTGGAACGGGGAGAGGAAGCGGCCAAGCAGCGGCTGGTGGAGCATAATCTCCGCCTGGTGGTCTATATTGCCCGACGGTTTGAAAATACCGGCACCAATCTGGAGGATTTGATTTCCATCGGCACCATCGGACTCATCAAAGCCATCAATACATACCGCCTGGAGAAAAAAATCAAGCTGGCTACCTATGCATCCCGGTGCATTGAGAATGAAATCCTCATGCACATCCGAAAAACCGCCAACCAAAAGACGGAAGTGTCCCTGGACGAACCCATTAACATGGACTGCGATGGCAATGAACTGCTGTTGTCCGACATTCTGGGAACGGAGGAGGACATGATCCTGCGCCCCCTGGAAGAGGATGTGGACCTTTGCGTGCTGCGGCAGGCTCTGAGAGAACTGCCGGAGCGGGAGCGGGAAATCGTCCAGATGCGCTATGGCCTGGATGGGCATAAGGAGCAGACCCAAAAGGAAGTGGCAGCCTTCATGGGGATTTCCCAGTCCTATATTTCCAGATTGGAAAAACGGATTATGCTACGGCTGCGGAAGGAATTCCTGAAACAGACAAATTGTGCATAAAACCCAAAATTCACTTGAAAGTAAAAAGTCAATATGCTATAATCGATAGAACTATTAAGCCGTAATGCTTGCGACAGAACCGAGGAAAACCATGGAACAGAAAAAAATCTCCAAATTTGTATTGAAACGGCTGCCGGGATATCTGGCTTACCTGAAAAGCCTGCCCGCCGATGCCCCTACCCATATCTCCGCCACCACCCTGGCCAATGCCCTGGGTATGGGACAGGTTCAGGTCCGCAAGGATCTGGCCATGGTCTCTGACGGTGGCCGGCCGAAGATCGGCTATCAGCGCAAGAGTCTGATTGCGGACATTGAGCAGTTTCTGGGCTATGACAATACCACCGACGCCGTGCTGATCGGTGCGGGCAAGCTGGGCCAGGCCCTCATGGGTTACAAGGGCTTTGACGAATATGGTTTGAATATCCTGGCTGCTTTCGATGTGAATCCCCGTCAGGAACGGACGGAGGAGGGCAAGCCTATTTACCATGTTTCTCAGCTGGAAGATTTTTGCCGGGAGAACAAGGTGCTGATGGGCATCATCACGGTTCCGGCAGAATATGCCCAGGCCGTGGCCGATCAGCTTATCGCCGGCGGCATTAAAGCCATTTGGACCTTTGCCCCCACCCATCTGGAGGTGCCGGATAATATTCTGGTGCAGTATGAGAATATGGCAACCTCGTTGGCTGTGCTGTCGGTTCACCTGCAGGCCCAGATCAAGGAAGAGAAGAACCAGTAAGAAAATCCGCTGACCGGACG
>JBJDYI010000237.1:0-6181 GCA_051867165.1 Faecousia sp. | reverse complement strand
ACTACTTTGAACACGAAGACTTTATGAGCGTTTTCGATTTCAATACCCCGGAAACGGCGGGCGCGCTGGGAACGGCAGTGAGCGGCATCAATCAGCAGGTGCTGCGGGAAATCGGAGCGACCATCCGAAACTATGAACGCGAACAGATCGCGGAAAGGAGCATGGCATATGAAAATGACGTACAGGCAGAACGGGGATTATCTGATCCCGGACATCAGACTGAGCGAGCAGGAGGATACACCCATCGGGAAGTACGGGCAGATGCGGAAACAGTACCTGAAGGAGCATCGCCCGATTCTGTGGAACCGACTGGTGCTGTCGGAGCAGTTGTATCCGCACCTTCGGGAGATCGACGGGACGGCGCACCGGAGACTGGACGAGCTGATGCCGCAGATGGCGAAGCAGGCCGGCGTGACGGAAGAACTGAAGCGCAGGGACCCGCTGAAATGGGCGGGCATGATGAATACGCTGAAGGCGCAGGCCGAGGAGATCATTCTGAACGAGCTGGTGTACAATTAACAGCCGATGAGCTGGAGCCTCCGGAAGAACTGAATAACGGATATCCTGCCGGGACAGAGTTTGAACAGCTTTCTCTGAACCTTTTCCTCTCGGAACAGGAGCAGATATCCCAAATTGATGAAGCGGATCGCACAACCGAAGTGCTGTCCGCTTTTTCTTTTGCCCAGACAGAAATCGACGATATGCTCCGTTTCGGCAGCAATACCAGCCACGCCAGAGAGCATATCGCGGATGCGTTCCAGAAGCAGAAGCCGATTGAGGAAATCGCGGCGCTGCTGCAAAGGGAATTTCATGGCGGCTACGGCATCCGGGGTGAACACGGCGATTATGCCGCGTGGTATGACGGAGACGGCATTCATCTGCACAAAGGCCGTGAGGCCAGATATGCCGCTGATTCTCAGGTCATTACATGGGAGGCTGCGGCAGAAAGAATCGGACAGATGCTGGAAGAGGGCAGCTTTGCTTCCAATGTGGAGCTCGCCGAGGCTGGTGGGCGTGTCCGCTCTGAACTGGCGCAGAGCCTGCTCTATCTGAAGCATGACCTGAGTGAGGAAGCAAACCGGGTTGGCTACTTCTCCTCCATGGACGATCTTCCTGCCGGTTATCCGGACGCCACCGCAGCGCTTGCGGAGAAGATGGAGGACAATGCTTTTGCCGATACGCTTCGTGGCGAATTCTTGGCATTCCTGAATGATTACGCGGAAAACAGAGGACTTCTGCGCTTTCATTATCACCGAATGGATGAGCTGTGGCAGGGCATCAGGGATATCTCCGCCGAGCGCCGGGTATATCCGGACGGGCCTGCCGATCTTGCAGAACCGCAGGGCTTTATCACGGAGGATGAAATCAGCGAAGCGCTTGCCGGCGGCAGCTCTGTGGCGGGCGGCAAGGGTAGAATCTATGCCTTTTTTACCGCAGACCACACCATAAAGGAAAAAGCAGATTTTCTGAAGCAGGAGTACGGCATCGGCGGGCGCTCTCACGCACTGTCCGGGGCTGACCATTCCTCCGAAGATCACAGTGCCAAGGGTATCCGGCTGACCAAAGGCGGATGTGCCCCTGTAGAGCTGAACTGGACGAAGGTTGCCGAGCGTGTGGATTCCCTGATTCGGAAAGACCGGTATCTGACTCCGAAGGAACAGGAGCTGTATCAGCAGAACCTGCGGCGCAATTCCATCTACAACACCTATAACGAGGTAAAGCACGACCATCCTGATGATATGGTGCTGTTCCAGGTGGGTGATTTCTTTGAACTGTACGGCGAGGATGCAAGGCAAGCCTCCGAGCTGCTGGACATTCGCCTGACCACCCGGAACATCCCCGGAGTGGGGCATGTGGAAATGTGCGGCGTACCGTCCCATGCTCTCGATGCGTATGTGGAGCAGCTGCGGGCGCACTTTGATGTGACCATATCCGCAGCCTCGGAGGACAGCAAAGAGCGTAGCGTTTATACCTTACGGGCGTTTGCACAGGAGATTGACCTGTCCCGCTACGACGTCGGATACGGCGCTATGGGGAACGGTGTGACGGTCTGGAACCGGAAAGAGACAGAACACGGTGATTACAAGACCATCGCCCATATTGACCCGGACAGGACGGTAAAATTCTACGATGACAGTCTGCCGGATGCGATAAAGGAACAGATTCAGCGGTTTGCGGACACCTCCGAGATGACCATCTCAGCAACTCAGGACGCATCTGTTTTTTCTGTGCCCCCTGCGGGAAAAGAACCCGTATTGGAGGCTGAACCGGCTGCTGTGCCGAAGCCTGTCACAGCCGATGAAATCAGCGATGCACTCATCCGCTGGAACGGCAGCTTTGAAAGCAAATCCCGCGTCAACGACTATATGCTGGCGCATGGGCGGGAGCGCGGAGCTGCCGTATGGCTGAAAGATGAGTTTGGCGGCGCGGATATCTTTTCTGTTGTTACCGACCATGGAACGCTGGAATTGCCGTGGGCGAAAGTGCAGCGTCAGCTGGGGATTCTGGTGAATGACGGACGCTTCTTTACCGAGGCAGACCGGATGCTGGCGCAAGCGGAACAGATTGCCGCGCAGAGTGAGGTCGAACCTTATGAACGCTTTGCTGTCATTGAAACGGACGAAGGCTATGGCATTTGGGACGATCTGCACGACGGCCTCTATGTGGACGAGGACGGCGTGACTGCCGACTTCGATTCCGAATGGGTGGCGGAGAACTATCTGCTCGAACTGAAAGAGAAAATTGCCCAGCGGGAAGCTGCCGAATGGGAGTATGTGGAGCGCTCCAAATATGAGGCGCAGACCGAGGGAAACGATGCGGTGGATGTGCCCCCGGGTATCGCTTCGCCGGAGAAGGCGGAGCCTGCGGAAATGGAGTCTGAATCCCATTTTCAGGACGATAACGACCTGATCGGCGCGGAGCTGACACTGGACGGCAGACGCTTTGCGGTGGATGATGTCAGGGATGGCCGAGCCTCCCTGCGGGATATCACATTCCAGGACGGAACCGGTTTTCCCATCTTCCGCAACGAACCGGTTGAGACCGTGCGCGGGATTCTCTTCCCAGAAAAGACGACGGTGCCCCAAGTGAATCTGGAGGCGGAACTGACTGAAGCGGAGCTTGCCCTGATGCGTCCGCAGCTGGACGCGGCAGGGATCGACTACCTGGTTGCCAATGCCGGGTACAACAGACGAACCATCAGCTTTTCCTCCCAGCATTACCGGGAAGTACAGGATATGCTGGACGCCCTGCCTGAGGAACTGGAACAGCCCCGCTTTACCGTGGAGCTGACTTCCGATGCTTTTGAAGAGCCGTTCATCATCCGGGACAATTCCGTGCCGGAGGGACGGGACGGACAGTATTATGATGTGGGCGGCATCTATCAGACGTTTCGTTCACAGCAGGAAGCGCAGAAATACGCCGACAGGCTGAATGGTAAGGAACCATTTGAACAGCCGCAGATGACTTCCGAGACCAAGGCAATTTACCCCGGCGAGCAGACCGGGCTTCCCTATGACATCGTTACAGAACGGCTGCGCGCGGAGCCGGAGCATACGCCGCCCGAACCGGAGGTCAGCCCAGATGATGCTATCAATGCAAATCCGGTTTCCGTACAGATCGGCGGCGAATGGCAGACATTTCCCAACGCCGGTGCGGCAGAACAGGCGATGTACGAAGAATACAGGGCGCAGACCCACAGGAACGCCCAGAACTTCCGCATCACGGATTCTGACCTGGGTGCAGGCGGTGCCAAGACCAAGTATCAGGCAAACATCAGCGCCATCCGGCTGCTGAAACAGCTGGAAGCCGAAGGACTTCAGGCTAGCCCCGATCAGCAGGAAGTGCTCTCCCGGTATGTGGGCTGGGGTGGTCTGGCAGACGCCTTTGACCCGGAGAAGGAAAACTGGCGCGCGGAATATGCGGAACTGAAGGAGCTTCTCACACCGGAGGAATACGAGGCGGCAAGAGCCTCCACGCTGAACGCCCACTATACCAGTCCCACCGTCATTCATGCCATATATGAGGCGCTGGAAAACATGGGCTTTGAATCGGGCAATATTCTGGAGCCCAGCATGGGCGTCGGGAACTTCTTCGGCTGTCTGCCCGAATCCATGCAGAACAGCAGGCTCTACGGCGTAGAGCTGGACAGCATTACCGGGCGGATTGCAAAGCAGCTTTATCCCAAAGCGGACATTACCGTGGCAGGATTTGAAACCACCGACAGACGGGATTTCTATGACATCGCCATCGGCAACGTGCCGTTCGGGCAGTATCAGGTCAATGACCGGGCTTACAACAGGCTCGGTTTTTCCATTCATGACTATTTCTTTGCCAAGACGCTGGATCAGGTGCGCCCCGGCGGCGTGATCGCCTTCGTCACCAGCCGCTATACCATGGATAAGCAGTCCCCGGAAGTCCGCAGGTACATCGCGCAGCGGGCAGAGCTGCTGGGCGCAATCCGTCTTCCCAATAACGCCTTCAAAGCCAATGCGGGCACGGATGTTGTCTCTGATATCATCTTCCTGCAGAAGCGGGACTGTCCCATCGAGATTGAACCGGACTGGGTACATCTGGGGCGGAATGAGGACGGCTTTGCCATCAACAGCTACTTTGTGGAGCATCCGGAGATGATTCTGGGACGGCAGTCCTCCGAGAGCACCCAGTACGGCAGACAGGATTTCACCGTAGAGCCCATCGAAGGGCTGGAGCTTGCCGATCAGCTTCACGACGCGGTGAAGTACATCCGCGGCACCTATCAGGCGGCGGAACTGCCGGAGCTCGGCGATGACGAGGCGCTTTCGGGCAGCATTCCCGCAGACCCGAATGTCAAAAACTACAGCTATACCGTTGTGGACGGAGAGGTCTACTACCGGCAGAACAGCCTGATGAGCCGACCGGCGCTGAACGCGACCGCTTCGGAGCGCGTCAAGGGGCTTGTGGGACTGCGCGACTGCCTGCACCACCTGATCGATCTACAGATGGACGCTATGACCCCGGACAGCGCAATCCGGCAGGCCCAGGCAGAGCTGAACACGCTCTATGACAGCTTTACCTCAAAATACGGCCTTATCAACAGCCGCGCCAATGCGCTGGCATTTCAGGACGACAGCTCCTACTACCTGCTGTGTACGCTGGAGGAGCTGGACGAGGAAAAACAGCTGAAGCGCAAGGCGGACATCTTCACCAAGCGCACCATCAAACCCCATGAGGTCGTGACCTCCGTAGATACCCCGTCTGAAGCACTAGCACTATCCATCTCCGAAAAAGCCTGCGTTGATCTTGAGTATATGCAGCAGCTGACCGGCATGGACGAGTCATCGCTGGTTGACGGCTTGCAGGGCGGTATCTTCCGGGACCCGGTGAAAAACGAGTGGCAGACTGCCGATGAATATCTCTCCGGCAATGTACGCCAGAAACTGCGGGAAGCGGAACAGGCGGCATCTGCCGATCCGGCCTATCTGCCCAATGTGGAGGCACTACGTTCTTCCCAGCCGAAGGATCTGGACGCTTCTGAAATTGAGGTGCGCCTGGGCGCAACCTGGATTGACCAGAAATACATTCAGCAGTTTATGGAGGAAACCTTTGAGCCGCCGTATTACCTGCGCCGGAGTATTCAGGTGCATTTCTCTCCGTTTACTGCGGAGTGGAGCATCAGCGGAAAATCCCAGCCGTCCTACAACGATATAAACGCCTATATGACCTACGGCACAGAGCGCGCCAACGCCTACCGGATTCTGGAGGACACGCTGAACCTGCGCGATGTGCGCATCTATGACACCGTCACTGACCCGGACGGCAAGGAGCGCCGGGTTCTCAATTCCAAAGAGACGACCCTTGCCCAGCAGAAACAGCAGGCCATCAAGGACGCCTTTTCCGAGTGGATATGGAAAGACCCTGACAGACGGCAGGAGCTTGTGATGCGCTACAATGAGCTGTTCAATTCCAACCGGCCGCGCGAATATGATGGCTCCCATATCACTTTCAGCGGCATGAACCCGGAAATTCACTTACGGGAGCATCAGCTGAACGCCGTCGCACACATTCTCTATGGCGGAAATACGCTGCTGGCGCACGAGGTGGGCGCAGGCAAGACCTTCGAGATGGTCGCTGCCGCCATGGAGAGCAAGCGTCTGGGGCTTTGCCACAAGCCGATGTTTGTGGTTCCGAATCATCTGACCGA
>JBJDYI010000236.1:0-1642 GCA_051867165.1 Faecousia sp. | reverse complement strand
AACATGGACAACGAGTCCAACAGCATCCAAAATCAGAAAAAGATACTGCAAAAGGCCGCCAAGGACAAGGGATATTCGGACACGATCTTTTTTGTGGATGACGGAATCACCGGCACTACCATGAAGCGTCCCGGTTTTCAGAAAATGATAACCGCAATCGAAGCCGGGTATATCTCGGCGGTGTTCGTCAAAGACCTGTCCCGGCTGGGCCGCAACTACATTGAGGTCGGCAAGCTGACCGAGGAGTTTTTCCCGCTCCATGATGTGCGGCTGGTGGCTGTTTCGGATGGCGTGGATAGCGACGAGGGCGAAGATGACTTCACCCCGTTCAAAAACATCATGAACGAATACTACGCCAAAGACATTTCCAAGAAGCGCCGGATCGTCAACAAGATGAAAGGCAACGCTGGTATTCCGCTTTCACCGCCACCCTATGGCTACATCAAAAACCCGGACGATCCCCGCTTTTGGGTGGTCGATCCCGAGGCTGCCGATGTGGTGCGCCGTATCTACCGCATGGCGCTGGAGGGGTACGGGCTGGCTGAAACCGCCGCCGCTCTCGGTGCTGATGGTATCGTCAACCCCACCTATTACTGGCGCAGCAAGGGTACAAGCCGGGGCGGCTCCAAGAGTACCTTGGAGCCTACCAAGTGGGGCCACACCACAATCAAGAAAATCCTTACCACACAGGAGTATTGTGGCGATGTGATCAACTTCAAAAGCTACTCCAAATCCTACAAGATGAAAAAGCGGATCGAAAACCCGGAGGAAAACCGGGCGATCTTCCTCAATGTTCACGAGGCCATCATTGATCGGCCTACTTGGGAAAAGGTACAGGCGCTGAAAGCCGGGACACGGCGCAAGCGCCCTACCGTTACCCAAGAGCCAAGCGTTTTTTCCGGCGTGATGAAGTGTCCCGAGTGCGGCGGCAATTTGAACTTCCACTTTAATCAGAATAACCACGACATCAAGTTTTTCAGTTGCCAAAACCATAATTCGGGGCTGCGTAAATGCTCGTCCACTCACTATATCCGGCTGGACTTCTTGGAGCAGGTGGTGCTCTACGAGGTACATCGGCTGGCCTGTTTCGCCAATGAGTACGAAAACGACTTTATCAAGGCTATGGTGGGACGCTCGGCAAAGGTGGCCGAAAATGAGCGGGTACGCAAAAAGCGGGAGCTGGATGCGCTGCTGGCCCGTGACCGGGAATTGGATGCGCTCTTTGAACGGCTGTATGAGGACAATGTTTCCGGCAAGATTGACGATGCCCGGTTTGCGAAAATGGCAAAGCGCTATGAACAGGAGCAGGGTGAAAACGCCGGGCGCATTAAGACCCTGCGGCTGGAAGTGAAAAAGCTGGACGAAAAGCGGATGGATGTGGATGACTTTTTGGAAACGGTACGCCGCTATACGGACGCCACCAAAATCACCAAGCGCATGGTAGCCGAACTGATAGACCACATTGAGGTATATCCGGCGGTCAAGGAGGACGGCGTAACCAATCAGCGGGTGACGATCCACTACAACTGCATCGGCGTGTTTGAGGTGCCGGATCGCCGGAAAATCCCCGAGCGGGATATTCTGCTGGAAACAAGACGAGGCGTAGCATTGAGCTACGCCCCGGCAGAGGTTGCGGTATAAG
>JBJDYI010000235.1:0-1646 GCA_051867165.1 Faecousia sp. | reverse complement strand
GACTTCGGCGGCGTGTGGGACGGCAGCAAAAAGGACGAGCGCAACCTGGATTGGCTGGAGAGCCTGCCTTTCACGACGCTGTTCGTCAGCGGCAACCATGAGAACTTCGACCGGCTGTCGAAATACCCGGTTGAGGAGTGGAACAGCGGGAAGATCCAGCGCATCCGGCCTCATGTGATCCACCTGATGCGGGGGCAGGTGTTTGAACTGCAAGGTTACACCTTCTTCACCATGGGTGGAGCCAGCAGTCATGATATTGAGGATGGCATTTTGAATCCCAAAGCCCCGGATTTCGAGGAACAATACTGGATGCTTCGCAGAATGGGCGCTCGGTTCCGGGTCAACCACCACTCCTGGTGGAAGCAGGAACTCCCCAGTCCTGCGGAGTACGAAGAAGCCAAGCGTAGTCTGGAACGGGTCAATTACGCGGTGGATTACATGATCACCCACTGCGCCCCTAACAGCATCGTGGACAAGCTGGGCGGTGGTGGATATGCCCATGACCACCTGACTGACTTCCTGGAGGACATGAGGAAAAAGGCCAAGTTCCACTACTGGTTATTCGGACACTACCACGACAACAAAATCATTGATGACCGATTCGTCCTGCTCTGGGAGCAGATGGTGCAGGTCATATAAAAGCAGGCCAAAGAGAAGCGTGGGTAAATAAGCCCGTGTTTCTCTTTGGTCTGCTTCAGAATAAGGCGGATCATGCCGGAAAGGAGAAGCTATGAACATTCGCAAAAAGATCGATTACAGCGATATGCTCACCGCGATTGATGCTGCGATGAGCACTGAGATGCCGCAGATGGAATTGTACTGTACATTGGGCCACTTGGTGAGCAATCGGCCTGAAAAAGGTGCGGCTGTCGCCGCTGCCGAATACCTGGCGGGTCGGCATCCTGATGCCACTGGCTTCTCTCCGCGCAACCTTCGCAGAATGCGGGATTTCTATCGGATGTATGAGGAAAGTCCGGAGCTGTTGGAGCTGGCCATGGAAATCGGCTGGACGCAGAATGTGGTCATTCTGGAAGCGGAGCTGAGCATGGAGGAACGGCATTGGTATCTACAGGCAGTTAAACAATTCGAATGGTCTAAGGCTGAACTGCTGTGGGCAATCGCATCTGAGGCGCATCTGGAACTGACGCTCGACGAATCAGAGGTTCTGTGCTATAATGAAAACGAACAAAATGAGATGGAGCGCACTGAGCATGACCAAGATACTCTTCCTCTGTCATGGGAATATTTGCAGAAGCCCGATGGCCGAGTTTGTAATGAAAGATATGGTGAAGAAAGCGGGACTGGAGCGGGAATTCCAGATCGAATCCGCGGCGACCAGCACCGAGGAGATCGGCAATCCGGTTTATCCGCCTGCCCGCCGCAAATTGGCCGAGCATGGCATCGAATGCTCCGGCAAAACAGCCCGCCAGCTTCGGAACTGCGACTACGAGGAGTTCGACCTGCTGATCGGTATGGACCGGATCAATCTCCAGAGTATGTACCGGATCTGCGGCGGCGACTTTGCCGACAAGATGCACCTTCTGATGGACTTTACCGACCGCCCCGGCGAGGTTGCAGACCCGTGGTACACCGACGATTTCGATGCGACCTGGCGGGATGTGGAGGAAGGCTGCCGGGGGCTGCTT
>JBJDYI010000234.1:0-1647 GCA_051867165.1 Faecousia sp. | reverse complement strand
CTGGAGGGGTAGCACAGTCATCCCGACCAGTCAAGGACAAGCGGCTGCGCCGTGCCTACGGCATCCTTGACAGGCCGTGCTGCCAGTGCTCTGTGGCAGCCAAGAGGTTGTAAGACAACCTCTGTCAGTCAGTTTTGTCCGCATTGTCGGGGGCCTGCTCCCAAAGGCCCTGCTCCTTGAGACAATCACGGACTTTCCCGTAGTAAATGCGGAGGAACTTGGTCATTCCAGCTGTCATGTAGACGTAGTACGGCTTTCCTTCGGCACGCTTCTTGTCAATGAACTGGTATACCGGATCATCCTGGGGCTGAAGCTGGAGCAGAATACTCATGATGACAAAGAGCGTCTTGCGGAGGTACGGAGAGCCCCGCTTGCTGCTGGGCTTGCTGCCAGAGACCTTGTCTCCGGAGTCATCCTTGATCGGATCGGTGCCCGCGAATCCTACCAGAGATTTCTGGTGAGCAAAGCGGCGAATATCACCGATCTCAGCCATCAATTGAGGACCCATGGATTTGCCAACGCCAGTCATGGACATGACGGTCTCATACTCCGGCAGCTGGGAGGCAAGCCGATTCATCTCGGCGCGATAGGCTTCCACCGTGCGGGAGATAGCGTTGAGCTGGGAAACCGCCTCCCTGATCAGAAGCTTGCAGGTGTCGGACTTGGGCACCAGCGCGAACTTTTTCCGGGCGTCTGCGTGCAGGTTGATGGCTGTATCCTGGGAGAATTGATAGCCATGACGCTTGCACCACTTCTGGTATCGCTCCACGAACGCATTCTGACTGATTTTGGCAACGCAGTCTACATGCCAGAAGGTATCCACATAGTCCACCCATTTCTGGCTGCCATCAGGCCGCACTGGGCTGGCAAAGTATTTGTTCGCGCCAGGGTAGCTCTGCTCCAGAAGCGCGACCAGATTGTTGCTCAGCGCGGTCTTGGTCTTACTCGACAGCTGAAACTGACGATGCATGGTCTTGAGGTCATAACGAATCGTATCCATAGGAGTATATTGCGGCAAAAGCTCCCAATTGTCAAGGGCAAAGCGCGCAATTTTCACGGCGTCCGCCTTATCCGTCTTCACTTTGCGGACACTGATCCCGTCCTGGTAATTCTTGATGGCCAGCGGGTTCACGGCGGACACGAAGAAGCCAGCGTTGAACATGCTCATGGCGAACGACTCATAGTACCTGCCAGTGTGCTCCATGACGACCCGAACGTCACCGTCCAATCCTGCCAGCTTCCCGGTCAGGCTCGTGAACCCCTCGACGGTATGTGGAATCTCAAAAGGCTTCATGAGAACATTTGTCTTGGACTGGAGCACGGCAACCATGCTCCGACCATTGGAAACGTCGACACCTACAGCGAACATATGGAATCCTCCTCGTTGTGTTACTACAATGGCAATCCGCCTTTACCCATTGCCGATTCTATCTGTTCGCTTACACGAGCGTCCCACTGAGGCTGCTCAACCTGCACAAATCGAACGTTGCACAATGGAAGGCCGGCTGGCTGACTTTCTTGCGAGCGCGAAGCTCCTGGAGTGATACGCCAGGCCACTGCGCTTCCATTATACAACTTAGGCAATGAGATGTCCCTCGCCTGTGGCTGGCTGCCACGAACATGGGGCAAATATATAGTAACAGGAGT
>JBJDYI010000233.1:0-6249 GCA_051867165.1 Faecousia sp. | reverse complement strand
GTACGACAAGGTGGATAAGATCCGTGGTATGGATATCTGCATCTGCACCACCGCTACCACCGACGAGGAAGCCAAAGAGCTGCTGACCCAGCTGGGCGCTCCCTTCCACGCTTAATTAGGAGGATTCGTAATGGCAAAGAAGTCTATGATCCTGAAGCAGCAGGCTGAGCCCAAGTTCTCCAGCCGCCGCTACAACCGCTGCAAGATCTGCGGCAGACCCCATGCCTACCTGCGCGACTACGGCGTTTGCCGTATCTGCTTCCGTGAGCTGGCTTACAAGGGCCAGATCCCCGGTGTCCGCAAGGCCAGCTGGTAAGGTAAGGTCGTATTAAAGTGTAATAATGATTCGAAGAGTCCTGGGAAGATGGCTCTGCCGGATACGCAGAGCGCATTCCCCGGATACCTTCGGGTCTCAACGGGTTAAGCCCGTAACTTCATTAAGGAGGATAATTAACATGCAAATCACCGATCCCGTAGCAGATATGCTGACCCGCATCCGCAACGCAAACTCTGCAAAGCACGAAACTGTTGATGTTCCCGCTTCCAACCTGAAGAAGGCAATTGCTCAGATCCTGCTGGACGAGGGCTACATCAAGTCCTATACTCTGGTGGACAACGGCAATCAGGGCGTGATTCACATCACCCTGAAGTACCTGGCTAAGAAGCAGCCTGTGCTGACCGGCCTGCGCCGCGTCTCCAAGCCCGGCCTGCGTGTTTATGCCGGTGCCGAGGAGCTGCCCAAGGTTCTGAAGGGCCTGGGTATCGCCATCGTCTCCACTTCCAAGGGCGTTATGACCGACAAGAAGGCTCGCGAGCTGCACATCGGCGGCGAAGTCCTGGCCTTTGTCTGGTAAGGAGGATTTCAGAAATGTCTAGAATTGGTAAGAAGCCGGTTATCATTCCGGCAAACGTCACGGTTGACATCGCTGAAGGCAATGCCGTCACCGTGAAGGGCCCCAAGGGCACCCTGAACTACACCTTCCATCCCGACATGATCCTGAAGGTCGAAGGCAACGTTCTGACCGTGGAGCGTCCCGACGAGGAGCATCTGCACAAGTCCCTGCACGGCCTGACCCGTACCCTGCTGCACAACATGGTTGAGGGTGTGGAGAAGGGTTACGCCAAGGAACTGGAAGTCAACGGCGTTGGCTACCGCGCCGAGAAGAAGGGCAATCAGCTGGTCATGCGTCTGGGCTTCTCCCACGAAGTTATTGTGGACGAGATCCCCGGCATCACCATCGAAGTTCCCGCTCCCAACAAGATCATCATCCGCGGCATCGACAAGCAGGTCGTCGGCCAGTTCGCTGCCGAAGTCCGCGGCAAGCGTCCCCCCGAACCCTACAAGGGCAAGGGCATTAAGTATACCGATGAGGTCATCCGCCGTAAGGTTGGTAAGACCGGCGGTAAGAAGTAATGGAGGTGCTGTGAAATGGTTAGCAAGATCAATAAGAAAGCAATGCGCCTGAAGCGGCATGTCCGCGTTCGCGGTAAGGTCTCCGGCACCCCCGAGTGCCCCCGCCTGAACGTGTTCCGCTCCAATGCAAACATCTACGCCCAGATCATCGACGATGTGAACGGTGTTACCCTGGTTTCCGCAAACACCCTGGAAAAGGGCTTCGAAGGTGCTACCGGCAATGCAGAAGCTGCAAAGAAGGTCGGCATCATCCTGGCTGAGCGTGCTAAGGCAAAGGGCATTGAGGAAGTCGTGTTCGACCGCGGCGGCTATATCTATCATGGCCGTGTTGCTGCCCTGGCTGATGGCGCCCGCGAAGGCGGCCTGAAGTTCTAAGAGTGAGGAGGAAATAAAATGGCTTACAATAAGACTAACAATGAAGCTTCTGAGCTCATTGAGAAGGTCGTTTACCTGAACCGCGTCTCCAAGACCGTGAAGGGCGGCCGCGTCATGAAGTTCTCCGCTCTGGTTGTTGTTGGTGATGGCAAGGGCACTGTCGGCTATGGCCTGGGCAAGGCTGCCGAAGTTTCCGAGGCAATCCTGAAGGGCATCGCCGATGCCAAGAAGAATATGGTCAAGGTCTCTCTGGATGGTGACACCATTCCCCACGAGGCTCTGGGCATCTTCGGCGCCGGCACTGTTCTGCTGAAGCCCGCTCCCGCTGGTACCGGCGTTATCGCTGGCGGCGCTGTCCGTGCTGTCATGGACGCTGTCGGCATCAAGAACGTCTACTCCAAGTGCCTGCGTTCCAACAATCCCCAGAACGTTGTCAAGGCCACCATGGCTGGCCTGACTTCCCTGCGTTCTCCCGAGCAGGTCGCTGCTGTCCGTGGCAAGAGCGTAGAAGAAATCGTTGGTTAAGGAGGGCAATTAACATGGCAAACCTGAAAATTAAGCTTGTTAAGAGCCTGAACGGCCGTCTGGAAAAGCAGATCGCTACTGCCGAGAGCCTGGGTCTTCGTAAGATCGGCCAGGTCTCCATCCAGCCCGACAACACCCAGACCCGCGGCAAGATCGCCAAGATTGGCTATCTGCTCGAGGTCACCGAAGTTGAATAAGGAGGATGAGAATTATGAAGCTTCATGAACTCTCTCCCGTTGCTGGTTCCACTCATGTGAACAAGCGCAAGGGTCGTGGCGTCGGTACCGGCAACGGTAAGACCGGCGGCCGTGGCCACAAGGGCCAGAAGGCCCGCTCCGGCGGCAAGGTCCGTGCCGGTTTCGAAGGCGGCCAGATGCCTCTGGTTCGCCGCGTGCCAAAGCGTGGCTTCAACAATGTGTTCGCCAAGCCCCTGACTGCTGTCAACGTGGCTTGCCTGAACAAGTTTGAAGATGGTGCAGTTGTTGACGCAGCTGCTCTGATCGAGGCCGGTATCATTTCTGCCTGCCCTTATGGTCTGAAGGTGCTGTCCAACGGCACTGTGACCAAGAAGGTTACTGTTAAGGCTGCGGCTTTCTCTGAGTCTGCTAAGGAAAAGATCGAGCAGGCAGGCGGAAAGGCCGAGGTGGTCTAAGTGATCGAGACCCTGAAGAACGCATGGAAGATCCCTGAACTGCGGAAGAAGATCATCTTCACCCTGTTCATCCTGCTGATCTATCGTGTGGGTAACGTGATTCCCGTTCCCTACATCGATGTTGCGACTCTGGCACAGTATTTCGACAGCGTTCTGTCCAATACGATTCTGGGCCTGTACAATGCAATGTCCGGCAGTGCCTTCTCTCAGGCCACGGTCTTTGCACTGGGCATCCAGCCCTATATTAATGCTTCCATTATCATCCAGCTGCTGACTGTTGCCATTCCCGCTCTGGAGCGGATGGCAAAGGAGGGCGGCGAAGAAGGTAAGAAGCAGATTGCCAAGATCACCCGGTACACCACTGTTGGCCTGGGTCTTCTGATGGGTTGGGCTTACTACATGATGCTGCATAATTACAGCGTTCAGGGCTACTCCATCATCACCGCCGAAGGCATCCTGCCCGCACTGGTTATCATTCTGGCCTTTACCGCCGGCTCGGCCATGGTCATGTGGCTGGGCGAGCAGATCACCGAATTCGGCATTGGCAACGGCATCTCCATGATCCTGTTTGCCAACATCATCTCCGGTCTGCCCCGCATGGTCACTACCCTCTTCACCCTGGTGTGGTGGCAGGTACTGATCGTTGTGGTCGGCATGGCCGCACTGGTTCTGTTTATCCTGTTTATCAACGATGCTGAGCGTCGGATCCCCATCCAGTACGCCAAGCGTGTTGTGGGCCGTAAGATTTACGGCGGCCAGAACACCAACCTGCCCATCAAGGTGGCCATGTCCGGTGTTATGCCTGTCATCTTCGCCCAGTCTATCTGCTCCCTGCCCGCAACCGTTTACACCTTTGCAGGCTGGAAGGAAGGCTTCTTCTACAACACCCTGTGGAGCCCCCGCAGCTGGGGTTACGCAGTCTTCTACTTCATCATGATCTTCTTCTTCAGCTGGTTCTACTCCACCATTCAGTATGATACCGTGGAGATTTCCAACAACCTGAAGAGCAACGGTGGCTTTATCCCCGGCTTCCGCCCCGGCAAGCCCACCGGTGACTTCATTCAGAAGGTCATCAACAAGATCATTGTATTCGGTTCCATCTACCTGGGTATTGTTGCTCTGCTTCCCATTATCGCCGGTAACCTGATGAGCGGTGTTCGCAATCTGGCCATCGGCGGTACCTCCGTCATCATCGTTGTGGGCGTTGCCCTGGAGACGGTGAAGGCTCTGGAGGCACAGATGCTGATGCGGCATTACAAGGGTTTCCTGGACTAAGAACAGGAGGTATGGCAGGATGAATCTCATTCTACTGGGCGCACCCGGCGCCGGAAAGGGTACACAAGCAGAGATTCTGGTGAAGAAGCTCTCCATACCCGCCATTTCCACGGGCAACATGCTCCGCGAGGCCATTGCCAATGGCACTGCGCTGGGCAAAAAGGCAAAACAATACATGGACGAGGGTAATCTGGTCCCCGACGAGCTGATTCTCGGCATCGTCGCTGACCGGGTGGCCCAGCCCGATTGCCAGGGCGGCTTCATCCTGGACGGCGTGCCCCGCACGCTGGCCCAGGCAGAGGCTCTGGAAGAAAAGGGCGTCAGAATCGACCATGTTGTTTCTATCGAGGTTGACGATGCTGTGATCGAGGGCCGTATGACCGGCCGTCGGGTTTGCCCCAAGTGCGGCGCAAGCTTCCACATCGTGGCCAACCCTCCCAAGATGGAAGGAATCTGCAACGCATGCGGCGCAGAGCTTGCCATCCGTAAGGATGATGCACCTGAAACAGTGCGCAAGCGTCTGGAAGTCTACCACGCTACCACCGAAGTCCTGAAGGAGTTCTATGGCAAACTGGGCAGACTCTGCATCGTTGAAGGAAACCAGCCCATCGAAAAAGCCAACGAGGACATCCTCAAGGCAATCGGGGCTCAGGTATGATCACAATCAAAAATGAACGTGAACTGGAGTCGATGCGCCAGGCTTGTAAAATTACCGCGGCAGCCCGTGCTTTGGCAGGGGAAATGGTAAGACCTGGCGTTTCGACAAAAGCCATAGACCAGGCCGTCCACGATTATATCGTCAGTCAGGGCGCGAAACCGTCGTTCCTGAACTACAACGGCTTCCCTGCAAGTGCATGTATCTCGGTGAACAGTACCGTGATTCACGGTATTCCCGGCGGTTACATCCTCAAAGAGGGTGACATCGTGTCCATCGATGTAGGTGCTTTCTATAAGGGATTTCATGGTGATTGTGCAGCAACCTTTCCCTGTGGTGCCATCAGCACCGAAGCCCAGAAGCTGATTGATGTGACGAAGCAATCCTTCTATGAAGGTATGAAGTTCGCCACCAAAGGCAACCGGGTGCAAGATATCTCCCACGCCATCCAGACGTATGTGGAGTCTAACGGTTTTGCAATTGTGCGTTCTTTCGTAGGTCACGGCGTGGGACGTCAGTTGCATGAGGAGCCGGAAGTTCCGAATTTCGGACATCCCGGTCGGGGGCCCAGACTGGTCAAAGGCATGACCATTGCAGTGGAGCCGATGGTGAATGAAGGAACCGCAGAGGTTCGAATTCTCAAAGACGGCTGGACTGTTCTGACTGCCGATGGCAAGCTCTCCGCCCACTATGAAAATACTGTACTCATCACCGACGGCGAGCCGGAAATACTCACCGTCACCGAAGGACTTTAAACTATGGACCCAGCGACACCGGATATCAATATTTCCGATGTGGTGACCACCACAGCGGGCCGGGATGCAGGACAGTGGTTCTACGTGATCGACGCAGATCCGGTCTACCTGTTCCTGGCAAATGGAAAAGACCGAACACTGGAGAAGCCCAAGCGGAAAAAGCGTAAGCATACAAAGAAAGTCCTTCGCTCTGAGACCAGAGTTGCCGAGAAGATACGTTCCGGCGACAAAGTGCTCAACGGAGAATTACGAAGAGATCTGGCATTTCTTGCCAGGTCAATGCAAGACACCAACCTGGGAGGTTAATGACTTGGCAAAAGACGACGTAATCGAGATTGAGGGCATCGTAACCGATGCACTGCCGAATGCTATGTTCAAGGTTGACATTGGCAACGGACACACCATTCTGGCACATATTTCCGGCAAGCTCAGAATGAACTTCATTAAGATCTTGCCCGGTGACAAAGTAACCGTTCAAATGTCTCCTTATGATCTGACCCAGGGCCGGATCACCTGGAGAAGCAAGTAAAATTCGAGAAGACCGTTCTCATATGGAGGTTAAACAGTATGAAGGTAAGACCGTCCGTTAAACCCATGT
>JBJDYI010000232.1:0-1661 GCA_051867165.1 Faecousia sp. | reverse complement strand
ATGGCTCGCATATCCCGGTACTGGGAATCTTTCTGGGCGGTCAGCTTGTCTACCTCAGCCTGCCACTTTTTCGGCGTGATTGGTTCCCCGGAGGATTTCAGATTCTCCAGATACCGGGTAGCAGCTTCAAACAGCGCAAGCTCTGCGTGATGGTCCTGCTCGAATGATGCACGCTTGGAGGGCTTGAGATTGGCGTATTGCCTGCGAACAGCCTTGTAGCGTTCGTACTGCTTCCACATGGTGAGCTGTTCTTCCAGCTTGGCAATCCGGCGTTCCGCTGTGACGATTTTTCCACGGAGATCATAGTAATCGCTGTTCATAGCGGTAACCTTATCATGGAGCTGCTGCATGGTGGTGATGCCGTTTTCGCTCAGGAAATTGAACAACGCTGCCTGTGCTTGCAGATTCTTCACCTTGCCAGAGCGGGATGTGGGCTTGTTCATCTGCTGCTGCATCTCCCACAACTGGGCTATGGTGGACTGCTCACTCTGGGGCTGTGCAGCCTGTTCCTTCGACCAGTTATACAGCCGGGTAATCCGGGCTTTGATTTCTTTGAGCAGTTTATTGTCGGCGGCAATCTGCCGATTGACATTGCCCTTGTCTGTGGAAATGCCCCGGCGCTCCATCCGGGTTGCAGCGACACCCATGTGGATGGTGGGAATTATTTCAACACCCTGCCGCTTGTAGCTGCGGTGATCGATGCGCTCTGGTCTGCCTGCGGCTTCCAGTGCCTTGTTGGCACAGTTCGCCCAAGCCTTTCGCCATTGCTCAGACTTGCCCCGGTCATTCCAGTCGGTGGTATCCTCCCGGTGATTCTTCCATCCGCCGCTCCCATCCGGGATACGCTGACCACGCCCGTCCAGATCATAGACCTTGCGGCACTTTGCACCCCATGCGCCAGTTTCGGTCAAGGGGCGAACCGTCAGCAGAATATGGGCGTGGGGATTTCCGTCACCCTTATCATGCAGGGCAAAATCTGCACACATTCCGGCAGAAACAAAATTGTCCTGGACATAGGAGCGGACAAGTGCCAACTGCTGATCCCGGGACAGCTCCACGGGCAGAGCCACTTCAATCTCTCTGGCAAGCTGGCTGTTGCTGGATTTCTCAACCTGCTCCACGCTGTTCCAGAGGGTAGAACGATTCTGAAACTCCAGCGGTGCATGAGCAGGCAGCAGGATTTCAGAATGGACAATACCGCCCTTCCGGGTGTAGTCATGGGTCATGCCGTCCCACTCATTTACCAGCTTTGTGCCGCTTCGGTAAGCGGCGGCAGCGACGGCGGATTTTCCCTTGCTGCGCTGCACCATTTTGATGGAACAATGGAAAATTGCTATGGAATCAGCTCCTTTCAGCAGGATATTTCAAGCTGCACGGAACGGAGTAGCCGCTTGCGGGTATTTCGTTCTGTGTAGCAGGCAAGAGGTTTGGAGGGTGCAGCCCTCCATCGCGGACGAAGTACGCAACAGCCCCAGCAGGGCGCACGGCACATCTGGGGTCCCCGCAAAGTCAAAGACTTTGTGGGGAGAGGAGGAGCAGTGGAATGAGTGAGCTTTCACCATCAGGTGGAAGCGAGGGATATGGAACTTGCGACGACGAGGTGCATAAGTGCGCCCTTAGTATAATTACTAAGGGAACAGAGACGCTCTTTCGAGAGAATC
>JBJDYI010000231.1:0-1665 GCA_051867165.1 Faecousia sp. | reverse complement strand
TCCCCGGTGATATAGATCATCCGTCTTCACCTGCCTGTTGTGTGTTTTCCTCCGGCCATCTGAACCCGAAATCCTTTCGCTTGATCTTGCACCGAGGCTCGCCGTCCTTCCAGAACACGATACCCTCGATGTTATGCCCGGCGAGATAGTCACGGATGCTGTCGAAGGTTCGCGATGCAAGGGGAATGATTTCCTCGCCGTGCCGAACCAGAATGTCTGCGTCGAGGCCATGGGGATTGCTGTTGAAATGCGGCCCGATCGCCTCATAGGTACCATCGCGCAATTCGCCCGGCGTATTGGCCATGGCGGCAATGAACCAGGAATCAGCAGGACAAGTCTCGTCCACAGGAACCCAGTGGGGCCAATGCCCGGTGACCGGATCAGGCTCATCGCAGGGGATGGCATTGGCAGGCGGCGTTTTCATCACGCCCTTTTTGTTCTTCTTTGCATCGTACCGCTTGTAGAAGCGGCCGTTGATGATCGCACAGCAGGCGCCGTCGATCTTCTCCGTTGCGATGCCATCGCCGGCAAGCACCCACGCCAGGTCAGGGCTGGACAGCTCCGGGGAGATGCTGATTACCCTGTGATCCTGAAACTCACGCTTGAACAGCGTGGGGATTTTTTTCATTTTCATCACCGTCCTTTACCTTCTCATACCAACCTTTCATCTGCTCAGGGCATACGATGCACCACAGGAGGTAAAGCACCAATGCTTCTTCCACGGTCCAGCCCAAGCCCCGGAGCACCTTCTCTGCCTTCAGCAGAAGATCCACGTTGATTTCCACCTCGATGGTCTCGGTGCCGTTCTCAACGTACTCTCTGACGAGGTCATGGATTCCCGTGCATGCATCCAGATGCTCCCTGTCAAAGAAATCCGGCTCATTCATGCCTTTCAGGAATTGCTCGATCTTCGCAGGGATCATGCTGCGCCTCCTTTTTCGCGCGCCGCTTTGCTTTTTGTTCTTCACGCCAGGCTGCGGCGGCTTCTTCCACCTCGCGCATGGTCTTTTCGTAATCCCCGCTCAGGCAGGCGTGGGTTTCAATGGACATGATCGCGCAGTCACGCTTGCCGCGTCGGGTGAAGAAGACAACGTGCCCCACGGTTTCCAGATAAGCCCACACGGCGGAGGGTCTGCGCCGGAACTCCGTCACGCTGACGTCCTTTTCTTCGATCAGGAAATCCAGCTTCCCGGGCTGGTGTATGGTTTCATCCATGCTCAGGTTCACTCCTTTGCTGCCCGTATTCATCCCTGCGGACAAGAATGTCATCCATGGAAACATGCATCATTTCTGCCGGCATGAGCAGATTGTCGATGGAAGGAAGATTCTTGCCGGCAAGCCAGAAACAGACCGGCCTACGCTCGGTAAAGCCCAGCCGCTGCCGGATGTCTCTTTCGGTCAGTCCGCGTTCCGCCATCAGGCGTTCGATGTTCTTTCCGGTTTTTACCGTATCAATAACTCTGCACATATATTATGCCACCTTCCGGTGCATTTGTCATTGTAGCCGTACTACCATCATGCCCATACAGGCATAGAAAAGCCAGCCCCTATGAAAATGCACCCCAATGAGAAACAGGCACCCTGCGCAGGGTACATCTATTGTGCAGCATTATGAAAAATCGCGCAACCTCCAGCTGGAGGTAATCGTGAAATTTTCTTCTCTCG
>JBJDYI010000230.1:0-1671 GCA_051867165.1 Faecousia sp. | reverse complement strand
TGAGCTATGTCAACGGTGCGGAAGCTGGCTGCGGTCTGATGCGCTACGGCAATGCGCTGGTGCCCTTTGTGAATCGGTTCCCCGCAGACACGGAGCTGTATAAGCTGATTACCACCAAACCCGGTGAAGGGATGTTTGCCAAAGGTCAGGTAGATTTCTATGCCTGATATCAAAACCAGGGATGTGGTATCCGGCACCATTAAGACCATTGACCGCAGCACACTGGCTGGACAGCGGATGAAGGATGCCTATGTGCAGGCAAAGGATAAGGCGGAACACAGCGTTTATGCTTCTGAGAGCACCAGCGAGGAATATGCCACAAATCAGATGGCGGACGGCGTTTCTACAGTGACCCGTGAAGCGGTGCATCAGGTGGATGTGCAGGGGCACCGTATCATTCAGGGCGCACAGAGGAAATTCACCCAACGGCAGGAGAATTCCCAGCCCCAGCAGTCCCCACCACAATCGACATCGGGCAGTCCACAGTCTTCCCCTAATACACCTGCATCCATTTCTCCTCAGCAGGTGCAGAATAGCCTCGGAACAGAGGACATCCACCATGCACAGCAGCCCCACCGGGTATCTCCTGATGGGGCTGTTTCCTCTGGTATGGGCGGGTATTCTGAAGTTGGCTCCGGTACTTCGATTCCTAAGCAGGAAGCGGTGCACCAGCAACAGATTGCTTCTGCCAAGGTGGAACTAAGAGCGAAACGGGCATCCCGGCAGACTCTATCTTCTGTTTCACACGCTCCCAGTGAAGGAAAGGTATTCCATAGCCGCCATGTCCCAATAGCAAGGACTACTGCAACCGGGCGGACTGTAAAATCTGTAGAAAATATTACGATCAAGACTTCCGAACGCACCATCAAAACAGCAGGCTCCACGGTGAAAACCGTGGAGCACATGGGTGACACCGCCATTAAGTCTACGCAGGCCGCAGCCGAGATAGCCCAGAAAACCGCCGTAATTGCCGCCAAAACCGCACATCGCAGTCATATTGCAGCGAAATCGGCGGCTACGGTTGCGAGGAAAGCGGCTGACTACACTGCCAGAGCCGCAAAAGCAATCGCACAGGCCATCCAGGAATTGATTTCTGTCGTTGCCACTGGCGGTGGCACAGTCCTGATTCTGGTGATTGTTCTGGTTGTTATGTGCTTCGCCGGAATGATGCTCGCCAGCGATGAGAATGATATGGAAATCCTGCCAGTCAGCGAGGAGGTAAAAGCCTACGAGCCAATCATCCAAAAGTACGCCAAAGAACACGGAATCCCGGACTATGTGCTCCTGATTGAAGCGGTGATGATGCTGGAATCCGGGGGACGGGGCACCGATCCCATGCAATGCTCTGAGTGTAATTTCAACACCCTCTATCCCCACACCCCCGGTTCCATTACCGACCCGGAGTATTCTATCAATGTGGGCATTCAGAATCTTGCCGACTGCCTGCAAATCGCTGAGTGCGAAAGTCCGGTGGATATGGATGCAATCAAGCTGGCTCTGCAAGGCTATAACTACGGTCAGGGGTACATCACCTGGGCGATAAACAAATACGGCGAGTATTCCAAGGCAAATGCCATAGAGTTTTCTCTGAAAACTGCTGAAGCCTACGGTTGGGACAGCTATGGGGATATGGACTATGTGCCCCATGTGTTACGCTATTACCCACTTGGA
>JBJDYI010000229.1:0-1676 GCA_051867165.1 Faecousia sp. | reverse complement strand
GGGCGATGGCATAGCCCTCCATGCGGCTCTTGTAGTCGCCGCGCATCAGGCCGTCCAGATTGAACTGCACATAGAAACGCCTGCCACCGGGGCTCCCGGCCTTCTCGCTGTCTGCGAAAAGGGCGCGGTTCATGGCCTGCTCGATGCGCACCAGCCAGGGTCGGATGGTGTGCACGGCAAAGTCGATGCTCTGGTTCTCAATGTTGCTGAAGGTGGCCCGGTCAAGATTGCCCACCAGATGGGGCGGTACACGGTAGATGCGGCAGATTTCTTCAACCTGGAAACGCCGGGTTTCGAGGAATTGCGCCTCATTATTGGGAAGGCTGATGGGCGTGAAGGACATGTTCTCTTCCAGAATGGCCACCTTGCCGCCGTTGGAAGAGCCGCCGTAGGTCGCGTTCCAGTTGTCGCGCAGGCGCTTGGGATCGCGTACCGTATTGGGATGCGTCAGCACACCGCTGGGGCGCGCACCGTTTTTGAAGAAGGTGCTGCCGTACTCCTCGGCGGCGATGCCCAGACCGATGGCGTTCTTTTCCAGCGCGATGGGGCTGTAGCCCATGATGCCGTCAAAGCCCAGTCCCGGAATGTGCAGCACATCCGAGGGCTTCAGCACGACCGCATTGCCCTCCGTGGTCGTGTAGGTGTAGATAAGGGTGCCTGTCTTGCTGTCCCGGTCAACCTCCATGCGGTCCGGGAGCAGCGGATACAGGCCGGCAATGTGGTTCTTGCCCGTGCGGATGATCTGGCAGTAGGAATTGCCCCACAGCAGCAGATGGCTGAGCATGACCTCGCGCAGGACGAAGGAGGTCATCTCGGGATTCGGCTCATCGTGGAGGATTCGGTACAGCGGATGATCTGTCGCCTTCTGACTGCCGGTTTCGGTCTCCTCATAGACCGCCAGCGGCAGGGACGCAATGGTTTCCGCGATCACGCGCACACAGGCGTAAACCGTGGACATTTGCACGGCGTTCTTGGGGTTGACCGATTTTCCCGCGTTGCTGGAGCCGAAGAAGAAGGTCGGCGCGGCAGAAATGGCGTTGCGGGGCTTGTCCCGGGAATGGAACAGGCCGACAAAGGGGTTTTTCAAAGAAATTCCTCCTTGCACAATGCAATTTGTATTGCGAATTGCAATGCACCATGGTAAGATTGAGGTGAAAGGAGCCTCTGAAAGAGGCCTGATTTCAGCAAGACTGGCTACGGTGACGGAGAAAGAGAGGTATGAGCATGGTGAAGATGAGTATTAAGGATCTGGACAGAACGCTCTCGAGCGAAGAGAGGCAGGAGCTCGAAGCTGCCGAACAGATGCATCCTGTATTCGATGCGGACAGCCCGGAAATGACAGCCGAAATGCTGCAGCAATTCAAGCGGATGAGCCGGGAGGATCGCAATAAGCAGACCGTGTCGCTCCGGCTGTCGCCAAGGACGCTGAAGATCGCCAAGTCCTACGGCAAGGGATACACTTCTTTTCTAAGCCGTCTGCTGGATGAAGCGATTCAGAATGAGGAACTCGTCCGCAAGTGCATCTGATGTTTCTGATTACAACCCTGTTCCCGTTTTTCGATTATGGCAGTCCTTGCAAAGGGGCTGCCAGTTGCTTTCATCCCAGAACAGCTTCCTATCGCCGCGATGGGGAATGATATGATCGACCACCGTTGCGGGAGTCAGCCTGCCCGCCT
>JBJDYI010000228.1:0-1691 GCA_051867165.1 Faecousia sp. | reverse complement strand
CAAAAGATCCACCGAAGCCCGCAGCTCCCATTGTGCGGTGGTGCCTTAGATTTCTTCTGCAAAAGAGGCTTTGCCAACACCGCACAGCGGGCAGACAAAATCATCAGGCAGATCTTCAAACTTCGTGCCGGGAGCAATCCCATATTCCGGATCGCCCAGTGCTTCGTCATACTCCCAGCCACACACATCGCATACATATTTTTTCATTTTGTTTTCCTCCTATTATAAAATTGTTTGAATCATCAAATCCAGCCAGCTGCCAAGGAAATGCTCAATGTCTCCCTGATCGCACATTGCTGCCAGTTTCGGGTCAATGGGAATTTGGGCGATACTGTCGATCTGGAAACGGGCAGCCAGCTCTTGAATATGGCTCCTGCCAAAGATGAAGTGCTTATCATGGCAGGTCGGGCACTCGAAATAAGCCATGTTTTCCACCAGGCCCAGCACCGGAATTTTCATCATATCTGCCATTTTGACCGCTTTTTCAACGATCATCTCCACCAACTCCTGAGGCGATGCAACAACGATGATTCCATCGACAGGCAGTGACTGGAATACGGTCAGCGCTACATCTCCTGTTCCGGGGGGCATGTCCACAAACATATAATCAACGCTGCCCCAATTGACATCCGTCCAAAACTGCTTGACAGCTCCGGCGATGACCGGTCCGCGCCACACCACAGGGTCACCTTCGTGATCCAACAGCAGATTGATGGACATGATCTTGGTGCCGCACTTTGTTTCTTCAGGTAAAATCCCATCTTCGCTTCCGGTGGCTCTGCCATGAATCCCGAACACTTTAGGGATAGAAGGACCTGTGATGTCTGCATCCAGAATGGCTGTCTGGTAGCCCCTACGCTGGGTCAGCACTGCTAGCATGGAGGTCACAAGGGACTTTCCAACGCCACCCTTACCGCTGACTACGCCGATCACCTTTTTGACAGAGGAGCCTCTGTTCAGCGGTTCAATCAAGCTTTTAGGCGCATTTCGCTCACTGCATTCACTGCTGCACTCCGAGCAGTTATGGGAACAAGTCTCACTCATGGCAGCTGCCTCCGTTTCCGGCACAGCCGTGTTTGTCCTCGTGACATACATGTTCCTCGCAGGAATGCTCGTGTTGGTGATGATCGCAGTGTACATCCGGGTCATAACCCAGTTCTCCGGCCAGATAAGCGCATACTGCTTCATCCGCCTGTCCAGATACACCGCCGAAGAATTGGATTCCGGCTTCCCGCAGCGCAGTCTGCGCACCGCCGCCAATGCCGCCGCAAATTAATACATTTACCTGTGCTTGCGTCAGGAAACCGGATAAGGCACCGTGTCCTTGCCCGTCCGTATTGACTACCTGACTTTCAATGATCTTTCCATCCTCCACATCATAGAGCTTGAACTGCTCCGTGTGTCCGAAATGCTGAAAGATCATGCCGTTCTGATAAGTAACCGCAACTCTCATTTGTACTGCTTCCTTTCTTTGCGTCATCTGCTTTGCACATTGCTCACGGGTATTTCTGTCCAGATCAATGCGCCACACTGCCTCATGCCCGGTCAGCGTCAGAACGAAACTTTTATCGGGTGAGCAATGTTTTTGACATATGTCAAAAACATTGTAACGCTGAAAAGATTGGAAAACAAGATACTATGTAATTTATAAGTATCTTCACTTTTTGAAACGTCGTTCTGCACAGTAAGAA
>JBJDYI010000227.1:0-1700 GCA_051867165.1 Faecousia sp. | reverse complement strand
TCAGAGATTGAAGTCCGGATCGGAGCCACATGGATCGCCCCGGAAATATACCGGGATTTTATGGAAGAACTATTTGATACCCCGGGTTATCTGGTTGGAAGGATAATTGATATCCGGTATTCGGAAGCCAGCGGGGCATGGAATATCAGCGGTAAAAATGCGGACAGTGACCGGAATGTGCTGACCACGGCAACCTATGGCACCAGCCGGATCAATGCCTATAAGATTCTGGAAGAAACCCTGAATTTAAAAGATGTACGGATCTATGACACAAAGATTGATGCAGAGGGAAATGAAATCCGTGTGTTGAATAAAAAAGAAACCATGCTGGCAACCCAGAAACAGGATGCAATCAAGGAAGCATTTAAGGACTGGATCTTCAGGGACCAGGAACGGAGGGAAAAGCTGTGCCGGATTTATAATGAACGCTTCAATTCCATCCGTCCCAGGGAATACGATGGCAGCCATCTGACCTTTCCGGGAATGAATCCGGAAATAGAGCTTCGCCCGCACCAGAAAAATGCCGTTGCCCATCAGCTTTATGGGGATAATGTCCTGCTTGCCCATGTAGTGGGAAGCGGAAAGACCTATGAGATGGTAGCCGCAGCTATGGAGAGCAAACGTCTTGGAATTGCCCAGAAAAGTCTTTTTGTAGTTCCCAATCACCTGACGGAGCAGTGGGGAGCCGAGTTCCTCCAACTCTATCCGGGAGCCAATATCCTTGTGGCAACGAAGAAAGATTTTGAACCGGCAAACCGCAAGAAGTTCTGTGCCAGAATCGCAATGGGCAGCTACGATGCTGTGATCATCGGACATTCCCAGTTTGAGAGGATTCCCTTATCGGAAGAACGCCAGAAAAAGGTCATCGAAGAGCAGATCGAAGAACTGGAAGCAGGGATTCAGGCGGCAAAGTATGAGGTTGATGGAAGCCGTTTTACAGTAAAACAGCTGGAAAAGACAAAGAAAAGTCTCAGGAGACGTCTGGAAAAGCTGGAGAACAAAGAGAAAAAGGATGATGTGGTCACATTTGAAGAACTGGGGGTAGACCGTCTGTATGTGGATGAAGCCCATTATTACAAAAATGCGTTCCTTTACACAAAAATGAGGAATGTGGCAGGCATTGCCCAGAATGAAGCCCAAAAATCGGCGGATATGTTCAATAAATGCCAGTATCTGGATGAAATCACCGGTGGGAAAGGTATTACGTTCGCTACGGGTACACCGGTCAGCAACAGCATGACAGAGCTTTATACCATGCAGCGTTACCTGCAGTATGGCAAACTGAACCGGATGGGGCTGGGGCATTTTGATTCCTGGGCTTCCACTTTTGGCGAGGTTGTAACCAGTATCGAACTGGCTCCGGAAGGTACCGGATACCGGGCAAAATCCAGATTTGCCAGATTTTACAATATCCCGGAACTTATGAGTATGTTTAAGGAGATTGCCGATATTAAGACGGCAGACCAGCTGGAACTTCCGGTGCCGGAAGCAGAATATGAAACGGTGGTACTAAAACCATCCGAGCATCAGAAAGAGATCGTGGAAAGCCTTGGAGAACGTGCGGAAGTAATCCGGGATGGAGGTGTGGATTCCTCTGTTGACAATATGCTGAAAGTGACAAATGATGGAAGAAAGCTGGCACTGGATCAGCGTCTGGTGAATCCATTGCTTCCGGATGATGAGGACAGTAAAATCTGTGC
>JBJDYI010000226.1:0-25510 GCA_051867165.1 Faecousia sp. | reverse complement strand
TTGCCGAGGATGTGATGGATGTGGCCCGGGAACAGGGTGTCCGGGGCGGCACCATTCTCAATGCCAGGGGCGTTGTGAAAGAGGATGCAGCGGCATTCTTCGGCATCACCGTACATGCAGATAAGGAAATTCTGATGATGGTGGTGGAGCGGGAGATCCGGGACAAGGTTCTCAACGCCATCTACAAGGAAATGGGGATGGCCAAAAAGGCCAAGGGAATTGCCTTTTCTCTGCCTGTTTCTGATGTGGCCGGTCTGGCGCCCAAGAACCCTGTGCAGGAGGACTCCGCTGATTCCTGATCAGCAGAGTTCCTTTCCGAAAGAGGACACCGCCGCAAACCACGTCTTTTCCGGATGATTTTATCAGCAGAAGAATAAAAAGCACCGTCATAAGACGGTGCTTTTTTACAACGCAGGTCTATAAGCCGGGTTCTGTCTTGACAGCCATCTATCTAGCCCCGCCATTGCTTGCGGGGTCAAGCCGCCTCCTCGGGACGGCCGGGCCGGCCTTGTGTCCCTCCACGGCGTTGCTCCGGGATAGAGTTTACATCGTAAAACCCATGTTACCATGGGCCGCGTGGGCTCTTACCCCACGTTTTCAGCCTTGCGATCAGGCAGAAACTGCCTGACTTCGCGGTATCTCTCTGTTGCACTTGTCCTGGGATCACTCCCGGCGGGCGTTACCCGTTATCCTTGCCCTGTGGAGCCCGGACTTTCCTCATCCGCTGCCTTTCGGCATGCGTCCGCGGCTGTCCGACCTGGTTGTGGAAATATTGTACTCCACAGATGGGAAAAAGTCAAATGTCTTGCAAAATGTTTTCATAGAGGATATACTATAACCACCAATAAATGGAATGAGGAATGTGCGATGCAAACGGCTTTTGAACAATATTTTACATCCCTGAAAGGAAAGAAGACCGCTGTTTTGGGCCTGGGCGTCAGCAACCGCCCGCTGGTACGGCTGCTGCTGGAATTCGGCTGCGATGTGGTAGGCTGTGACCGGACCCCCCGGGAGAAGCTGGATGCCGAAGTTCTGGAACTGGAAACCATGGGCTGCAAGCTCCATGTGGGAGACGATTATCTGGAGGGCGTGGAGGCGGATGTGCTGTTCCGGACCCCCGGTATGCATCCCGGCAATCCCGCCATTCAGGCCCTGGCCGCCAAGGGTGCCCAGGTGACCTCTGAAATGGAAGTGTTTTTTGAAGTCTGTCCCTGCCAGCTGATTGCTGTTACCGGGTCTGACGGCAAAACCACCACCACCACGCTGATTTCCGAAATGCTGAAGGCATCCGGAAAAACCGTGTGGCTGGGCGGCAATATCGGAACGCCTCTGCTTCCGCTGGTGCGGCAGATGAAGAAAACGGACTATGCCGTGGTGGAGCTCAGCTCTTTCCAGCTCATGGACATGACCCGAAGCCCCCACATCGCGGTGATCACCAATCTGGCTCCCAACCATCTGGATGTCCACAAGGACATGGAGGAGTATGTGGATGCCAAGAAGAATATCTTCCGGTTCCAGCATGAAAACGACATTCTTGTTCTGAACGCCGACAACGACATCACCGCGTCCTTCCGGGGAAACGGAATCACCAAATATTTCTCCCGGCAGGGAAAACAGGCCCATGTTGTGGTTAAAGACGGAACCATTTACCGGGGCGGCCAGAGAGTGCTGGAAACCGGGGACATCCTGATTCCGGGCGTCCATAATGTGGAAAATTACATGACCGCCATTGCTGCGGTGGAAGGACTGGTGGAGGATGAAACCATCCGCCAGGTGGCCAAAACCTTCGGCGGTGTGGAGCACCGGATTGAGCTGGTACGCATCAAGGATGGCGTCCGGTTCTACAATGACTCCATTGCATCCAGCCCCACCCGGACCATTGCGGGACTTCGGAGCTTCCGGGAAAAGGTCATCCTCATTGTGGGCGGCTATGACAAGCATATCCCCTTCGATGTGCTGGGACCTGAAATCTGTGCCCATGTGAAAATGCTGTTTCTCGGGGGCGCCACCGGCCCTAAGATTCGGGATGCTGTCCTGGCCTGCCCGGAATACAATGCAGACGCGCTGCCCATTGTGGACTGCGGCGATTTTGAGTCTGCCGTCCGGGCTGCCGCGGGCGCGGCAAGAGAGGGCGATGTGGTGCTGATGAGCCCGGCCAGCGCCGCCTTTGACCAATTTAGGAATTTTATGGTCCGGGGCGAATTTTTCAAGAAACTGGTAAGGGAGCTGTAACCATGGATATGACCAAACTGACGAGGCCTGCCCGGAAAGTGCTTCCCCTGAAAACCTGCGGCGCCGTGATTGTGGCCGCAGGAACCGCCTCCCGGATGGGCGGCATCGACAAGGTGATGGCGCCCTTGAAGGGGGAGCCCATGATCGCAAGGACGGTACGGACCTTCAACGACTGCGATGCCATCTCGGAGATCGTCATTGTTACCCGGGAAGACCTGATCCTGCCCATCACAGCGCTTTGCCGGGAATTCCCGAAGGTAAAGGCTGTGGTCCGGGGCGGAAAAAGCCGGCAGGAGTCAGTGGGTTTGGGCCTGAATGTCCTCAGTGAAAAGGTCAAGCTGGCCGCCGTTCATGACGGTGCCCGGCCCCTGATCACCTGGCAGGTGATTGACCGGGTGGTGCGGGCGGCCCATTCCTATGGCGCCGCAGCGCCTGCCGTCCCTGTTAAGGATACCATCAAAGTGGTGGAGGGCAGGATCGTGAAGAACACACCGGACCGTTCCACCCTCTTCGCCGTGCAGACTCCCCAGGTTTTCGACTTCGACCTACTGCGGGGTGCCCTGAAAAAAGCGGAGCTGGACGGCGCTGCCGTTACCGACGACTGCTCCGCGGTGGAACGGATGGGCATGTCTGTGAAGATTGTGGAAGGGGATGAGCGAAACATGAAGGTCACTACCCCCCTGGATCTGAAAATCGCGGAAATGATGCTGGAGGAGGAACCATGAGAATCGGACATGGATACGATGTACACAAACTGGTGCCGAACCGGGATCTGATCCTGGGCGGCGTGAAAATCGAATACGAACTGGGTCTGCTGGGTCACAGTGATGCAGATGTGCTGCTCCATGCAGTGTCGGATGCCCTGTTGGGTGCCGCTGGCCTGGGGGATATCGGCAAGCATTTCCCGGACACGGACCCCAAATACAAGGGAGCGGACTCTCTGAAACTGCTTCAGAACGTGGCGGAAAAAGTGACGGCAGCCGGCTACCGTGTCAGTAATATTGATGTGACCATGATTGCCCAGAAGCCCAAACTGGCCCCCCACATCCCCCAGATGGTGCAAAACATTGCCGGTGCCGTGGGCATTGCCCCTGACCGGGTGAATGTGAAAGCCACCACGGAAGAAAAGCTGGGCTTTACCGGAGAGGGTCTGGGCATGGCATGCCATGCCGTCTGTCTGTTGGACGAATAAAAAAGGGACTGTGGATCGAACATGCGGCAGCGCGTTACCTCTGGCGGGGTCATTCTGCCCGGAGACTGTGATCACCGAACTGCATGGGGAGGAATAAAATGAAAAAAACAATCATTCCGCTGGTCATTATTTTTCTGGTGATGTTTGGATGCCCCTGGGCGGCGGTCACCTTTGCCCCCGGAGATGCGGCCATGGCGATTTGCTTTGTGCTGTTTTTCGGGCTGAATCCTCTCGGCAGCCTGTATGTGGGCATCTGGTCGGGTTTGGCGGTGAAGGGCAGATGGTATTGGCCCATGGTGAACGCGGCGGCCTTTCTGCTTTCCGCCTGGGCACTGTTTACGCCGGAGGAGCCGGCCTTCGGGGGCTATGCCATTGCCTATCTGGCGGTGGGTTTTCTGGCTATGATCGTGACAGTTTTTGTGGTCCGGGGCATCCGGCGGGAATTGGAAGCATAAAACAGCGGGTACGAAAGTACCCGCTGCAGTTTTTTACTGAAATTTTTCTGAAAATTTACCAAAAATGTGAAACGAAACGGCCGCAAAAATCGTCTTATAGGTAGAGTGAAAAAAGGAGGTGGGGCCATGGATGTCCTGTACTTATTCCACCGCTACCGGGACGATGTGTACCGGTTGGCTGTGAACGATACCCGCAGCCTCCAGGATGCGGAGGCGGTCAGTCAGATCGTATTTTTAAAACTCATCGGCCAGACGGATCTGCTCCCCGGCCGGGAGAAGGCCTGGCTGATGCAGATGACGGCCAATGTGTGCCGGGACCGGCGTCACGCCGGTTGGTGGAAGCGGAGGGAATCCACGGAACCGGCCCTTGAAATTCCCTGTACCCGGGAGAATGAGACGACTTCCCTGCTGCGTCAATTACAGCCCCAATACCGTGTGGTGGTATACCTGCATTACTATGAGCAGTATACCACTCCGGAGATTTCGCAGCTGCTGAAAATACCTGCAAGGGTGGTGTCTGCCCGGCTGCGTCGGACCAGGGAGCAGCTGAACATCATGCTGAAAGAGGGACGAACCATGAAACAGAAATTGAACAGAGTTTATGACGATCTGACCATGCCGGACGAGTGTACCTGCCGCATCGAACAAGCCATGCAGCGGGAATTGGAGAAAAAAGAAAGGGTGTCCGGTGCCATGGATGCCGTTTATACCCAGTGCAAGGCACCCGGCCGGAAAACCGGTAATATCTGGGGCATGGCTGCTGCCGCAGTGCTGCTGGTGCTGGTCTTTTCCGTGGTGAGTGTGGGCTTGATGCTGCACTTGTCGGAGCGGCACCTGCGGAAACCCGTCAGTGCTGCCGTTCTTTCCATGACGGAAACGATTGTGCCTTCCATGTCAGGGAATGTGCTGCCCGGCGGAAATCGGGATTGAAATGGTAAAATTGGAAGAGGCCCCATCCCACTGGATGGGGCCTTGTCCTGTTCGGAATGGATAGAATAAAATAATTATAAGTCATTTACAGGTGGATTTCAATAGAAAAAGGCGATTATTTCCTGCATATATAGAAGAAATAACCAAATCATGTCAATTGAGGGAGATGAAAGGGGAACAGCTTCCGCGCTGGATGCATAGATTGTGCAAGGAGGGCTGTATGATGAAATATTATTATGTGACATTTCGGTCCGTGACATTTGCCCAGCGGGGGGAACGGATACTGGAACAGGCGGGGATCCGCTGCATCTTGCTGCGGACACCAAAATGGATGGAGCAGCGGGGCTGCAGCTACTGTCTGCGGTTGTGGACAGGGGACATTTTACCGGCGCTGGGATTGATTCGGCAGGCGGATCTGCCTGTGGGAAAGGTTTATCTGCAGGGACCCGACGGACAATTGGAGGAATGGGAGCCATGATTTATCTGGACAACGGAGCAACCTCGTTTCACAAGCCCCCGGCGGTATACCGGGCAGTGCTGGATGCCATGCGCTCCTGCGCCAATCCGGGACGTGGGGGCTATGGGGCAGCCATGGCGGCGGCCAGTAAGGTGTATGGCTGTCGGGAAGCGGCAGCAGAACTCTTTGACTGCAAGCCGGAACAGGTGGTGCTCACCACCAGCTGTACCCATGGTCTGAACATCGCCATCCGGTCTCTGGTAAAGCCAGGGGCACGGGTGGTGATCACCGGCTTTGAACACAATGCCGTTACCCGGCCCCTTCACGCCCTGCGCGCAAAGATCAGCGTGGCAGGATGCCGTCTTTTCGACTGGGAAGATACGTTGGAACAGTTTGAGAAGGCATTGAAGGCCGGGGCAGATGCGGCGATCTTCACCCATGTGTCCAATGTGTTTGGCTATATTCTGCCGGTGGAGAAAATGGCGGCGCTGTGCCGGCAGTATGGGGTGCCCTTTCTCATCGATGCCGCACAGTCGGCGGGAACACTGCCGGTGTCTCTGGAAGAGCTGGGGGCGGATTTCATTGCCATGCCCGGGCATAAGGGATTGTTGGGCCCTCAGGGGACAGGGCTTCTGCTTTGCGGCCGGATGGGAGAACCGCTGCTGCAGGGCGGCACGGGCAGTGAATCGGCCCTGCAGGATATGCCGGATTTTTTGCCGGACCGGCTGGAACCGGGGACGTTGAATGTGCCGGGTATTGCGGGGCTGCGGGAAGGACTGCGGTATCTGAGCCGGGTGGGGATTTCCGGCATCCATGCCCGGGAGCATGAACAGCTGATCCATTGCGTCAAGGGGTTGAAACGGCTGGGGATGCGGGTCTTTGAAGGCCCTCATCAGGCAGCCACCGTATCCTTCCTTCCGGGAATGGATTGTGAGGAAGCGGCGGAAAAACTCGCACAGCTGGGGGTGGCGGTCAGGGCCGGACTTCACTGCGCTCCCTATGCTCATGAAAGCGCCGGCACACTTGGCAGCGGGACGGTCCGGGTCAGCTTTGGCTATGATTCTTCTAATATGGAAACGGCAGCATTTCTCCGGGCTGCATCTAAATTGTCCCCCTATCAGCCATAAAATTTTTACACAATGTCTATTGCCAATAGGAGCCCGATCCGCTATAATAGACAAGATAATAGGTAAGTATACGATAGCGAAGTATGCTCTTTGCAATAGTTGACATAAAAGGGGAAAATTTCGATGGAAGCGATTCATAGCCTGCTGCAGCAACTGATAGGAATGCAGTGGTCCGACTATTTGGATATTATTGTGGTGGCGTTTTTGATTTACAAACTGCTGCCGATGCTGCGAACTCCCAGCATCATGCGCATTGCCAGAACTGTTCTGGCCATTATTGTGATTGCCTGGCTGACGGATGCCATGAAACTGCATACCATCAGCTTTATTCTGAATCAGTTCCTGGCCGTTGGTATTCTGGCGTTTGTCATCCTGTTCCAGCCGGAGCTGCGCCGGATGCTGGATCATCTGGGCAATGTGAAGCTGCGGAATTTCTTTTCCACCAGCAAGCCGCTTCAGGAGATGGATGCCGTCATCTCCCAGGCGGTCATGGCCTGTGAAATCATGAGCCGGGAACGGGTGGGCGCCTTGATGGTATTTGCCCGGGAACAGCGGCTGGAGGAATACTTCAAGACCGGCACCCAGATTGATGGTCAGGTGTCCGAACAGCTGATTCGCAACATTTTCTTCCCAAAGGCATCGCTGCATGATGGCGCCATGATCATCCGGGATGGCCGCATTGCGGCTGCCGGCTGTGTGCTGCCTTTGTCTGACAGCGTCCGTCTCAGTGCGGATTTGGGCACCCGGCACCGGGCCGGCGTGGGCATGAGCGAAGTGTCGGATGCAGTGGTGGTCATCGTGTCCGAGGAAACCGGCACCATTTCCGTGGCGGTGGGCGGTATGCTGAAGCGGCATCTGGCCCCCCAGACCCTGGATAAACTGCTGCACAATGAGCTGTGCCCCGTGCAGGAAGTGGACCGGGAAAAGAATCCCATGCTGTGGCTGAAGCAGAAAGTGACGCAGGGTGCAAAGGAGGCAGATGGTTATGATGAAAAGTAAAGTGACTTCCATTCTGCTGTCCGTTGTGATTGCCTTCGGCCTGTGGCTGTATGTGGTCACCAATGTGAGCAAGGAATCGGACAATACCATTTATAATGTGCCTGTGGTGTTGGAGGGTGAGACCGTTCTGACGGAGCGGAACCTGATGATTACCGCCATATCTGCCGACGAGGTGGATCTGACCCTGTCCGGCAACCGCAGCGATCTGGCCAAAGTCAATAACAGCAATATGGTCCTGAAAGTCAATCTGACGGACATTTATGAACCGGAGGAGAAGCGGGCGCTGACCTATACCCCGGTTTATCCCAGCGATGTGTCCTCCAATGCCCTGACCATTGAAAACCGATATCCGGCCAACATCTATGTGACGGTGGAGGCCCGCCGGAACAAGGAAGTTCCGGTGGAAGTGGTATGGAGCGGATCCACTCCCGATGGCTTTATGTCTGACCGGGAAAACCGGGTGCTGGACTATTCCAGTGTGACGGTGGTGGGTCCTGCCTCTGTGGCGGATCTGATTACAAAAGCTGTGATCGAAGTGGATCTGAGTGAACAGCGGGAATCCATCAGCCAGGATTACCGGTATACCCTGTGTGACGCAGAGGGAAATCCCGTGGATGCCGAGCTGATCACCACCAATGTGGAATACGTTCATCTGGATGTGAAGATCCACCAGGTGAAGGAGGTCAGGCTGGAGGCGGAAGTCGTCTATGGCGGCGGCGCCACGGAGAAAAACACCATCATTGAAATTGCGCCCGCAACCATCCGGCTGTCCGGCGGCGGCGCGGTTCTGGAAGAACTGGGTGACAGCATCAGCCTGGGCAAAATCGACCTGAGCAACATTGAAAAGTCCCAGGAGCTGACCATTCCCATTACCCTGCCGGAAGGCGTCACCAACCTGTCGAATATCACGGAGGCAAAGGTAAACATTCAGTTCAACGGGCTGATTGTCAAGGAATTCGAAGTGGAAAACATCGAGGCTGTCAACGTGCCGGCAGGCCTAGAAGCGGACATTATTGAAAAGAAAATTACCGTTGCCCTGCGGGGTCCCGCGACGGAACTGATGAAGATTACACCAGAGGATATTTCCATTCGCGCTGATTTCACAAATGCGGTGGCGGGAACCTCTACCTTTAAAGCCACGGTGCATCTCGGGGAGGAGTTCTCCAACCTGGGTGCCATCAGAAGCTATTCCATTACAGCGAACCTCTTTGCGAAGTAAACAAAGGAGATGCCATGGAACAGCTTGTACGGATCAGAGAAGTTTATGACAATGGCACGGCCCAGGTGGTTTGTGTGCGCGAAAGCGCCTGTTCCGGCGACTGCCACAAATGCGCCGGCTGCGGCGCTGCCAAGGAAACCATCCTGCTCACGGCGGATAATCCCATTGGCGCCGGGGTGGGGGACCTGGTGAACATCCGCTCAGAATCCGGACCGGTGCTGAAAGCGGCTGTGGTGCTGTATATGATGCCGCTGGTGTTGTTTTTTGTGGGATATGCCCTGGCTGCGGCCATGCACCTTTCCGGTGCCCTGATGGGCAGCCTGGCATTCCTCCTGAGCATTGTTTTCATTGTTTTGTATGACCGCCGTCTGGCGAAAACAGATAAAACCATTTATACCATTACAGGATATGCCGCAGACCACCTGCCGCAGTCCAAGAAAAGGGGATCATGATCTTGGTAAAGAGTATGACCGGCTATGGCCGTGCAGTGGAAACAGTAAATGGCCGTGAATTTACGGTGGAGCTTCGCTCTGTCAACAATCGGTATCTGGACTGCACTGTGAAGCTTCCCAGAATGCTTTCCTTTGCGGAGGAAACGGTGAAGCAGGCTGTGAAAAACACCATTTCCCGGGGCAAGGTGGATGTATTCATCACCGTTCGCTCTGAGGGCGCGGCAGATGTGAAAGTCAGCCTGAACGCGGCCATGGTGGAAGGCTACCTGGCAGCCATGAAGCAGATGGCCACGGATTACGATGTGGCAGATGACATCAGCGTGTCTCTGCTTTCCCGGATGCCGGACGTGTTTACCGTGGAAAAGCCGGAAGTGGATGAGGAGCAGCTGCTGGCCGACATGATGGGTGTTGTGACCAAGGCCCTGGAAAGCTATGATGCCATGCGGACAGCCGAAGGCAAGGCCCTGGAAAATGACCTGCGCCGCCGGGGCAATACCATTCTGGAGCTGGTGGCCCAGGTGGAAGCCGGAAACGTCCAGACAGTCATCGATTACCGGACCCGTTTGGAAAACAAGCTGAAGGAAGTGCTGGCCAATACCGCCATCGACGAAAGCCGAATCCTGACGGAAGCTGCTATTTTCGCGGACAAGGTGGCTGTGGACGAGGAAACGGTTCGCCTGCGCAGCCATCTGGAGCAGATGAACACCATGCTGACCAACGGCGGCGCCATTGGCCGGAAGCTGGATTTCCTGCTGCAGGAGATGAACCGGGAATCCAATACCATCGGATCCAAGTGCACCGATGTGAAACTGGCTCGGATCGTGGTAGACATCAAGGCAGAACTGGAAAAAATCCGGGAACAGACCCAGAATATCGAGTAATATGAAACTGATCAATATTGGATTCGGCAGCATGATTGCTGCCAACCGGCTGCTTGCCATTGTGGCCCCGGATTCCGCGCCCATCAAGCGCGTGGTCCAGGAAGCCCGGGAGCGCAGCATGCTGATTGATGCGTCCTATGGCCGCAAGACCAAGTCGGTGATTCTCATGGATACGGACCATGTGATCTTATCGGCCATCCCCACGGAAACCATTTACGCCCGATGGATGGACAAGCCGGAAGAGGCGCTGAAGGAGGAAGAAGAATGAGCAAGGGAAAACTGATCGTCATTTCCGGTGCCTCCGGTGTGGGCAAAGGCACTGTACTGAAGCAGATGATGGAGAAGCGGAAGGATCTGTCCTTTTCCGTGTCCGCCACCACCCGGGACCCGCGGCCCAATGAAGTGGATGGCGTCCACTATTTCTTCATTTCCAAGGAATGTTTTGAGGAGATGATCCGCCAGAACGAATTCCTGGAATATGACGTCCATGCCAAAAACTATTACGGTACCCTTCGGGGCCAGGCTGAGGCAAAACTGCAGAAGGGCCATGTCCTGCTGGATATCGAGCCCAAGGGCGCAGAGCAGGTTCGGAAAGCCGTTCCGGATGCGACCCTGATTTTCATCATGCCGCCTTCCATGGAGGAACTGGAACGGCGCCTTCGGGGCCGGGGCGACACCCCGGAGGACCAGATTGCCATCCGCATGGAGCGGGCGGTCTGGGAAATGGAGCAGCGCAGCTGGTATGACTACGTTGTGGTCAATGATGATGCAAACCGCTGTGCCGATGAAATTTTAAATATTATTTCCAATCTGGAAAACAACTAATAGAATTTGAAATTGAATTTGGAGGATGAACTATGCTGTACCCCCCTGTTGCTGATCTGCTGAAGAATATGGAAAGCCGTTATCTGCTGGTGAATGTGGTGGCACACCGTGCCCGCCAGATCGCCGCGGAAGCCGAGGCATTCCAGGAAGAGCTGCCCGAGAAGCCCGTCACCCTGGCCATTAAGGAAGTGGCAGAAGGCAAGCTGTGCGGCTCCGTAAAGGACGAATACAAGAACTAAGAGACAATCCCGGTCATCGTTTTTTCGAAGGCAATCCCTTTGCTTGGGAAAGACGATCCACGCAAGAAAAGCCAGTGAAAAAAGGAGGCAGGGCGATGATTGCGAAAATTGCTGTGTCTGCGGCGAATTTCGCCATCGATAAGCCCTATTCCTACCGGATCCCGGAAGGGATGACGCTGCAGCCCGGTCAGCGGGTGCAGCTGCCCTTCGGCCGGGGGAACCGCCGCTGCGAGGGTATTGTTCTTTCGGTGGAGACCGGCGAGGAATCCGGGCTGAAAGTAGTGGAACGCTGCCTGGATGACGGCCCTATTCTGTCAGATACCCAGCTGCGGCTGGCGGCCTTCCTTCGGGAACGATACTTTTGTACCTACTATGATGCCGTCCGAGCCATGCTGCCGGCCGGCTTGTGGTTCCAGTCCAAAGAATGTTTTTCCCTGACAGAAAACCGGGAGTGGAAGGATAAAACCCTTAAAAAGGAGGGCGCCCGGGAAATTCTGGAGTTTCTGGAAGAACTGGGCGGCCAGGGAGAAGAAACGGCCCTGCGTGGATTGATCAGTGATGAAACAACCCTTTCGGATGCGGTTTCTTATCTTGTAAAAAAGAAATGGCTGACAGCCAAAACCGACTTTCTGCAGCGCACCTCGGACAAAACGGAGAAAATTGCCACCCTGGCTGTTTCCCCGGAGGAAGCCATGGAATTTGCGTCCCATCGTCCGAAATCGGCGGCCATGCAAAGGGGTGTGCTGGAGCTGCTGTGCAGCTTGGGCAGTGTGGCGGTGAAGGAACTGTGCTATTTCACCGGCGCGTCCACAGCCACCGTCAACCGGCTGGAAAAACTGGGTTATGTGACCCTGACAGAGCGCAGCGTGCTGCGCTGCCGGGAGATCAAACCGGCCAAACTGGACGGCCCGCTGGAACTGAATGAGGAACAAAACCGCTGCTTTCTGGGCCTGGCTGACCAGATGCGGCAGGAGAATCCCGGCGTGGCGCTGCTGTACGGCGTCACCGGCTCGGGAAAGACTTCCGTTTATATCAAACTGATCCGTCAGGCCCTGGATCGAAACAAAAGCGCCATGCTTCTGGTGCCGGAAATCGCCCTGACTCCCCAGCTGTTGGGACTGATGGCGGCCTATTTCGGGGACCAGGTGGCGGTGCTCCATTCCAGCCTGTCTGCCGGAGAACGGTATGACCAATGGAAGCGGGTTCGCAACGGACAGGCTACCGTGGTGGTGGGCACCCGCAGCGCCGTGTTTGCCCCCTGCGATCCCGGTCTCATCATTCTGGATGAGGAACAGGAGCACTCCTATAAATCAGAAAATAATCCCCGGTATTCGGCCAGGGAAGTGGCCATCTGGCGGGGCGCCCGGGAAAATGCCCTGGTGCTGCTGGGTTCTGCTACCCCTTCCATCGAATCCATGTACCGGGCAAAGAGCGGTGACTACCGCCTCTATTCCTTAAAAGAACGGTTCGGCGGTCGGCCGCTGCCTGCCGTTGAGATTGTGGATATGCGCCAGGAGCTGAAGTTGGGCAATGACCAGGCGCTGAGTATCCCCCTGCGGGAAGCCATGGTGGATACCTGGAAGGCGGGCAAGCAGACCATCCTGCTGTTAAACCGCCGGGGCAACGCCCGATGCCTGGTCTGTGTAGACTGCCGGGAAACCCCGGAATGTCCCCGGTGCAGCATCCGGTTGACGTACCACAGCGCCAATCAACGACTGATGTGCCATTATTGCGGCTTTTCCCAGAGCGTTCCCGACCGGTGCCCCCGATGCGGCGGACCGCTGAAAACCATAGGTACCGGCACCCAGAAGGTTCAGACGGAGCTTAATACCCTGCTGCCGGACATGGAAACCATCCGTATGGACGCGGATACCGTCAGCGCGGTGAACACCCACGAAAAAATCCTGGACCGGTTTCAGCAGGAAAACATTCCCGTCCTCATCGGCACCCAGATGGTGGCCAAGGGCCTGAATCTGCCGGGTGTGACATTGGTTGGGGTTCTGGATGCGGATCTCAGCCTGTATACCGGCGGCTACCGGGCAGGGGAGACCACCTTCAATATGCTGACCCAGGTAGTGGGTCGGGCAGGCCGCGGCGACGCCGCCGGGCGTGCCATGATCCAGACACTGGTGCCGGAGCATCAGGTCATCCGTCTGGCGGCCCGGCAGGATTATGACGGATTTTATGATCTGGAAATAGAGCTGCGCCGGGTTCAGAACGCGCCTCCCTTTGGGGATTTCGGCCTGGTCACCTTTGTGGGACAGGACGAAACAGCCGTCCTGCGGGGCGCAGTTAAATTCCGGGACAGCCTGAAATGTCTGCTGTCCCATCCCGATTACAGGGAAGAAACCTGCACCATCCTCGGCCCGGCGCCCTGTCCGGTGCCGAAAATCAATTATCATTTCCGCTACCGGCTGACGTTACAGTGCCGTATGACCCGCAATCTGCGGCTGCTGCTGGCCCATCTTCTGCGGGAATTCAGCAAAGACAACTTGAACCGAAATGTGTCGGCGTTCCTCGACATCAATGGTTTTGAATAGAGAAATGAGGTTTTTCAATGGGACTTCGTAAAATTTTAACGGACAAAGAGCCTGCTCTGCATAAAGTTTGCCGTCCGGTGACCAGCTTTGACAGCAAGCTCCACAAGCTGCTCGATGACATGGCCGAGACCATGCAGGAGGCCAACGGCGTTGGCCTGGCTGCCCCCCAGGTGGGCATCCTGCGCCGGGTGGTTGTGGTGGATCTGGGCGATGAGATTCTGGAACTGGTGAACCCCAGTCTGCTGGAAACAGACGGCGACCAGACCGGCGCGGAAGGCTGCCTCAGTGTGCCCGGCAAATACGGCCTGGTGAAGCGGCCTTATTATGCCAAGGTCAAAGCGCAGGACCGGAACGGCGAATGGTTTGAAGTGGAAGGCGAAGAACTTGTCGCCCGGTGCTTCTGCCATGAATTGGATCATCTGGACGGCATCGTTTACACCGAGGTCATGGAGCGGTTCCTGACGGAAGAAGAACTGATGGCCGACGACGAATAATCACAGGAGTGACGAATTTGAGAGTTGTTTTCATGGGTACGCCGGATATTGCGGCCACCTGTCTGAAAAAAATCATCGCTGACGGCTTCGATGTCGTGGGCGTCTATACCCAGCCGGATCGTCCCAAGGGCCGGGGCATGAAGCTGGTTTATTCCGATGTAAAGGAAGTGGCCCTTGCCCATCAGCTGCCTGTGTTCCAGCCGGAAAATTTCCGGGAAGAGGAGACTGTGCAGCAGCTGCGGGATCTGAAGCCTGACATTTGCGCCGTGGTTGCCTATGGCCGGATTTTGCCTCAGAAGGTGCTGGACATTCCCACCTTTGGCTGCATCAACATCCATGCCAGCGTTTTGCCCCAATACCGGGGCAGCGCCCCCTATCAGTGGGCGGTGCTGGACGGCCTGACCGAGACTGGCGTTTCCGCCATGTATCTGTGCCGGGAAATGGATGCCGGTGATATTATTGAGGTGTCCAGGACGGACATTGGAGAGAATGAGACTGCCGGCGAGCTGCTGGACCGGTTGGCGGTGCTGGGTGCGGATTTGCTCAGCAAGACCCTGACCCGATTCACCCAGGGCGCGGTACCCGCTGTCCCCCAGAATCCGGCAGAGGTTAGCTATGCCCCCATGCTGGACAAGACCATGTGTCCCATTGACTGGAAAAAGACAGCCCGGCAGGTGCATAACCATGTCCGGGGCCTGCACCCCTGGCCCGTGGCCACCATGGAACTCCAGGGTAAGAAATTCAAGGTCCACGAAACCCGCGTGGTGGATGGCAGCGGTAAGCCCGGCCAAATCCTGGGCCTGACCAAAACCGGTTTGGTGATGGCTTGCGGTGAAGGCGCCGTGGAAATCCGGTCCCTTCAGGCTGAAGGCGGCAAGCGGATGGCAGCGCCTGATTATTTCCGGGGCCATCCCCTGGAAGGATAACCATGGGTGCCCGGGAAACGGCGCTGAATGCGCTGATTGCCTGCCGCAAGGAAGGGGCCTGGTCCAATGGTGTCCTGAAGGCATACATCCAGCGGGACCGGCTGGATGCGAGAGATGCGGGCCTGGCCACCCGGCTTTGCTACGGTGTGCTGCAAAACCAGGGAAAGCTGGACTATTACCTGAAGCAGCTGCTCACCGGAAAACTGAAGGATCTGCATCCTGTGATTCAGGATATCCTCCGTTTGGGCCTGTACCAGATCTATGAACTTGACAAAATACCGGACAGCGCGGCGGTGAATGAATCCGTGGCACTGGCCAAGAAATACAGCCGCAATCCCAAGGCGTCCTCCCTGGTCAATGGCGTTCTTCGCAATGCCGTGCGTACCAAGGGCAGCCTGACCGAGCCGGTCTCCTATGCGGAAAAATACAGCCATCCCGAGGAACTGATTTCTCTTCTCAAGGCGAATCTGCCCAAGGGAAAGCTGGAATCCATGCTGAAGGCGGATAATGAAGCCCCGGAAACGGTGGTGCAGGTGAACACCCTGCGGACCGACACGGCAGAACTGATGAAAAAACTGCAAGCGCAGGGCGTCTCCCCCCGGCCCCATGGCTGGATGGAAAACTGTTTGGTGCTGTCCGGCACCGGCAATCTGGAGCACCTGGATGCCTTCCGGGAGGGCCTGTTTTATGTGCAGGACCCAGCCTCCAAGCTGAGCGTTCTCTGCGCGCAGCTGCCATGCGATGAGATCCATGTGCTGGATTGCTGCGCGGCCCCCGGCGGTAAGAGCTTTGCGGCCGCCATTGCCATGGGCGGAAAGGGCAGGATTACCGCCTGTGACGTTCATGCCCATAAGGCAGAGCTGATCCAAAACGGTGCGGACCGTCTGAAGCTATCCAATATCCATCCCCGGCAGCAGGATGCCACCCTGACCGTACCGGAATGGCGGGATGCCATGGATGTGGTGATCTGCGATGCCCCCTGTTCGGGCCTTGGCATCATCCGCAAAAAACCGGACATCCGCTATAAAAATCTGAAGCAGATGGAAGACCTGCCGGCGTTGCAGCTGGCGATCCTCTCCAATCAGGCAAATTACGTCAAGCCCGGCGGCGTTTTGATGTACTCCACCTGCACGGTGCTGCGCCGGGAAAATGAAGATGTGGTGAAAGCCTTCCTGGCAGCCCGGGACGACTTTTACCTGGAACCGCTGGAACTGCCGGCGGTATTTCCCAAGAATGAGACCGGGATGCTGACGCTGATTCCCGGCGACTATGATACGGACGGTTTCTTCATCAGCCGTCTGCGGAGGAAAACATGAATCTGAAATCCATGACGCAGCCGGAAATCGGGGCGGTATTAAAAGAGCTGGGCCAGCCGGCCTTCCGGGCCAAGCAGGTTTATTCCTGGCTCCATAAGGGTGTCCGTTCCTATGACGAGATGACCAACCTGCCCAAAGGGCTGCGGGATGTGCTTTCGGAAAAGTACCCCATCCATCCGCCCAAGGTGGTCCGCAAGCAGGAATCCACCAAAGACGGTACCATCAAGTACCTGTGGCAGCTGTACGACGGCAACTGTGTGGAAACCGTTCTCATGCGCTATCACTATGGCAACACCGTCTGCATCTCCACGGAAGTGGGCTGCGGTATGGGCTGTGCCTTCTGCGCCTCCACCATTGGCGGCCTTGTGCGGCGGCTGGAACCCTATGAGATGCTGGATGAGGTGCTGTTTACCCAGATCGATTCCGGCTTGCCCGTCTCCCATGTGGTGCTGATGGGCATTGGAGAACCCCTTGATAATTTTGACAACGTGATGCGATTTCTGGAACTGGTGAACAGCGAAGACGGAATGAATATTTCCATGCGTCACATCAGCCTTTCCACCTGCGGCCTGGTGCCGAAAATTGAGGAACTGGCCAAAAGAAAGCTTCAGATCAGCCTGGCCATTTCTCTGCATGGTCCCAACGATGAGATCCGAGGGAAGATCATGCCGGTGAACAAGGCCTATCCCATTGACGTGCTGCTGGAAGCCTGCCGAAATTATTATGCGGCAACCTCCCGGCGGATCCATTTCGAGTACGCCATGATCGATGGGGTCAACGACTCCGAAGCCAATGCGAAAGAGCTTTTGCGCCGGCTGAAGGGCCTGCCTGCCCATGTGAACATGATTCCGCTGAACCATGTGGAGGAGAGTCCTTTAAAACCCAGCAGCCGCATGGCGGTTGCGAAATTCCAGAAAATCCTGGAAGACGGCGGTGTGACCGCCACTGTCCGGCGAACCCTGGGTGGCGACATTGACGCCTCCTGCGGTCAGCTGAGAAGAAAATACAACAAAGAGAAACATTGATGCCTTTGAGCGCGGGTTTCTCCGAAAGGAGCGAAGTCCATGCAAAGCTGGGGATTGACAGACCAGGGCTGTGTACGCAAGCAGAATCAGGATGCCTATCAAATTGAACAGCTTGATCGAAGCAGTATGCTGTGCATCGTCTGCGACGGCATGGGCGGCGCCAAATCCGGCAACATTGCCAGTTCTCTGGCGGTGGATGTGTTCGTGCAGGAAGTTCGCCAGAGCTGGAAACCCCATCTGGATCAGGCGAAAATCGATCAGATCCTGCGCAGTGCGGTGAAGCTGGCGAACTTTACCGTGTTTGACCAGTCCCAGCAGTTTCCGGAGTTTGACGGCATGGGCACCACCCTGGTTGCGGTGCTGGTTCATGGCAAAAAGGCAACCGTGATCAATGTGGGCGACAGCCGGGCCTACGGCATTGACCGCAGCGGCATCCGCCAGATCACCAAGGACCATTCTCTGGTGCAGATGATGGTGGATCGGGGAGAGCTGACCCCGGAACGCGCCAAAACCTACCCTGGCAAAAACTTCATTACCCGTGCCATTGGTACGGAAGCCACGGTTATGTGTGACATTTTCCATCTGGATGTGGCCAAAGGAGACTTTTTCCTGCTGTGTTCCGACGGATTGAGCAATATGATGGACGACCAGGAGATCCTGTTTGAAGTTGTCCACGGCGTCAACAAGGCCCATTGCTGCAAACGGCTTTTGGACATTGCCAAAAACCGGGGGGCGCCGGATAATGTGACCAGTATTCTGGTTTTGATTTGATTCGTTTGGGTCTCGAAAGGAGCATTTCTAAAGTATGGATCAATATATTGGGCGGCTGCTGGATGACCGATACGAAATTCTGGAAGTAATCGGCACCGGCGGCATGGCCGTTGTTTATAAAGCCCGCTGCCACCGGCTCAACCGGTTGGTGGCAATCAAAATTCTGAAAGACGAATTTGCCAAGGACGAGGAATTCCGCCGCCGCTTCCATGCGGAGGGCGAAGCCGTGGCCATGCTGAGCCATCCCAACATCGTCCAGGTTTACGACGTTTCCTCCACAGAAGATGCCAACTTCATCGTTATGGAACTGATTGACGGCATTTCTCTGAAGCAGTACATGGAAAAGAAGGGCGTTCTCAACTGGAAGGAAACCCTCCATTTTGCCATGCAGATCTGCAAGGGTCTGGAGCATGCCCACAGCCGGGGCATCATTCATCGGGACATCAAGCCTCACAATGTGATGGTGCTGAAAAACGGCAGTGTGAAGGTGATGGATTTTGGCATTGCCCGGGTGATGAGCAAAAGCAATACCCTGACCAAGGAAGCCCTGGGCAGCGTGCATTATATCTCCCCGGAACAGGCCAAGGGTGGCTATACCGATAACCGTTCCGACATCTATTCCCTCGGCGTGGTCATGTATGAAATGATCACCGGACGGCCTCCCTATGATGGGGAGTCCCCTGTGGCCGTGGCCATCCAGCACATCAACGGTGGCGCAGCCCTGCCCTCCACCCTGAACCCCAATATTCCCGCAGGTCTGGAACAGATCATTATGAAGAGTATGGCCCTGGAAGTTCAGGACCGGTATGTATCTGCCACGGAAATGCTGCAGGATATGGAAGAATTCCGGAAGAATCCGGCCATCCTGTTCCAATATCGGAGCATTGTGGATGATGCCACCCGTCCCATCACGGTGCTGGGTGATCATGCAAAGCCCCGGACCACGGCGGAGAAAGTGGTCCAGGCCAAAACTGGTCAGGCGCCCTCCCGGGTGCCCGGCGACAGTATGCGTCTGCGCAGCACCTCGGATAATCTGTGGGTACGCCGTAATGGTGTCCAGCAGCCTGCGCCTGCTCAAAAACGAAGTGCCAATACAGCCCCGGCCGGCACAGCCAGGAGCCGGGAAGCCGCCGAAAGCGCCCGCCGGGCCCAGCAGCGCCGTCTGGCCGAAGAGCGGCAGCGAGAGGAAGAACAGCGCAGCCGTGTGGCCACAGTGGCAATTGTGGTATGCAGCGCCGTGGCGATTTTTGCCATTGTGGTGTTCCTGGTGGCGCTGTTTAATGGCGTTCTGCTGAACCGGGAACTGGAATATGTGAAGGTACCAAATCTGATCGGGGAAGAATACAGTGATTATCTGGTCCAGGAATTGGAGGACTTCCATATTCAGCTTCGTCCCCAGCAGTATGATGATGAATTTGAAAAGGGCCTGATCATGAGTCAGGAACCTGTCGGCGGCACAGAGGTCAAAAAGGGTGCCGATATCTGGATTACCATCAGCATGGGCGCGGAACCGGAAGTGAAGCTCATGGATGACTTCATCCGCTTCCGCCCGGAGGAAGTGAAGTCGGCGCTGGCAGGGCAGGGGTTCCATCCTGTGTTCAGCGAGGAACCCAGCGATGAAGTGCCTGAGGGCCTGATCATTCGCACCGATCCGGTGGCAGGCACTGAATTGACGGAAGGCCAGGCCATTAAAATTTACGTCAGTTCCGGGCCGGACCGGAAAATGGCCCAGATGCTGGATGTTCTCGGCAAGGACAAGGAGCACGCGGTGGAATTGCTGAATGCCAAGGGCTTTGAGCAGGTCAGCACGGTTCCGGTGGCCAGCAATGAGCCGGCAGGAACGGTGGTTTACCAGTCGGAGCCTGCGGGAGAAGAAATTGATGTGACCACAAAGATCATTCTGGAAATTTCCGAAGGTCCTGCGGAAACCACAGCGCCGACGGAAAACAAGCCGGAGTATGTGCCGGATGAAACCAGGGAACCTGATGGGGGGGGATCCTGGTCCAGGGTCACCGTTACCTTTGCGCTGCCGTCCCGGGACACCATGTATAATGTGACGGTGCTGCGCGATGGCGTTGCCATTGTCAGTGCCACTGTGGAACCCGGGACAGACCTCTTCACGGTGCCCAATGTGGAAGGAAGAGGCACGTCCGTGTTTGACCTGGTTATCGATGGCGAGGTATACAGCTCTCAGACCGTGGAGTTTTAAGGTATGACAGAAAAAATGACAGGCCGGATCATTCGGTCTATCAGCGGATTTTACGATGTGCAGATTCCGGGCCGGGTGATTTCCTGCCGGGCCCGGGGCATCCTGCGCAAGGAGGGAAATTCTCCCCTCACCGGCGATATGGTGGAGATTACCGTGGAGCGGGGCAAAGGCATGGTGGAGAAGATTCTGCCCAGGCGCAACAGTTTTGTCCGGCCGGCGGTGGCCAATGTGGATGCCCTGGTGGTGTTCGCGGCCAATGTCAATCCGGTCACAGAGCCTTTCCTGATTGACCGGGTGGCCGCCATTGCCGGTGACCAGGAAGTGCAGGTGGTTTTGTGTGTGAACAAGTGCGACCTGGATCCGGCCGTGGATCTGGTGCGTATTTACCAGCACGCTGGATTCCCGGTGATCTGTACCAGTGCTGAAACCGGCGAAGGTGTGGAGCAGCTGCGGCAGCTGCTGCGTGGAAAGCTGGTGGCATTCACCGGCAATTCCGGCGTGGGAAAGAGCAGTATTCTGAACAGACTGTGTCCGGAATTGGCCCTGCCCACGGGAGAGGTTTCCGAGAAACTGGGCCGCGGCCGCCATACCACCCGCCATGTGGAGCTGTATGCCCTGGGGGAGGACACCTATGTGGCGGATACCCCTGGCTTTTCCTCCTTTGACACAGACCAGATGGATGTGATCCTGAAGGAGAACCTCCAGTATGCTTTCCCGGATTTCGGAAAATACATTGGAGATTGCCAGTTCCGGGATTGCTCCCACCGGAAGGAACCGGGCTGCGCCGTTCGGGCGGCTCTGGAATCCGGCCACATCGAAGCAAGCCGTTACGACAGCTACCTGCGGCTTTACGAAAAAGCCAGCCAGATTAAAACCTGGGAACTGAAATAAAAACCGGAGGAACTGTCAGTGCAGACAATTCCTCCGTTTTTTATACATCGTCCTCACAAAAAATGCGCATTGACGAATTATGTCTCAGGAGGACCGAGGACGCATGATTTGATGGATTTGCATTTTTGGACATGGACTTTATAAAAAATTATTCTCCGGTTTGCACGAAAAAATATAGGAATTTTTATGATTTTTTCTGAAAAAACCCTTGACATTTTGACGCAGGGGTGTTATATTATTCAAGCGCGTGACAGGGAAACTGCGCGTGCACTGCGATGATGCGGGAGATTGCGTCGAAAGACGGTAACTTCCGCGGAGTATGTCCGGTCATCGGGCGGCTGAATTGCTTCACGGAAGCGCTTGCGTATATCGCTGCGCCCTGAAGGAAGGTCGGCCTCGGTCGGCCATTTTTCATGGCTCGGAGTGATACGCACGGCGGCGCGGACAAAAGCAATTCGACCGTACCCAGACACTTAGTAACTAGGTACGTAATTCAAGGAGGAAAACAAACCATGGCAAACCAGATGATCCGCATTCGACTGAAGGCTTACGATCACCAGCTGATCGACTCCAGCGCTGCAAAGATCGTGGAGACCGCGAAGCGCAACGGCGCCCAGGTTTCCGGCCCCATCCCGCTGCCCACCAAGAAGGAAGTTGTTACCATCCTTCGGGCTGTCCACAAGTACAAGGACTCCCGTGAGCAGTTCGAGCGCAGAACCCACAAGAGACTGATCGATATCCTCAACCCCAATCAGAAGACCGTCGAAGCTCTGATGAGCCTGGATCTGCCTGCTGGCGTTGAGATTGAGATAAAGCTGTAATTTTTTACGTAACAACGAAAAAATACAGCAGCCCGCACTGTCTGGCATCGGGCGGACGGGTCATGTTGGCAGACGTACCCAATGCGTCAAGTCAACCAATAACCTAATATAAAGGAGTAAACCCAAGATGAAAAAAGCAATCATCGGCAAGAAAGTGGGCATGACCCAGATTTTCGATGAGAGCGGCAAGGTCATTCCTGTTACCGTTGTGGAAGCAGGTCCCTGCGTCGTCACTCAGAAGAAGACCGTTGAGACCGACGGCTACACTGCCGTCCAGCTGGGCTACGAAGACATCAAGGAGTCCAAGCTGACCAAGCCTGAGGCTGGCCACCTGAAGAAGGCCGGCGTCGAGGCCAAGAAGCACCTGAAGGAGTTCAAGCTGGATAACGCCGCTGACATGAACCTGGGCGACGTCATCAAGGCTGACACCTTCGCCGCTGGCGACATGATCGATGTCACCGGCGTTTCCAAGGGCCATGGCTACCAGGGCGTTGTGAAGCGCCACGGCGCACACCGCACCGACATGACCCACGGCGGCGGCCCTGTCCACCGTCACGCAGGTTCCATGGGCGCCTCTTCCCACCAGTCCCGCATCTTCCCTGGCAAGATCGGCGCTGGCCAGATGGGCAATGAGCAGGTCACCATCGAGAACCTGGAGATCGTCAAGGTTGATGCAGAGCTGAACATGATCGTTATCCGCGGCGCCATCCCCGGCCCCAAGGGCGGTCTGGTCTACATCCGCAACACCGTCAAGAACAACAAGGTCAAGAATGTGGAGACCGGCATCAGCAAGAACCCTCAGAAGGCATCCGGCAGAAATCCCCAGAAGGCTTCTGCAAGAGGTTAAGGAAAGGAGATCTTAAATCATGCTTACTAAAGTTTTCAATATGGCTGGCGAGCAGGTTGGCGAGATCGAACTCTCCGAAGCTGTGTTCGGCATCACCCCCAACCAGTCTGTTGTCCATGATGTGGTTAAGAACCACCTGGCCAACAAGCGTCAGGGCACTCAGAGCGCTCTGACCCGCGCAGAGGTTTCCGGCGGCGGCCGTAAGCCCTGGCGTCAGAAGGGCACCGGCCGTGCCCGTCAGGGTTCCACCCGTGCTCCCCAGTGGACTCACGGCGGTATCGTGTTCGCTCCCAAGCCCCGCGATTACAGCTACACCCTGAACAAGAAGGCCAAGCGTCTGGCTCTGAAGAGCGCTCTGAGCGCAAAGGCTCAGGAGACCAATCTGGTGGTCATCGACTCCATCAAGATGGACGCTCCCAAGACTGCTGAGTTCGCTAAGTTCCTGGCTGCCGTCAACTGCAACACCAAGGCCTTGGTTGTTACCGCTGAGGCTGATATGAATGTTGTCAAGTCCGGCCGCAACATCCCCGGCTGCGAGGTCACCTTTGCTAACCTGCTGAACGTTTACGACATCGTGAACGCCAACAAGCTGGTCGTCGACAAGGCTGCTCTGGCCAAGATCGAGGAGGTATTCGCATAATGAACGCTTACGATATTATCAGAAGACCTGTCATCACCGAGCAGTCCATGGAGGCTGTCGCTGATAAGAAGTACGTTTTCATGGTGGACGTCAACGCCAACAAGACCCAGATCAAGGAAGCCGTTGAGCTGGCTTTCGGCGTCAAGGTCGCTAAGGTTAACACCATCCGCATGCAGGGCAAGGCTAAGCGCACCGGCGCTTACCCTGCCGGCAAGCGCCCCGACTACAAGAAGGCAATCATCACCCTGACTGCCGATTCCAAGACCATCGAGCTCTTCGAAGGCATGGTCTAATTCAATCTCAATAAAGGAGAGAAACGCAAATGGCAATTAAGACTTTTAAGCCTTACACCCCCGCTCGCCGCAACATGACTGTTTCCGGCTTTGACGGCGTGGACAAGAAGGCAAAACCTGAGCGTAGCCTGGTTGAGACCCTGAAGAAGCATGCCGGTCGCAACAGCTATGGCCACATCACCGTTCGCCACAAGGGCGGCGGAAACAAGCGTAAGTATCGTGTGATCGACTTCAAGCGTCTGAAGACCGATATGACCGCTACCGTGGAGCGCATCGAGTACGATCCCAACCGCTCCGCTTATATCGCACTGATCAAGTATGAGGACGGCACTCTGTCCTACATCCTGGCTCCCTACGGCCTGAAGGCTGGCGACCAGGTTCTGTCCTCCGCTAATGCCGACATCAAGCCCGGCAACTGCCTGCCCATCGCCAACATTCCTGTCGGTACTGTCATCCACAATGTGGAGCTGCAGCCCGGCCACGGCGCTCAGCTGGTCCGCTCCGCCGGCGCCGCTGCTCAGCTGATGGCCAAGGAAGGCGACCTGGCTCAGGTCCGTCTGCCCTCCGGCGAAGTCCGCTATGTTCGGACCAACTGCACCGCCTGCATCGGTCAGGTGGGCAACCTGGATCATGAGAACGTCCACATCGGTAAGGCTGGCCGTAAGCGTCACATGGGCGTCCGTCCCACCGTTCGCGGCTCTGTCATGAACCCCTGCGACCACCCCCACGGTGGTGGTGAGGGCCGCGCTCCCATCGGTCGCTCCGGTCCTGTCACTCCCTGGGGCAAGCCTGCACTGGGTTACAAGACTCGTAAGACGAAGAACCCCACCAACAAGTTCATCGTCAAGCGCAGAAACAGCAAGTAAGGAGGAAATGAAATGAGCAGAAGTATCAAGAAGGGCCCTTTCGTAGCTCCTGAGCTGTACAAGCGCGTGGAGGAGCTGAACAAGGCCGGTGACAAGAAGGTTCTGAAGACCTGGTCCAGATCTTCCACCATCTTCCCCTCCTTCGTCGGTCACACCATCGCTGTCCACGACGGCCGGAAGCACGTTCCCGTCTATATCACCGAAGATATGGTCGGCCACAAGCTGGGCGAGTTCGTTCCCACCCGGAACTTCCGCGGCCACTCTGGCAGCAAGACCGCTAACAGCAAGTAAGGAGGAAGAAAAATGGAAGTTTTTGCACATGTTAAATTCGTCCGTATGTCTCCTCGTAAGGTCAAGCTGGTTTGCGACATGATCCGCGGCATGGATGTTAAGACTGCATCCGCTGTGCTGAGCCAGACCTCCAAGGCAGCCTGTGAGCCCATGGCCAAGCTGCTGAAGAGCGCTGTTGCCAACGCTGAGCACAACAACGGCATGAACGCTGAAAACCTGTACGTTTCCACCGTGGTTGCGAACCCCGGCCCCATCCTGAAGCGCGGCCGCATCGCATCCCGTCGTGGTTTCGTTCGGATCAATAAGAGAACCACTCACATCACCATCGGTGTGAGCGAGAAGGCTTAATCAGGAGGTAGCTATGGGTCAGAAAGTTAATCCCCATGGACTGCGGGTAGGCGTTATCAAGGATTGGGATTCCCGCTGGTACGCCCGCGAAGACAAGGTCGGTGACCTGGTCGTCGAAGACTACAACATCCGTAAGTATCTGAAGAACAAGCTGTACGCCGCAGGCGTCGCTAAGATCGAGATCGAGCGCTCCAACGGCAAGGTCAAGATCAACATCAACTGCT
>JBJDYI010000225.1:1904-6408 GCA_051867165.1 Faecousia sp. | reverse complement strand
GTGGGAGAAATGCGGATGACCTGCCCCTGCATTTTATTGACAAGGGGATAATACTCGCCTTCCGGGTCGCACACGATAATATCATCATCGGTGACAAGGAAAGCGTTGGTCATTTCACGCTTTGCGGAGAAGGACTTACCGGAACCGGGCGTACCGAGAATCAGGCCGTTCGGGTTTTTCAGCTTCTTGCGGTCAACCATGATCATGTTGTTGGAAATGGCATTCAGACCGTAATAAAGCGCTTCCCCCTCCTGGAACAGTTCCTGCGTGGTAAAGGGAACAAAGATAGCCGTTGCCGTTGTGGTCAAAGCTCGCTTGATCGGGATGTAGTTTCTGCCGAGGGGCAGGCTGCTCATCAGCCCCTGTTCCTGCTGATAATCCAGGCGGCGCAGCGCACAGTTATATTTCTGTGCGATTCCGGCTGTCTGGAAAATCATATTGTCCAGCTTCTGCCTGCCAATGGCGGTGTTCATAATCAGCACCGTCACAAGGAACATTCTCTCATTCCGGCTCTGCAGATCTTCCAGAAGCTTCTTTGCTTCCCCGCCGTATGTAGCCAGATCGGACGGAATTATGTCCATATCGTATCCGGCTCTTACCGCCTTTTTCTGCTCCTCAATTTTCATGCGGTCAATGTCCGTGATTTTGGATTTGATGGTCTTGATCGCCTTTGTCTGGTCGATGGACTGGATATGCAGATTGACCACCATATCGTGATCCATATCCAGAAACTCTGCCAGCATTTTATCGGTCAGCTCCGGTGCGAGAATCTGCAGATAGGACACCGCCCCCAAGGTTCGTCCCATGCGGAAATACTTGCCGTCACGGAAATCAAAACTGGTAGGAGCGATATAGTCCTTCGTTCCCAGCCCGGATTTGACCACCATGCTGTAATCGAACCGGAACGGCTGCATATGATCGCTGTTGAAGGTTTCATACATGATTTTCAGCCGCTCCACACCATTCAGCGGAAATGCCGCCACGCCCAGCACCTTGAAGTTGCCGAGGATGTCCGCTTCGATACGCTCCAGCTTCGGTCTGGCTTCCTTGATGTTGTCGGCTTCGATGCCGAACGTGATGAATTTGGATTTTACCAGACCATTGTTGCCTTTGGAAAGCTGGTTGCGGAGCATCTGCGCATATTCCTGACGCACATCGTCAAAAGCGTCATTCTGGGACGGAATATGGATGGACTTCTCATACTCCCGCATATCGGTATGATGGTTGATGAAAGAAAGCTGGAACTGGATAGAGGAATCGAAATAATTGAGGAAGTCACACCAGTTCTCAAAGATTGCATTCTTATCATCCTTCTGCGCCAACTGATAGTTAATATCCATGAAGCGCACCGTCTTGGAGTAAAAATGATCGTCCACCCGGCAGATGCCGTCCTTTGCCATCTCCCGGTATCGGATGCTTTTCTGCGCCGAGAGCTTTCTTTCCTTCTTCTGCTTCGACGCAGGCTTTTTCTGTTTCACAGCAGTTTTTTTCTCCTTTGCCGCAGCCTGCTTCTTAGGCGGCTGCTCCTGCAGATATTTCCCCTGCTTTTTCTTATTCTTGCTCAATAGGCAAACCTCCTGTTCCGGAAAAGAAATGAGGGACAGCAGATGCCATCCCCCAGGTTTCTTTCCTATTCACCTTATTTCTTACGTTTTTTCTTGCCGCCGAGGATCACCGCACCGCCGACAGCAACTGCAGACAGCCCCAGAAGTCCCAGATACAGACCCACAGGGGTATCATCACCGGTTTTCGGCGTATCCGGGTTGGAAGGCTTCGGCGTATCTTCCTTCGGTCCCTGATCCTCCGGCTTCGGAGCTTCCTCCTTCTTCTGGTTGGTCATCTCCGCTTTGACGATCTCACCGTCCTTCTTAATCTCAAACGGGAACAGGCTGTCATCAATCTGGTAGCCCTCCGGCGCATCGTATTCCTGATAGCTGTACTTACCATACGTCAGCTTAAATACAGCAACGCCGTTTTTGTCGGTTTTACCCTCTGCGACAACATTGCCCTCCTCGTCATAGATACGGAATCCGGCATTCGGCAGAGCTTTTCCATCTGCAACATCCTTTTTCGTCAGTTCCAGCGTACCCTCGATCTTACGGTTGGTCATTTCTGCCTTGACGATTTCGCCATCCTCCTTGATGCTGAACGGATATGCGGTTTCATCAAGCACATATCCCTCCGGGGCATCGTATTCACGATAGAAGTAATCGCCGTATTCCAGATGGTCAAAGACAATCACGCCGTTCTCATCGGTCTTGCCCTGGACAACCACATTGCCGTCCTTATCCAGAATTTCCACACCGCAGTTCGGGATCAGCTCACCATCGGAAACATCCTTCTTGGTCAGCTCCAGCGAACCAATGATTTTCTGGTTGGTCATTTCCGCCTTGACCACTTCGTGATGCTCACGGATTGCAAACGGATAGGCTTCCTCGTCAATCAGATAACCGGCAGGCGCATCAAACTCACGGTAGAAGTAATCGCCGTATTCCAGTTCCGGGAAGGCAGCAATGCCGTTTTCATCGGTGTAGCCCTGGACGATCACATTCATGTCCGCATCCAGAATCTCAAAGCCGCAGTTCGGGATCAGCTCACCGGTTGCCACATCGGTCTTGGTGATTTCCAGAGAACCGACAATCTTTTCATCCAGCACCTTTACGCCGATGGTCTGACCATCAAAGCCGATAGACACATAATAGTTGTTGTCGTTGACCGCATAGCTTTCCGGTGCTTTCAGCTCACGAACCACATAATCGCCGTAAGGAACATTCTGGAACAGGAAACGCCCCTCAGCATCCGATACTGCCGTCAGGATTGCAAATTCCTCGGTATACTGTTCTGCATTGATACGGAACAGACCGAACAGCGCCCCTTCCAGCGGTTCCTCGGAAACAGACAGCTTCAGTCCCTGCACTTCACCACGGAGCAGCTCATTCTCAATCGCTTCTCCGTCATTGGCAGTCAGCGAAACCAGAGCATTTTCCTGTCCCGCATAAGTAAAGGACACCGGATAAACCGCATCGGAAATCAGATAGTGGCAGTCTGTTGCAAACTCCTTCACATAGTAATCGCCAAGCGGAAGGTCAGCCGCAAAGGTGATCTTGCCATCCTTATCGCAGAATTTCACTTCAATCAGTCCGTTGTCCGGGATTACTGTGCCATCTGCTGCGGTTTTCTCTCCGGAAGAGTACAGAGCAAATGCTACATTCTGAATTTCGCCACGATTGCCTACGCCAAAGGTTTCATCTACCTCCAGCAGCTTGTCCACGGATACGATAACCTTCTGTCTTTCGTTATAGAAAGCTGCGGAAGTTTCTGTTACTTCCACTTCCTGCCCCGCATACGCAAGTTCCACGGTCACAGCATCCGAAGCAATCACCATGCCATACGGCGCAGTTACCTCGGTGACAGTATATTTGCCCAGATACAGAAGATCTGTTACCGCCTTGCCCTCGGCATCGGTCTGAATGGTTGCCACAACCTCTCCGGCTTTTGCCCGGAGCGTACCGTCCAGCGTGTAAATATCCTCTGCGGCAGTCACTTCATAGACCGCACCGGCAAGATTGCCCACAGTGTAGATCGGCGTATATACGGTTGCATCATCACCCGCAATGCCGTTCTTATCCAGCACCGGCAGTCTGGATTCCATCACAGAAGAAAAGCTCTCGCCCGTCTTGGTCACGGTAATCGTACCCTTCTGGGCAATATTTTTCTTTGTCACGGTCACAACCGTTTCGGAGCCGTCAACCTGAAATTCCACCGGCTCACGGTCAAGGACATAGCCATGCGCTGTCTGAACCTCAACCAGAGAATACGAACCATAAGGCAGCGTTTCCGGCAGCATCAGCCAGCCCTCCTCATTGGTATAGAAGGTATCCAGCACCATCGGGGTAGGATAATAAATATCCTGCGTGATCAGATTGCCGGACGCATCGTAAATCTGGAAACCAATGCCGGATGCGGCGATCAGGTTTCCGGTTTCCACATCACGCTTCTCCACACGGATATGGGAAGTGATGGTTCGGTTATTGAGAATGTAATAGTAGGTCTTTCCGTTTTCATCAATGAATACGGAGAAATCCTTTACAAAGGCTTTGCCTTCCTCGCCCTCAATCTGATGCACCACATAGACACCATAGGGCAGGTCTTTGGTCTTTGCATACCCATTCTCGTCCGTAGTCAGAATATCCCTTTCGGTTTCCCTGGCATTGGCATAAGAACCGGCAGATCGCAGATAAACCTCAAAGACAGCACCCTGTTCCGGTTTCTCGATGATACCGGAATTGTCCACATCCACCGCAGGGCTTGTGGTTTTTACGGTGTGATTCAGAAGCAATGCCGCAGCTTCGGTTTCCTCTGCAGGCACATTCTCCGTTTCGGTTTCTTCCTCAACAGGCTGTGTTTCTTCCTCAGAAATCTCTGCTTCCGTTTCTGCTGTTTCCGTCTCGGATTCCACCGCTTCGCTCTCATTTTCCGCAGGAGCTTCGGTTTCTACAGGAAT
>JBJDYI010000225.1:0-1804 GCA_051867165.1 Faecousia sp. | reverse complement strand
ACCGCCACAGTCTGCGCAGCCGGAACGATGTAATACTCTTTGGTATCCACTTCCTCCAGGGTATAGCCCTGTGCGGAAGAAATGAGGACATTTTCAAAACGGGCAATGCCGTCTGCCCCGGTCACAGCATACTCGTCTACTTTGTGACCGCTCTGGGAAGTACCATACAGATGGAAGGTCACGCCTTCATTCATGCCGTCCTCGGAATCCTTGGTAACTTCCAGCCTGCTGCGCTTCAATTCATTGCTGAAGGTCACAGTTGCCGTCCTGCCGGACACAATCGTAACCTTCTGAGCGGAAGGCTGCACATAGTAATCCTCCGGCTGTTCAGTAATGGTGTAAACACCAACGGTCAGATTGTCCACGGTGATTGTTCCGTCTGCCCCGGTCTTGACATCTTTTTCAATCCCGTTGCCGGAAATATGGAACTTCACACCGGATACCTTGCCGTCCTCGGAGGTTTTCACCAGCTTAAAGCTGCCCACAGCGGTTTCCACCTTGGCATAGGCTTTCATCTTGTTCGGCAGCTCAACACCAATGACCACATCCTGCAGGGAAGGAGCGCCATAGGCCACCAGCTTTGCGCTGGAAGACAGGGTAGGCAGCTTCCCGGTTGCGGTAATTGTCACCGCATCCACCACCTGCTTACTGGAAGTGATGGTCAGTTTATTGCCGGACACACTGACCTTTACGGAACTGTCAGAGCTTGCAAAGCTGTAATTGGACAGGCATTTGTTGCTGTCCGTCAACGTTACCGTGTAGTTGGAGCCGTCCCAATCAAGCTGGTAACTCTCGGCATTGCTCTTGGAACCAGACATAAAGCTCGGAACGGTGCTGTACGCTGCCATTGCCGCTTCAATCTCCTTGTAAACCTTTAAGGTGCCGCTGTTCTTACCGCCTGCGAAGAACGAATTGTAAAATCCATCGTTGACACGCTTATAGCTTCCCGTAGAATTGCGGTAGCCCTTCACGATCTCCCATACAATCGCCTGTGTCGCAACATACTGTTCCCCGGCAGTACCGGACAGGTTTTTGCTGTTGCCGGGACGCCCGTAGGTCAGCGCCAGTTTCAAAGCGTTCTGCTGATTGCTGTTCAATGCGTCCCAGGTATCGGAAGCATTGGCAGTCAACTGATTGCCGGTATGCAGAGAAACACCGGGCTGGATGCAGTAGGCTTCCTCGCCGTCACCCATGATTTTGTACCGGGGCTTTCCGGCTTCGTTCACCGTATGACCGTTGATCACCAGATCGGCGGCATAAACGATGGTATTTCCTGCTGAATCATAGCAGTAATCGAAAGACATCGTTGCAGTATTTCCCGCTGCAAACGCCGGGGTGACAGCAACGGTGCTCATCACCGTAATCGCTGCCAGCATACCGGAAACCGCACGTTTCCAGATTGCTTTCAATTTTCCCTTCATTGCGTTATTTCCTTTCACTGTTTTCCTCCGCCTCTGTCAATACCGAGTAGAGGTTTTCTGTTTCATAGGGACGGATGCCGGGATTCAGGAACTTCACCCGAATGATATTGAGAAGCACTTTCTCAAGGGGCATACCGTCCTTTTCATACATGGCAAAGAGAAATGCCGGAAGCATCAGCAGCACCATTCCGGTTGCCGCATTGCTTGTGCCAAGCACACCCCTTGTCAGAAAATAAAAAGGCACGCCAAATGCAGCGGCAATACCGATGCAGATGAGCTGCCTTTTCGTCAGATTGAAAATGACCTTGGTTTTCACCTTGGTCAAATCCTTTGGCACGGATACAAATGCCATTCTCTCCCACCTCCTTAATGGGCGTTGAAAA
>JBJDYI010000224.1:0-1707 GCA_051867165.1 Faecousia sp. | reverse complement strand
ACCACTACCACTCTGCCGTTGGTCAGGGTGTATTCACAGGTGGACAATGTGATCAGCTTATCGCCGTACTCTGCGCTGTTGCCTGTTTCATACAGAGCCAGCTCCTTGCAAGTATTCACATAGTCCATATACGATGCTTCATTCTCCGCTTCCACGAACGCATAATACGCAAAGGCATCGCTTTCATAAACCGAAGTCACAAACACAGCGATGATCTGATAAACACCCTTTCCATAAATGGTGTCAAACTGTATCACCGGATGCTCCAGATAATAGTCTCTGGATTTGTATTTATCCAAATCCGCAAACATGGAGCCGCTGTTCATGTGATGTCCGTAGATGGTGATATTATCCGAAGTCTGAAGATCACATTTCTCTGCGATATAGGGCGTTCCGCTCTTGGAATACTCCCCGTTGAAATCACGGTGCAGGTAGTAGTCTTTTGTTTGGGGACGGTACATGACCGGGTAATTCACATTGGTTCCCTCAATCTGTACCCACCCCACACAATCCGGATTTGCCCCGTGAAGGGCAAGCACACCTTCTGAAATACTTTCCTCAGCTTGGGCTGCTTCCTCCACGGTTTCCTCCGGGCTGGCATCAGGGCTTTCCGGATTAACATCCGGTATGGACTGCTCCTCCGCCTTTTGATAAATCTCTGTGATGCTGTCAAATGTCTGTCCGGCTGTGTTTTCCTCCTTCCAGTAAGTGTACAGATTCCAGCCGGAATAACAGAACACCGACAGCATGGCAGCTATAAAAATCCACCACAGAATTTTTCTCACTTCGCATCTCCCGTTTCTGTTTCCAGAGGTTTGGTGGTCATCAGCGAATAGAGCTGCAGCGTCTTATCGAAGCGATCCTTGAACGGAATGATGGTGCTGCCATAGAAAATCAGCCCCTCCCCCTCATTGCTGTTGGTGACATAGGAGAGCTGATGGGCAGAAATATTGAGCTGCTTCGCAAGAATCTGTCTGTCACCCGCCGCCTGGTTCAGCATATACACAAAATCGCTGTTCTCAAAGATGTTCTCAATCTCACGGCTGGAGAGCAAATCCTTGACGTTCTGCGTAATGCCTGTCGGAATACCGCCCCATTTACGGAAGCGCTTCCAGATTTCCACCGAGTATGCTGCGGTCTGTTCCTCCTTCAAAAGCAAATGGAACTCGTCAATGTAGTACCGGGTGGACTTCTTCGCCGCACGGTTGATGGTCACTCTGTTCCAGACCTGATCCTGCACAATCAGCATACCGATTTTCTTGAGCTGCTTGCCCAGCTCCTTGATGTCAAAGCAGACAAACCGGTTATCCAACTGCACGTTGGTTCGATGGTTGAACACATTCAGCGAGCCGGTGACATAGATTTCAAGCGCCGTAGCGATACGCTGGGCTTCATCTTCCTTTTGGGAACGCAGGCAGTTATACAGATCACCCAGCGTCGGCATATTCTCCGGCACAGGGTCGGCGAAGTATTTCTGATAGACAATCGGCAGGCATCGGTCAATCATGGAAACCTCCACGGCTTCCAATCCGGTCTTGCCGCCCATGATCAGCTCACAGAGGGAAAGGATAAAGTCACTTTTCAGAGCCAGCGGGTTTTCATCGTCCGAATAGTCCAGGTTAATGTCCATCGGATTCACATAGTCACGGCTCGTGGGAGAAATGCGGATGACCTGCCCCTGCATTTTATTGACAAGGGGATAATACT
>JBJDYI010000223.1:0-1722 GCA_051867165.1 Faecousia sp. | reverse complement strand
TTCATCGAATAGCGAACCGCTTCCTCCAGCTTGCTGCCCTTTTCGGGATGTACCGTTTTTAGCCAACAGAAATACTCCTCCAGAAGGGGACGAACCACATTCTGGCGGTGTTCATTGCGTGTTTTAGGCAAAATATAGCTCGTTTTGCCATCCAAGGTGAACAGCTTGGTACAATACCGGTAACCTACAGCAGCTTTACTCGTTTTCACGGTTGCTCCATCCGGCATAGCTTCCCGCCATTTTCTTCTGGCGTGGGCCCAGCAGCCGCAATGGGTAACGTTCGCTACCTGGTTGTACCCGGCGTAACCATCCGTCACCAGATACCCGGTAAAGCCTTTAAGGAAGTTCGCAGGCCGTTTTCCACTGCGGTCCGGCTGGTACTCAAAGATTCGGATGGGCTTTTTACTTCCTTCCCAGCTGGCGTATGCCCACATCCGGGACTCAGAAGTTGCCGCTTTGCCATCCTCTTTCAGTACCTGCACAGTTGTCTCATCCGCGTGAATTACGGTGTCTTCCAGCAAGGCCTGTTTCATATGCCGGTACAGAGGCTTCAGCCAGGTTTGGGTACACTGGATCACCCAGTTGGCCAGTGTAGCACGGCTCAACTCCACACCCTGTCTGGCCCAGATCTTTTCTTGCCGGGCCAGAGGCAGTCCGTCCACATACTTCTTGGTCATGACGTCAGCCACCGTGGAGGGCGAAGCCAGAGAATGCTTCATCAGGGCGGGAGGTGCCTGGGTAGTCAGGATGTGGGCATAGCCGGTGTCCTTTTCACACTTGTCACAGGCGTAGGTACAGCTGTAATATTCCAGGATTTTTTCCTGCTGCGGAATAATGACCAATTCCCGGCGAACCAACTTTTTACCAATGAGTCGGAACGTACCACCACACTTGCTGCAGTTCAGCTTCGATTCCGGCAGTTGGAGCACGATTTCTTCTACGGGGAGATTTTTTGCCAACTCAGCAATGGTGCGCTTTTTCTTGCGAGTATGGTCCTTTACTGTGAAGGTTTCCTCGGTAGGCTCTTCTGCCTTGTGGTCCTGCACCAATTCCGCTTCGTTAAACAGACTGATTTGGTCTTCGCCCAGAACATAGGTCTTTTTCTCACTGGACTGTCCGAAACGGGCGCGCTGGGCGTTAAGCAGGATCTCATTCATATGATCCAGCTTCTTTTTCAGCTCATCAATCTCGGCCTGCTGTTGCCGGATCGTTGTTTGGAGTTCTGCCACTTCAGCAGCAGTATATGTATTTTTCTTCTCTGCTGCCGCCATGACGAACCTCCTCCAAAAATAACTTTATCGTAGGTTTATTATACCATAAACCTACGATAAAGTACATATATATGTCGTTTTTCTTGGATTTTTAGCTCAAAATAAGTCTTTTGGCTTTCCTTTCCGAATCGCTGTCCGCTGCTCGATTTTCAGCCCCTCCATGAGCCAACGAAAACTCTGGTGGTCTATGAGCCGTAATTCTGCTTCACTCCTCGGCCACTGGAATCGTCCATTGGACAATCGTTTGTATAGCAGAATATACCCATCTCCGGACCAATAAAGCGCTTTGATCCGGTCTGTCCGGCGTCCACAGAACAGAAAAAGACTTTCCTCACTCAATTGACCTCCGTACTGCTGCGTCACAATGGCAGCCAAACCGTCTATGCCGCGCCGCAGATCCGTGTATCCGCAGGCGACATAGTAGTTCCGGACCTTGCTCAGATCGATCATA
>JBJDYI010000222.1:0-25792 GCA_051867165.1 Faecousia sp. | reverse complement strand
TCGATTACAAGGACACCGCAAAGCTCCGCCGTTACCTGTCCGAGCGCGGCAAGATCCTGCCCCGCCGTACCACCGGTACCTGCGCCGCTCACCAGCGTGACCTGACCACCGCCATCAAGCGTGCCCGCCAGATCGCCCTGCTGCCCTACGTTGCTGATTAATCAAGCACTCAGATCCCCTGAAGCGAACGCTTCAGGGGATTTTTTGTTGCCGCGGTCCGGGATTGAACAGGCCGGCTGGCCCGGGGCACCGCCCGGCAAGAGGGTTGTAAACCCTGGGAAAATGTGCTATGATGATACAAATAATCGGAAAGGAGGGGCTTGCCGTGAAAAAAGAAAAATGGATCATCATGCCTTTTTCGGCGCTGCTCCTTCTGGCGATTTGCCTGATGGCGGGAAAGACCGGTTCGACCCCATCCGCAGGGTGTCCCGCAGAAATTCAGATTTCCGGGGAACAGACCGTGCACCTGTGGACCCGGGACGGTGAAACCTGGTATGGCTTTCTGCCCGGCCATGCGGACCCGGCAGACACCTGGCTTGTGCCTGCGCAGGATTCGGAGGTTACCCTGGATGGCCGCAACCTGCCCCTAAACTGTGGGGATCTGGCGCCGGATCAGGATTATACACTCTCCTGGCAGCACGATGGTGTGACCTGTGAACAAAAGCTGCGGCTTTTGTCATCGGACAATGTGGCGACATTGTATCTGAATACCCAGTCCGGCACCATGGACTATATTCACGAGGAAAAGGGAAATGCCGAACGGGGCAGCCTTTGGCTCTACGATGAAACCGGCAGTCTGGATTTCAGCGGCAGCGTGGCTGCCCTGCGGGGCCGGGGCAACAGCACCTGGGTGGTTTCTGAGAAGAAGCCATACAGCCTGGAGCTGACAGAGGAAGCGGATCTTCTGGGCATGGGGGCGGCAAAAAAATGGATTCTGCTGGCCGATGCCCTGGATGCCTCCGGTCTGCGCAACAAGATTGTCTATGACGCGGCGGCCCAGCTGGGTCTGGCCTATACACCGGAAGTCCGGTGGACCGAGCTTTACCTGAATGGAACCTACGCCGGACTCTATTTGCTCTGCGAAAGGGTGGAGGTGGATCCCCAGCGGCTGGACCTGGGGCCCGATGCCAGTCTGGTCTGTATGGACCGGGACATCCGGGTGGAGGAGAAAACGGACCCCTATTTCGTCACAGACCATGACCAGTATCTTCGGATCATGGATGGACATGACATCGGCGCCCTGAAGGAGCAGTTTCAGGCCATGGAGGATGCCCTCCTGTCCGGCTCCGGGGACGAATGGATGGAGTACATCGACCTGGATTCCTGGGTGAAAAAGTATCTTGTGGAAGAGATCTTCGGCAATTACGATGCCGGGTTCCAGAGTCAGTATTTTTATTGCACAGAGCCGGGGGGCAAGATCTATGCCGGCCCTGTCTGGGACTATGATTCCTCCCTGGGCAACCCCCAGGTCTGGTCTTTGAACAGTCCCCAGGGGCTCTATGCCTGGCGTCCGGCGGCCATGGTGAACTACGACACCCCCTGGCTGAACGCATTGTATGAAAAAGAGGCATTCCGGGCAGAATTGCAGCGGCAATACCGGACGTTTCTGCCCTTGCTGGAAGCCCTGCCGTCCCGGATTACTGAAGATTATGTAAACCAAATCAGCGCTGCTTACCAGCGAAACCAGGTTCGCTGGAACGTGGACACCCAGGGTCTGGCCACAGAGGCGGCCCATATCGGGGATTATCTCATGCAGCGGCTGGATTTTCTCACCCGGCTGTGGCTGGAGGAGAGGGAATTCTGGATCCTGCGGCTCCAGGAGGGAGAAGCGGCCGGTTACTACGGCTATTATGCGGTGGAGCCCGGCACGGTCTTTGATGCCTGGCCGGAAAAGACCGGGCAAGATTTCCTGGGCTGGTACCGGGAGGACACGGAAGAAGCCGTTGACCCGGCGGAGCCCATTTGGGAGGATTTGCAGCTTTATCCTCATTACGAAGGATTTGTTTCGCCGGAGCCGGAGGATGAGACATCCCTGAAGGATTTGGTTTTGCGGCTGTATCACTATGTTCCCCTGGGGGTGCTGGTGCTGATGGGGGCGGTTTTTGTCCCGCTCGGCCTTTACAGAACCCGTTTTTCCAAAGGCAGGGAAAAGCAACCCGTCAAATAAAAGGAGTGGAGAATATGCTTCAGAAAAAAGAGATCAATACCGGCGTGGCAGAGTTCCGGGAAATGGAATATGCCCTGCTGGTGGATGTGCGCAATGATTTTGAATATGCCGGCGGCCATATTCCCGGCAGCCAGAATCTGGCCCTGAGCCGGATCCTGCAGGAAGCGGAGGAGACATTCCCGGACAAAACGGTTTCCATGTATGTCTATTGTCAATCCGGCGCCCGCAGCGCCCGGTCGGCCAAGCTGCTGGAGCTGATGGGCTATGAATCCGTCACGGACCTGGGCGGCATTGCAGGCTATACCGGCCCCATTGAAAAATGAATCTTTCCCCAACCATGAAAAATCCCCAGCCTGTTTGCCAGGCTGGGGAATTATTATACCATTTGTTCGGGATGGAACACGTTGTCAAATTCTTCCGCGCTGAGATATCCCAGGGAAACGCAGGCTTCCCGCAGGCTGGTATTTTCTTTGTATGCCTTTTTTGCCACCCGGGCGGCATTTTCATAGCCGATGTGGGGGTTCAGGGCAGTGACCAGCATCAGGGAGTTGTGAAGATTCTCCTGCATTTTTTCCCTGTTCGGACGGATGCCGGCCACACAGTGGTCCCGGAAGGACAGCATACTGTCCGCCAACAGCCGGGCAGACTGGAGGAAATTGTAGATCATCACCGGCATATACACATTCAGCTGGAAATTGCCCTGGCTGGCGGCAATGGAAACGGCCGTATCGTTGCCCATGACCTGAACCGCCACCATGGTGATGGCTTCGCACTGGGTGGGGTTCACCTTGCCGGGCATGATGGAGGAACCGGGTTCGTTTTCGGGAATGGTGATTTCTCCCAGACCCAGCCGGGGACCGGAAGCAAGCCAGCGAATGTCGTTGGCAATCTTCATGAGGTCGGCGGCCAGCGCTTTTAAGGCGCCATGGGCGAACACTAGCTCGTCTTTTGATGTCAGGGCATGGAATTTGTTGGGGGCGGTGACAAAATTTTTACCGGTGAGCCGGGAAATGGTAGCGGCCACGCCGGTGTCAAAGCCCGCAGGGGCGTTGAGCCCGGTGCCCACGGCAGTGCCCCCCAGGGCCAGCTCCTTCAGAGGCGGCAGGGAGGCCAGGATCAGCGCTCTGTCCCGTTCCAGGCTGGTGCGCCAGCCGGAAATCTCCTGGGAGAAGGTGATGGGGGTGGCATCCTGCAGATGGGTCCGGCCGGATTTGACGATGCCTTCATTTTCCTCCTCCAGACGGGCAAGAACGGCAATCAACGAGTCGATGGCAGGGATCACCCGGTCCTCCAGGATCAGCACCGCCGCAATGTGCATGGCTGTGGGGAAGGTATCGTTGGAGGATTGGGACATATTCACATCGTCGTTGGGATGCAGCAGTTTCCTTCCTGCCAGTTCATTGCCCCGGTTGGCAATGACTTCGTTGGCGTTCATGTTGCTCTGGGTGCCGGAGCCGGTCTGCCACACCACCAGGGGGAAATGATCCTGCAGCTTGCCTGCAATAACTTCATCGCAGGCCGCGCAAAGGCAGGCCAGTTTCTCAGCGGTCATTTTTTCCGGCTTCAGGCTGTGATTGGCCATGGCGGCGGCTTTTTTCAGGATGCCGAAGGCGTGGATGATTTCCCGGGGCATGGTCTCAATACCCACGCCGATGGGGAAATTCTCTTTGCTTCTCTGGGTCTGGGCGCCCCAGTACCGGTCTGCCGGGACCTGCACCTGGCCCATGGAGTCGGATTCCATTCTGTAATCCATTGTTGATTCCTTCCTCAAATATTCGGTGTATCAGATCCGGGCCACACCGGTGCGGCGGGCGGCTTCTGCCACCGCCCTGGCCACTGCCGGGGCCACCCGGGGATCCAGGGCGTTGGGGATGATGTAGTTTTCGTTTCGTTCCTCATCGGAAATCAGATCCGCCAGAGCCATGGCGGCAGCCAGCTTCATTTCCTCGTTGATGTCGGAGGCCCGGACATCAAAGGCGCCCCGGAACACACCGGGGAAGGCCAGCACATTGTTGATCTGGTTGGGGTAATCGCTGCGGCCGGTGGAGATCACCCTGGCGCCGCCTGCCTTGGCGTCCTCCGGGAAAATCTCCGGGGTGGGATTGGCGCAGGCAAACAAAATGGCGTCCCGGTTCATTTTGGAGACCATCTCCCGGGTGACGATGCCGGGGGCGGAGGTGCCGATGAATACGTCAGCGCCAACCAGTTTTTCCCCGAGGGAACCGGGGGTCTGGTCAGGATTGGTCCGGGCGGCCATTTCCGCCTGGGCCCAGTTCATGCCGGGGCAGCCCACATAGAGGGCACCCTGCTTGTCACACATGGTGATGTTGGAAAAGCCTACGCTGAGCAGCAGCTTCACAATGGAGATACCGGCGGCGCCGGCGCCCACGGTGACGATTTTCACATCCTCTTTTTTCTTGCCCACCACCTTCAGGGCGTTGAGCAGACCCGCCAGGGTGACAATGGCGGTGCCGTGCTGATCGTCATGGAAGATGGGAATGTCGCAGACTTCCTTGAGCTTCCGCTCAATTTCAAAGCACCGGGGGGCGGCAATGTCCTCCAGGTTGATGCCGCCGAAGGAACCGGAGATAAGCTGCACAGTGCGTACGATCTCATCGGGATCCTTGCTTTTGATGCACAGGGGGAAGGCATCCACATCCGCAAAGGTCTTGAACAGGGCGCACTTGCCCTCCATCACGGGCATACCGGCCTCGGGGCCGATGTCTCCCAGACCCAGAACGGCGGTGCCGTCGGTGATGACGGCGCAGAGGTTGTGCCGCCGGGTCAGTTCGTAAGATTTGGAGATGTCTTTTTGAATTTCGAGACAGGGCTGAGCCACGCCGGGGGTATAGCCCAGGGACAGATCCTCTTTGGTTGCCATGGGGACTGTGGCGATAACCTCAATTTTGCCCTTCCACTGCTGGTGCAGCTTCAGGGATTCTTTTGCATAATCCATAAAAAGCCTCCTGAACAGAGAATTCATGTCTGCATAGTACCACTTCTCGGGGAATTTGACAAGAAAAAATCCACACCCAGATGGTTCGGGCGTGGAAAAAATGGAGGCTGCGATTCCATGAGGAGATGGAGAGGAACATTTTGAGGTTCCCACATTACGCAAGGATGTTGCATCCTATGTTGTTTTGGTAATAGATGATTACCCCACTATGGCAAGAATCATTTATTACGACGGCAGTACATTCAGCAAGCAGTATGGTTCTGGCGATATCAGCGGTATCTATGGGGGTGTATTTGCAAAGACGGAACAAATCAATCATGTAGAGGTCAATTTCTACACCTACACAGCCGAGGATGGCACAATCACCTCCTATGCGATCTGGGAGAATGATGGGTTTACTTACAGTCTGGCAAGCGAAAACACCACTTTTGAACAGTTGTCCGCTGATATTCAAACTTTGATGAAGTAAATCATATCATACAGAATACAAGATGGGTCAATTCGGTTTGACCCATCTTTTCCTTTCATATTGTGCCCCCTTCCACATGATTATGCAGCGAAAATACGAGGATTTTCTCAGCGAAGCCTCTGTAATCTAAAAAATAGGATGAAATCAGTCCCAAGCTGTGATATACTGTTTGTATGTCATGTTCGGGGCTTTCTCAATGAAAGGAGAAAGACATGAGCGAAAAGGACAGCTGTAATTGTTTCGGATTTGATATGAAACACGGCATATCTTGGTAAAAGTAAGTATAGATTGGAGTTTTCGACAATGATTCGAATATTGTTTGTATGCCACGGCAGGATTATGCCGAATTGCGAAAAGTGCATGATTCTCTAGGATGAATCCTGTTTCGACAACTGATTTACCAACGATTTACCAATGTTTTTCGAGAGCTGGACTTGCCAAATAGTCTAATACCTGACCATGACAAATGAAGTTGTGGTCAGGTATTTTGCTTGCGTAATACTTCTTGCATTCCTGATTTTTTTGCACTATTATTTTAAGAGTGAAAAAACGGCTTATTCTGCACAAGAGGATGCGAATATATGCATAACATAGTTGAAGAAAAACTGTATCGGATAGCACGGAAGAAAGATTGTCATGTGAATACGAAGCTCAATCCCGATGGATCAAAAGCCGCGATTCAATTTACGGATGCTGGCAATGATCTGAGTGGTCCGGTAAATCTTATTGAAGTAGGTGAGGGAGACCTTATCAGGGGAGAATATATCCCTTTGCGGGATGAGCCCCGCAGCCTCAAAGAAATAGTATTGCAAGATGTAGTTGCACCTGTGATGCGGGAACTGCTATATCAGGCTATGATGGAAGGCTATGAGAAGCTTAGTGATCAGATTAAAACAAAAGCAATTCCAACATTGAAAGCCAAATCTCAAAGTTTTGCCAAGAATGCTGGCACAATTGCGTCAGGGATTAAAGATGGCCTAGCCGGGGAAAAAACTAAAGCCTTAAAATTGGTAAATGAGAATACTGTTGTACAATCAAGTTTCCAGCCTTCAAATGTTGAAATACAGCAAAAATCGATTAGATCAAAAGAAGAAATTGCAAGTATTGTTCGTACTATGAGATTGAGTGCCGTTACATTAGCCGCTTGTATCCGAATGCTTAATAATACGGTAATGGCTGACGATGAATCTGACCCCCAACTACATTTTGAAATCCAGCGCAACCTACAAACTCTTACGACAAGTGATGTCATGAAACAAATTGATTTGCTGTTAGCAGATAAGAACAGGGCATTGCTGGATGAGTCTGATCTTGTTATTTTATCTTCCTTCAAAGAAGGTTATTTTTGGGGGAGTGATCGCAAAGTGCCTATTAGCAAATACTTAAGTGATTAAAAGATAACAGGGGGCATATTATGAGAGAATGGTTATGGGATGGAGAGATGGACTGCGGTTGGGAGGATCTCTCCCAACTATTGCTGAAAACTTGTGACGGTTTTACAGATACTATGTTGGAGATCACAAATTATTCTCCGAATGAGGAAAGCAGGAATCTTATTTCTCCTGAGTGTATGAAGCGGTTCCAAAGTCTAACCAGTATTTTAGCAGATCATATCAAGGATGGTGTATATTATCAGAGCGAAGATATTTCAAATGATTCACAAAACGCAATAAAACTCAACAGCTGGATTTTGCTTGGATCATTAACAGAAACAACCTTGCAGATGTTTCTGGCGTTTTATATTGATGATTACAAAAACACAAAATGGCAACAATGGGAGAACTTCAAGGCAGAACAAGTGCAAAAACCTATTATTGGTTTTATTCAAAAATTGGTAGATGAAGGAAATCTTGATACTGTACATGCGCGGTCGCTGAAGGAAGCCATAAAAGACACGATTAAGGAGCACACGAAAGAGCATCCTGTTCAAAAAATTATGTTTGATGAGCTCTTACAATTATTTTCTTCTTTGGAATTGTTTGAGGAAGATGAGTTGGATTATTTGAGGCTCATTCAATCCAATAGGAATGGAATTCATTCGTTTCAAAGCAGAACAATGGGAACATGGTTTGATTTGAAGTATTGCGTTCGGTTTTTCTGCTATCTGATGGAGTGGGTACTTAATCATCTCCCTGATCTCCCTGAAGGGGCTTAGTGAATAGAGAAAATGAAGACACCTGGCCACGGAACTGGTGAGTGCTGTGGCCAGGTGTTTTCTTTTGGCGGCTATAATACCTAAAATGGCTTCTGAAGTTATTTCACTGTGAAAGTTCGGATCTTAACAAGGGATAGAACGCCGTCGGTATCCTGTACATCAGCAATCATATGGAATGACGATTTGTTCCATTTTCCCCATGTGCTGGTTAGATACTTCCCAGAAGAACTGTCATAGGAGTCGATGGAGCAGGTTGTAATCCTGAAGGTATCTTTATAAGTATAGCCCAGCTCAGTCTTTGCGATACTCTCCAAAAATGGTCGTATACTCGTATTATCAAATCGCTTGGGTATCGTCTTGATGAAACCGGAAATAATCTGGGCAATCTGACTGGTGGTGTCCTGACTCGGCGTACTCCCAGGAGCGGTATTGCTATTCCCCCAGTAAGGCGGATTGGGTGTATGCGCACCTGCTTTGGTAAAATACTTAAACACGCCGCTTGGCTGTTCCATGACCTCATGCCACTCCAGCTGAGATTGATTTAGATTGATTACGCCTTCTCCATTTGAATATCTTATGCTGCTTGATCCGTTACTATAGTCCTTCCGGATACCATTCCAATATCGGATTGCGCTGTGTTCATCATACTCACCGTTCATCTGCCAGGTTGTTAACTCCGTCTGGCTGATGTAGTGTGTAACGGTAATGTTTGCCGTTTTTCCACTTGTGATAATTGTCATTACATAACTGCTGTTTTCGCTGACCCAGTCACCATAATATTCCGCACTTTTGTCAGAGAGGGCAGAGTAGTTGTTATCCGGTGCTACGCTGTTATCGACACCAAAAACAATATAATCCATGGAAACCCAGCCATTGCCGATATTTCCCCATGCCTTACCATTTGATGTCTGCTGCTCATATACTGTGACAGCATCACCGCCCTTCAGCCGGCCGACTTGGCTGTAGTTTGTACCGGGACCGCTGCGTACATTTAGTTCCCCTGCGGAGCGAAGAACCGTTCCTGTGAGTACCTGGGGCTGCGTGTCTTCGGTTGGTGGCTGCGTATGCTCCCTGGGAGCCGCAGCCGCTACGGTTGCTTCTGTCGATTCTTCTATTGCCACCGTAGTCTCCGGTATTTCCGGTACCCCTTGGTGTGCCACAGCAACCGCCGTTTCCTGTGGCTGGCTGATCGTTTCCAGGATCATTTGAGGTTCGGTTTCCTGCCGGCTTTGCGCAGCGTGTTCTCCCGCCTTGAAGAAAGCAAATGAACTGACACCAAGCACAATCAGTACGCCCAATGCCACACAAAACACAATCGGTTGGGGATTTTTCTGAGATTGACTTTGGTACTTCCCCTTTTTCTTTTTCATTTACGATCGTCCTTCCCTGAAAATGAAACCTCAGACGGTGTTTTTCTTCTTAAGCTGGTCTGAAAACAGCTGTGTAAACATTTTCTTCCCCTTGGATGTTGCAATCTCGTCTTCCTTCAGCTTCCCGGATTTAATGGCTTTGCATATGTCAATGAAGGCATGTCCCATCGCATATGTCACCACGCCAGCGGTGCCGGCAGAGATTACTCCGCCTGTGACGCTGCCCACACCCGGAATCATTTTGATAATACCGGTTGCCACAGTTTTTCCGATCAGCGTTGCGCCGCTAACGCCAAATGCTGCATAGGCCAGTGCTTTCAGACCATCTTTCTTGATGTTTATTTTGAATATCTTACAGATGGATGCCATAAGTGCGACCTGCTCCCCAATCAGAATCGGAGCATCCGCAAAGGGGATCGGAACCGCACAAGTCGTTGTGGCGGTTGCCACGGCTACATTCACCGCTGCTTCTGCTGATTTTACCATCTCGGAAAGCTCTGTAGTCTTTTTGGTCTGGGGATGCTTACCCTTGTCATTTTGCTCCTGCGATGGCTGCTCCTTCACAGGCTCCTCCTGGGAATGATCTGTGGACTCATTTTTATCGTCAGCTTTCGTTTCCTCGGCGGTACCAAGAAGAATATCTTCGTCGGATAGTCTATCAAAGGATTCAGCTGTTTTTTCGTAATAGGAAATGAAAAAGTCCGGGGTTACAACGGCAGCAGTATCGAGGATCGACTGCTGAATTTCCTTTTTTCGATTCTGATTGATCGAGACCCAGTCCAGTACCTCTGACCCTTTTTCAAAGGGAATCCCCAACAAATGCCGACCAATCATTATCATCCGATACAGTAGTTCCTGTTCTTCACGATTCAGGGAGTCAACTGCATTGGGCTTCACTGTATTATCAAAGGATGTGGTATTTGCAAGGGTTAATATGGAACCAAAATACCTTCTGGAAGATTCATTTTGCTGCTCGGAGGCATCCGCCATAATCAGCAAGCTGGCAATCAGTGCTTTCCTCTCACGGCTCAAGTCGGAAAAGTCAATCTGCGTGGTGCCTCCAAACTTGATTTTTTTGATGGCATTCAGCAGTGCCATATCATTGCAGGAAAGCCCGCTCAATAATTCCGCCTGTTGCTTCACTGCGGCAGACAGTTCGGCGTTTTCCTGACTGAGCAGAACGAGAATGCGGATTACAATCTCCTGGAGCTTTGCTACACTTCCAATATCCTTTGCAACCTGAATCTGGTTGTCCTTTGAGAAGGTAATTATATCCAGCAAACGATGATACCACTTTTTTCCTTTCATGACTTGAATGTCTGCCTCGGTTGCATGAGAAAGATCGGTTGCTGCCTCCAAAATCCAGTCAATATTCTCCAGCTGATTGATCTCAATTTTTATGTTATTCATAGCAAACCTCTCATTTCTGAATGGAATTCGTTGGAACGGTTCTGGATTTCTTCCCTGATTTCCTGCATTTCCATGATATTATTGACGGCAATCAGATGATTTCCGGCGATTTCTCCAGCAGCTTGCAGCATGGAAATGGTACTCCCATAGACATACTCAGATGCACATAGCACAGCATTCTCCAATCCCTGACCCATCAGCGCATTGCAGATGTTCCCTGCGACTGCGGAGCCTATGATACCGCCGAGAACGGGGACGGGAATCAATCGTTCACCCAGAGCAGCACCGATGGCACATACAACGGAATTGATGCCAATCGTCAGACACCCGTCCATATATTCTTCTTTTGTAATATGATTGCAGCCATATTCGTGGGTCAGTTCCACCAGACCGAATACCAAGGATACACCGGCAGCCGCAGCAGGAGAAGAGACTTTGGCATAATTGGTCAGTCCATAGATGGCAAGGCCACTGATGCCGCCCTCAGCGGCCGCTTTGGCTGTGTCGATCCCGAGTTCTTTCCAGTCATCATTTGTAAAATCCTGGATTTGTTTTCCTTGCTTACATTTCCGGAGAATTCCGAAAGCAAATTGCAGACCGCCGGAGATGGCAGCAGAGATACCTGCTGCTTTTGCAGCCTTTCCCCAACTTGGAGCAGCCTTTTCTTGCGCAACCTGCCGTTTGTTCTTGCTTTTTTCTTCTATTTTTCCCTTTTGGTCTTGGGCATCACCCCGTAGTTTGCGTTCTTCCTGATGCAGCGTCCGGTGGATTGCACCTTGCTGGACTTCTGCATACTCGACATTTCCGGGGTGGACAACCTCAGCGAACTTATGTCCCGTCTCCGACTCTATTCTGGATATTTTCTCCTTGATTGCGCGGACACTTTTGTCTGAAAGACCTGTTGTCTTCCCGGAGATTATATCGTCAATCTGTTTGTATTGGTCCTTGGGGATGACATAATAGGAACCATCCCGCCCGAAATGGATATCTGCGTATTTTTCCAGATGCTCCAGCACACGAGACAGTGAGTTATTCAATCCATTTATGTATTTCGATTGGACAGCAACGCCGTCTACGAGATAATCCTCCGGAGCAGTTCGGCCAACATTTTCAAAGGTGGCATTTTGAGCCTTTCCTCGTATAGCATTCCAGGCATTATGAAATTCCACATCCACATGCTCTGCGATTTCGCCATGTTTGGTGGCTTGGCTACCTAAAATATGCTCAGGGGTACCCACAAAATCATAAATCCTGTCGATGCAACTCAAAGCATCTTCCAGGCGTTCTTCCACAATTTTTTTCTCTGCTTCGCTTTGAAACTTGATTTTATTCAGCTCTTTATACAATTTCGCAAGGTTGCGTTTATTTGCCTCCGAAACGACAGATCCTACACCATGGGTGCGGATGTTGCGGAACGGATGCGGCTGGGTGTCCATATTTATACCTCCCTCAGAAGTATTTATATCTTAAAGATAGTTTATACGCTATTGTAGTTCATGTCAATATCTGCTGCAGTTTGGTAGAATTATTTTGCGAGGTGTTGACATGGACGATCAATTTCAGAGTGAATTTAAGCAATTGGGTTTGAAAATTGCATATTATCGAAAGCTGAGAAATCTGACACAGGAGGCTTTGGCTGAAAAAATCGACCGATCTGCAGCATTCATCGGGCATGTTGAAGCACCCAACATCAAGAAATCCGTTTCGCTCAGTACGCTTTTTGCAATTGCAAAGGCACTCGATGTACCAGTGTACAAATTCTTCGTATTTGATGACTGATTTATGATAGCATGGCAGATAGACAAACATTGTCATACCTGATGTTTCTTTTGTAATTTGTCGGTTTTACAGTGATATATCATCTTTGTAGAATTACCGCATGGGGGATTAACTCCATGCGGATTTTTATAAGGAGGATACTATCCATGGAAGAAACCAGAGTCTGTGACATTTGCGGCAGAGAACATCCACTTTCAGAACTGAAGGAGTTTGATGGGGTGCTGCTCTGCGAATCGTGCTGGAATTCGGAAACCATCGTCTGTGAGCAGTGCGGCAAGCGAATCTGGCTGGATGACAACGAGGGCGACAGCGACACACCGCTGTGCAGCCGGTGCTATGACCGCTATTACACAACCTGTGCCGACTGTGGCCGAACAATCCATCAAAACGATGCCTATTTTGAGGATGAAGACGATTATACGGCACGATGCTACAGCTGCCATTGCCGCCACGCGGATCATCGCGTAATCCACGATTACTACTACAAGCCGGAACCCATTTTCTATGGCGAAGGCAACCGATATTTTGGTGTAGAGCTGGAGATCGACGATGGTGGCGAGGACAATACCAATGCGGAAAAAATCGAACGGATCGCCAATTCGGAAAATGAATTGATTTACATCAAACATGACGGCTCCCTCAGTGAGGGAATGGAAATTGTCACCTATCCCATGTCACTGGACTTCCATCTTCACCAGATGCCTTGGGCGGATATCCTTGCAAAAGCAAAGTCCATGGGTTATCTTTCCCATCAGGCAGGAACCTGCGGCCTTCATGTCCACATCAACCGTACCGCCTTTGGAGAAACCGAGGAAGATCAGGAGGCGGTCATTGCCCGGATTCTGTACTTTTTTGAAAAGCACTGGGAGGAACTGCTGAAATTCAGCCGCCGTACCCAGAAGCAGCTCCGCCGCTGGGCAGATCGATATGGCCTGAAAGAGCACCCCAAGCAGGTATTGGACATCGCCAAGGGTAGCCAGGAGCGGTACACCTGTGTCAATCTGACCAACTATCATACCGTAGAATTCCGGATGTTCCGGGGAACCCTCAAATGGAATACGCTGATCGCCACATTGCAGCTTCTGGATCGAATCTGTGATGTGGCGATTAGCCTTTCCGATGAAGATCTCCAGGATCTGTCCTGGACGAATTTTGTGGCTGGGTGCTCTCACCTGCCGGAGCTGGTTCAGTATCTGAAAGAGCGGCGGCTTTACATCAATGAGCCGGTGACGGCAGAAGCGGAGGTGTGAGTATGTGCTGCCTGTTTGGTTTCGTGGATTACGGTCACAAGCTGACCAGAAAAGAGCGTCTGCGGCTGCTCACGGCCCTGTCCGTCGCCAGTGAAGAACGGGGAACGGACGCCACCGGCATTGCCTACAACCTTGACCGGAAACAGATCATTTATAAACGGCCATTACCTGCCCACCAGATATGGTATCGGGTTCCTGCCGCTCCCTCCATCATCATGGGCCATACCCGGATGACCACACAAGGTTCTGAGCTGGTGAACATCAATAATCACCCCTTCCCCGGTGCAGCCGGTGAGACTCACTTTTCTCTGGCCCATAACGGTGTCTTAACCAACGACAAGGCACTGCGAAAAAAATACAAGCTGTCCGCCACCAAGGTGGAAACGGACAGCTATGTTGCAGTACAACTATTGGAGCAATATGGGCGGATCAGCTTCGATTCCCTGCGGTACATGGCGGAGGAACTGGAGGGCAGCTTTACCATTACCGTTCTGACGGATCGGGATGAGCTGTACTTTGTGAAGGGCAACAATCCGCTTGCACTGTACCACCTTCCGCAAATGGGTTTGTATGTTTATGCCAGCACAGAGGAAATCCTTCGAAAAGGGCTGAAGAATTCCCACCTGAATCTGGGGAAGGTGGAACCTGTCCGTGTATTCACCGGGGACATTCTGAAAATTGACGGACGGGGCGGAATCTCCCACAGCGAGTTCAATGACGAGAAGCTGTACTGTGCCAGCTACCCAAATTGGTACGACTGGCAGCAGTATCAGAATACCTGCCGTCCCTATGCTTTTAAGGAGGCATTTCCCGAGGATAGTTACATTGCGGATCTGAAAGCGGTGGCCGTATGCTGTGGAATCTATCCGGAGGAAATTGATGATTTGCTGGCAGAAGGCATCACTCCGGAAGAAATCGAAGAATACCTGTATTGCGGATAGGAGGATTTATGACTGTATTGGCAGTATTGCCCGGTAGGGCGCCGGAGCGGATGGATCTGGATGGCTCCCTGGAGTCCATGCAGAAGTTCGTGGGTGGTACAATTCAGGCCGTGTACCCCTTCTCTGACCCGGTGGCGATCGTGTGCAACGATGAGGGAAAGCTGATGGGTCTGGAGCACAACCGTGCTCTGCGGGACGAAGCCGGGAACGTTTACGACATTCTCTGCGGCCCCTTCTTCGTCTGCGGTCTGGGGGAGGAGAACTTCGCATCCCTGCCAGAAGAACTGCTCCGGAAGTATGCCCAGCACTTCCGGCATACGGAACTCTTTCTGAGAATTGGCGATAGTCTGATGGTGGTGCCATTCTGAAAAAGTATCGTTAGACTTTACCCAAATGGATGAGTAGAAAACCGACATAAAGTGCTTTATTTAAGTCGATTTTCCAATTTTATAACATCCCACGAAAAACAGATGTTAAATGAGAGAGGAGTCTTATGAAGATAGGCTACGTCCGCGTCAGCACTACAGATCAGAACACGGCACGTCAGGAAGTTTTGATGCAGGAGTTGGGCGTGGAGAAAGTATTTATTGACCGCATGAGCGGGAAAAACACAGACCGCCCGGAGTTGCAGCGGATGCTGGCCTTTGCCCGTGCTGGGGATACTATCATCGTGGAAAGTATTTCCCGATTCGCGCGGAACACTAGGGATCTGCTGGAACTGGTGGAACAGCTAACCGCCAAGGGGATCGAATTTGTTTCCAAAAAGGAAGCCATCGACACAAGTACGCCAACCGGCAAGTTTATGCTAACTGTATTCGGCGCCGTGGCGGAGCTGGAGCGTGGGTATCTACTCCAGCGTCAAAAGGAAGGAATCGCTATAGCCAAACAGCAAGGTAAATATAAAGGTCGTAAGCCCACGGAGTATCCAGAATTGATCCCGGTGACGGTACAATGGCGTGCTGGAAAAATCACGGCTGTGGAGGCCATGAGGCGACTGGGCATGTCGTCCTCGACATTCTATCGAAAAGTAAAGGAGATGAATTTGTAGTGAGTGAGATTAGCGTTTTCGTATTTGGTTTCGTGGTTACCCTGGCGATTGTCTTCACGGCAGAGGTTGTGCTCCGGGTCAGCAGAGGAAAATGATTTCAGAGGCTGCCGTCTTGGCAGAATATTTTGCCAAAGGCGTCAGCCTCGCATTGTCTGCGTATCTGATTTGGAAACAGAAACAACATTCAGGCAATAGATGACAGCCTCCGAAATTCAATTGCCAAAGAGTTCTTGGATATATAATTTGTAGTAAGCCCTCGTAATATGGTGGAAATGGTGGACAAAAGCTGGTATACTATCCGTATTCAGGTGTGTCCACCATGTCCACCAAAATAATTGTACCAATATATTGATTTTTTTCGGGTGTCCATGGTGGACACGGTAAAATTGGGGGGTAAATGTATGAGTAATGAAGAACGATCTTTTGGTTCAAGTACGTGGCGGAACCTTCCCTCTGATAAGACGTTGAGTGAATTTCGCCGGGAATACCAGCAAACAACTGGTAGAGAAAAGCTCCCATCAGTTACATGGGTAAAAGACTCACTAAAACAAATATCTAAAGATAACCCCATTGCCGAAAACTTGTTTCGTAAACAGGTAGATGTTGCTTTTCATCATGATACACATCCCATTCTGATTCCGTTGGAGACAGCACAATTGCTTTCAACGATTCTGGAAACCAGAGACTCAAACAAGAAAGCGAAAGGGGAAGATTTTGCTGCGGAAATTTTATCAAATCTTGCAGAACATATTATCGCTTCTCTGGATCGGGATATCTCTGATGACTATGTGTATTTACAGTACCTCTCCAATGAAAATGTCCGTGACAAGATGATGCGGAAATTCAAAGTACAGCTTATGAGGCGCTTAGACCTACTGCGGGATTACATAATTGATCCCGAAGCAGGGATGGACATGGGGATGCTTCAGGTAGCTTTGGGGAGACTTGATGTTTTAATCTCAATTTTTGATGAAAAACGGCCGAGATTAACCTCCGATACCTGTGCGCTGATGGATGTCTATGAAAGCTTAATATCGAAGCGAGAAGAGACAATTCCCGCAAAAGGGCGTGAAAATGGGATAGATTATTTTAATTGGTGCAAGGATGAAAACGTGGATTCTGGTTTAATTTCAGAAATGAAGCAGCAGATCGAGTACACCCGCAGGGATTTAGATAAGTGTGACCTTTCTTCTTTTATAAACAATTATAGGAAGTATTTGATACAACAGTTTCCGGATAGTTCTAAGAAAGAAAATCTGGCTTTTTGGGAAACATACAAAGAAACTTACTCATATTTCGTGCAGGAGGATAGTTCGGAACAGTTTGAGCAAAAAATCCGAAAAGAATTAACTACTTTTGCCATTAACATTTTTGAGGATCTGGAAAATGCAGATACATTAGAGCTGGAGTACACCGGGTTTGTGAAAACAAATGCAGCATCATCATTTGCAGAATATATGCTGGCAGGTACGCACCGTGATATTCTGGTTCTTATTCACAAGCCATTATGGATACTAAAGGTTGTGAATTCATACCGTTATTTCCTGAATAGTAAAGATATGAGCCCAGGGGCGAAGGTGTTTTTGCAGAGCACAGTTGCATCGTTTCTTGGTAAACATCCAGAGTACTCCCATGAAAAAGAATGCCAGGACTATCTGGTCTCCGTGTTTCTAAAAATCGATGCAACAACAAATCAAATCCTGAAATGCTATCAAGAATTGTCAGAAATATATCCAGAACTGGAATCAAATGGATTCAAGGACGTTTATCTCAATAAGGTGTGCAATATTTTTTCGGATGCAAATAGGGATTACCTTATGCTCAAAGTTGAAGAAATAGAGATCGGAGAAATCCCATGCGAAAAAGATTCTTTGTCTCCTGATAAGCGTTACAAAAAATTATTCGCCGCGTCAAATATCTTGAGAATAGCGTGTAAATATGTTGTTGCAGTCGAGATTGAGAAAGCAGTGCCTCTGCTCGTGGAACGTTATTGTGAGCTGCGTCGAAGAATAAAAGAATAGCGTGACAACCACTGTCAAACGGCAGTGGTTGTTTTCTTTTGGAAAGTACTTTGAGCAAAAAACTGCTTTTTCTTAAAAATAATTAAAGTATCGAATCATGTGGTATTATCTAGAAACTGGATTACCCCAGAAAACCAGAAATAGGAGGAAGACATTCATGCAACAGGAATACCCAAAGCCACTTTCAGAAGAGGAACTGCACCTTGCCATACAGGAGTACAATAAAATCCTGACGCCGCGAAACAAAGATGGGCACATTGTGCCAGTAACATTTATGGATTCTGAACCAGAAGAACTGTACTATCCGTGCTTCATACCGGATGAACAGGGGTGCTTTTCTCCAATAGTAGATCTCAGAGAGATTCTGGAAGGCAAAAAACCACAAGGACTAATCTATGTCCCTGGAATACAAGAAAAACCTCTGGATGTCAGCGATCCGAACTATTTGAGCAGCATCAGATATTCGGACCCCGTGTACCACCTCCCACCAAGGGACCAGCATCTTCTTCGACAGGCGAAGACAAGGAAGGCTATGAATGTTCAAATCATGCGAAACGGCCAGGTTCAGAACGCCGTGCAAGAATTTGAGAAAAAGCAGGAATCCCCCGGAGGAGTAATTGATCTTGCTCAAGTTGGGATGATGGCAAAATGGGAAGTGTTCCCGGATACTTCTGGACGACTGATCTGCCGCTCCGGGGAGAAAGAATATCTGCTGACTAATTTCAGCGTAACAGCTGTAGAGCACAGAGTCCTTCTTCGTTCCGGGAACAATGAGCAGACTGAGCACCGATATGTTATTGAAGTTTCGGCAAAGGGGAACGATGCGACAATCACTCTTGCTGTAAAGGACATTGATAACATACTGGCGGTTATTCAGAGAAAGCTGCCGATGTGCTATCTAAGCCCGGAGGTCATGAAAGGGCAAGCTTTGCTGTCGAACTATGTTCGTGAGCAACTGTTCTCTCTTCCTGAACGGCTCTATATTTGCAGCAGTGGTTTTCTGCGTGTTAACGGCAGATGGGTTTTTGCCCACGACGGAGCAAATATTCCTGGCAGCAATGTTGTCTTTGAGACCGGGCGCACCATTGTCAGGGATGACCGGATCAGTCCTCAGGCAACATTTCGCAATGCTGTGGAGTTTTTGACGGTGTCTGACAAAGGCACGCTGATTGTTCCGCTCTGGCTGGTTGCACACCTCAGCCCGTTGTTCAACTTGTTTTCGGAGGCTGGACATATCCCTCGCTTTGTGACATTCGTATCTGGACGCACAGGCTCGATGAAGACATCTGTTGCTTTGTCACTCTTCCGACTTTTTCAGGAACAGAGTGCTTCTCCAGAGGCATCGTTTAAGGATACGCTTACCGCTTTGGAACTGAAACTGGGTGAGGGAAACGGCAAGGTCATCCTTGTAGACGATTATCGTCCACCGGTAACTTCACAGGAGGGGAAAGAGAACCTTACCAAGCTGGAGTCGGTAGTACGGGCTGCAGGTGATCGCATAGGCAAATCCAGAAGCAACTCAGAGCTTGGGAAAGCGAAAGAGTTTCTTCCCACCAGCTGTGTGGTTATCACAGGCGAAGACCTGGGCGGTTCGCAATCCAGTCAGCTGCGAATGCTGATATTGCCAATCATGAAGGGGGATATCAAGGGCCCTGTGCTGAAACGCTTTCAGGACGACCCGCTGCTTTTGAGCAGTCACATGTACAACTTTTTGTGCTGGTCAGGAGAGCGCGGAGACGAGATTATTCGCTTCATCAAGGATTCCTTTCAGATGAAACGGGATTCACTGCTTGGTGTTCTGAAAGAGGCACGACTGATAGATACTGCGGCAATTCTGATGATTACGGCAGCTATTATCCACCAGTACGGAAAAGAGATCCATGCTTTCGCTCCAGGAACGGATGCAAATATTCTGTACCAGTGGGAGCAGGCAATCCTGCAGGCAGCCATCGAAAGCGAACGGATCTCGCGCGTTCAAAACCCCGTCGCAATGTATTTGAGGGCACTGTTTGACATGATAGCGCAGAAAGAGATCTGCATTGCTGGGGATATTGGGAGCTACCAGGCTGGTGTCCACAGCGGATACCGCAAAGACGACGAACTATGGCTTTGGACAAGTGTAATATACTCCCGCGTCACCAAATACTGGGTAAAACTGGGAGTTGCATTTCCCCTGAGCTGCGAAAAAACCAACGAGCATCTGTTCTCCGCAGGGCTTATCAAGGGAAGCCGCGAGAAGAGGAGCGACGGTCGGGAAAAGCTGTTGTATGGCTGTAAATCAGCAATATCAGGGCGTCCCAGACTACTGGTTCTCAGGGAAGAACTTGCACGCAGTTACCTCGAAAATGAAGCAATCCAGTGAGGAATCTTCCGGCTCCATAGCTGAATAAGAAGCCGCGGTATACAGATATTTGAAAGGAGCGTACATATGAACGAAGCGAACCAGAGCCGAAGAATTATTGATATTCCAGTGTGGAAGCGATACACCCTGACCATAGAAGAGGCAGCAGGATACTATCACATCGGCGAAGGAAAGCTCCGATCCTTGATCGATGAACATCCTCATGAAACCTTCTATGTCATGAACGGAAATCGGGCACTGATCAAACGGGTAAAATTCGAAGAATACCTGGATCAGGCGACAGCGGTGTGACCGAATAATGGAAAAGATTGTACGATATTAGATGATTCTTCTGTACGGAGAGCCATTCCTGTGATATAATTTGATTGCAGGTCTGGCTCTCCTTCCAGGAAAGGAGAAGCTATGAGTGAAAAAAGACGCGACAAGCGCAATCGCATTCTCCACGATGGAGAGTATCAGCGTGCTGATGGGAGGTATCGATACCGTTACACTGACGAGGACGGCAGAGAGAAAAATGTGTACAGCTGGCGGCTGGATAAGAACGATCCTATGCCCAGCGGAAAGAAACGAGAATTGTCTCTGCGGGAAAAGGAACGCCAGATTCAGGCGGACCTGTTTGACCACATCGTGACCAACAGCGGCAATCACACTGTTTTGGAGCTGGTGGAGAAGTATGTGTCTCTGAAGACCGGAGTCCGGCACAACACCAAGGCCGGATATCAGACAGTCATCAATCTTCTGAAGAAAGACCCCTTTGGTAGCATTCGAATCGACAAGGTTCGGCTTTCGGATGCTAAGATGTGGCTGGTGAAGCTCCAGCAGAAAGATGGCAGAGGATACAGTTCTATCCACTCTATCCGCGGCGTTCTCAGGCCCGCATTCCAGATGGCTGTGGATGATGATCTGATCCGTAAGAATCCTTTCGGATTTGAATTGGCATCTGTGGTGGTGAATGATTCCGTGACCCGTGAGGCTATCAGCAGAAAGCAGGAGCGGGAGTTCCTGAAATTTGTGAAAGAGGACAAGTATTACAGTCGGTACTATGATGCGTTCTTCATCTTGTTCCATACGGGACTTCGGATTTCCGAATTCTGCGGGCTTACGATCTCGGATATTGAGTTCTCCGAAAAGAGAATCAAAGTAGATCACCAACTCCAACGGACAGGGCAGATGGTCTATGTGATTCAGGAGCCGAAGACGGAGAAAGGCATTCGATATGTGCCGATGACGGATGAAGTAGCCACCTGTTTCCACAGGATTATTCAGAGCCGGAAAAAGCCCCGTGTGGAACCGATTGTGGATGGTTACACCGGATTTCTGTTTCTGGACAAGAACGATATGCCGATGGTTGCACTGCATTGGGAAAAATATATGCAGCATGTTGTAGCCAAGTATAACAAGATCTACCGGATACAGCTGCCCAAGATCACGCCCCATGTGTGCCGGCATACCTTCTGTTCCAATATGGCAAAGTCTGGAATGAGTCCGAAGACGCTGCAGTATATCATGGGGCACAGTGACATATCCGTAACGCTGAACACTTATACCCACGTCCAATTTGATGATGCCAAAGAGGAATTGCTCCGGGTGGCGAATGGATAAGGCAGTTGGTAAACTTTTGAAATTTACCAAGGGTTTTACCAACAATCCCCAGAAAAGCATGAGAAGACTTGGGAGGAAATGAGAAGATACGGTTCTCCTCCCAAGTCGAAAGAAAAAGAAAAGTTATGAAAATCAAGGATTTAAGAAGATATTTAGCACTTTTGAGAGGTTATGCGATATGGTGAAAATCCTTTTTATTTGCCACGGCAATATTTGCCGCAGTCCGATGGGAGAATTTGTGTTAAAGGATATGGTAAAAAAGGCGGGTCGGGAGGAGGCGTTTGAGATTGCCTCCAGAGCGGTCAGCCGGGAGGAAATCGGCAATCCGGTCTATCCTCCAGCCGCCCGGGAAATGAAGAAGCACGGCGTTCGCTGCGACGGCCATGCGGCCCGGCAGATTACCATGGCGGACTACCGCCATTTTGACCGGATCTATTATATGGACGGCAGCAATGCCAGACTCCTTGCCCGGATGCTGCCGGCCGATCCGGAAAAGATCCGGCCGCTGCTTGACCATGATGTGGCGGACCCCTGGTACACGGGAAACTTTTCCGCCACCTGGGACGATATTGTGGAAGGCTGCCGGAAGATTCTGAAAGAGTTTTCCTGATTTCCTTACAACAAAACCCGGGGACGCAAAGTGTCCCCGGGTTCTATTTTGGGATGGTGATGGTCAGTACAATCTGCGTATCGGTTTCCCGGCGTTCAGAGACCGCCCCGACTCCGGACCGCTGAATTTTCTGTAAGGATTGGGTCAGGTTGTTGAGAAAGACGGTGACGTCGGCTTTGGGCGGCTTCGTCTTGGGCTGTGAGAGCAGGGATTCTATGTATTTTTCCGCCCGGGCCACGCTCATGCCCTGCCGGACAATGTCGGAGATGGCGGAGAGTTTTTGCTCATCGGTGCTCAGCCGCAGCAGTGCCCTGGCATGGCGCTCCGTCAGGTTGCCTGCGCGCAGGGCGGAGAGAACGGCATCGCTGTGGCGCAGGATCCGCAGCTTGTTGGCCACGGCGCTCTGGCTTTTTCCCAGCATCCGGGCAGCCTGCTCCTGACTCATTTCGTACAGGGACATGAGCCGGGCGATGCCCATGGCTTCTTCAATAAAATCCAGATCCTGCCGCTGGAGATTCTCAATCATGGCGGCCAGGCCCGATTCCCGATCGTCCATCTGCATGACAATACAGGGAATTTCCGTGAGCCCGGCCATCTGGGCGGCCCGGAGCCGCCGTTCGCCGGCAATCAGTTCATAACTCAGGCCGTTGCGGCGGACAGACAGCGGCTGCAGGATCCCGTGCTGGCGGATGGATTCGGACAATTCTGCCAGCGCCTCGGGTTGAAATACTTTCCGGGGCTGGGCCGGGTTGGGGCGAATGGACCGGGCAGGCAGAAAGACCACCCGTCCTGTTTCCATATAGGTTTTCAGCTTTTGGCATTGCATTGCCCTTCCTCCCTCGTCAATGGTGCTTCCATTGTACGGCTTCCCGGATTGGGAAAGCCCACGAAAAGTGCCCAGAGGGAGATCAAACCGTACGACAGGTTTTGTGGCGGCGGGGCAGCTTCCGCGGGCATCACGATCCTGCGGCGGAATCAACAGCACGCACTGCCCGGGTTCTGACACAATCGTTTGCCGTTACAGGGATAAAAAGAGCCCGGACAGGAATTCTGTCCGGGCAGATGTTTAAAGCTGAAGCAGGGTTTTGGCAAACAGGAAATACACCAGCAGACTCAATGCGTCCACAATGGTGGTGATGAAGGGACTGGCCATCACAGCGGGGTCAAAGCCCAGCCGCTTTGCAAGCAGAGGCAATGAGCAGCCCACGAATTTGGCGATAACCACCGTAACGCCCAGAGTCAGGCAGACCACGCCGTTGACCATCACATTGATGCTCTCGTTTCCCATCAGCAGCCGGTCCACCAGAAGAATCTTTACAAAGCAGAGGGCAGCCAGGGTCACACCGCAGAGCACAGCGGTGCGGACTTCCTTCCACATAACCTTAAACACGTCGTTAAAGTGCAGCTCATCCAGGCTCAGGGAGCGGATCACGGTCACCGAGGACTGGGAGCCGCAGTTACCGCCGGTGTCCATCAGCATGGGGATAAAGGCTGTCAGCACTGGCAGCAGGCTCAGGGCATCCTCAAAGGAGGTGATAATCATCCCCGTGAAAGTAGCCGACACCATCAGCAGCATCAGCCAGGGAATACGATGCTTGAACAGGTCCAGAGGAGTGCTTTTCAGGTAGGTTTTTTCCGAGGGGGTCATAGCGGCCATGATTTCCATATCCTCGGTGGCCTCGTCTTCCAGAACGTCCATGGCGTCATCGAAGGTAACGATGCCCACCATCCGGTTCTCCCCGTCCACCACGGGCAGTGCCAGGAAGTTGTATTTGCTCAGCATTTTGGCCACTTCTTCCTGGTCAGTCATGGTATTGACGAAGATCATGTTGGTGAGCATCAGCTCTTCGATGGTCATTTCGTCATCTTCCGCCAGAAGCAGGTCCTTCACCGTCACAAGACCGAGGAGCTTCCGGTCCTTGGAGGTGACGTAACAGGTATAAATGGTTTCCTTGTCCACACCCTGGCGGCGGATCCGCAGGATGGCCTCCTCCACGGTCATGTGAGGCCGCAGGGAAACATATTCTGTGGTCATAATGGAGCCGGCGGAATATTCGGGGTAGCGCAGAATCTGGTTGATGGACTTGCGCATTTCCGGATCGGCGGCTTTCAGAATCCGCTTGACCACATTGGCGGGCATTTCCTCCACCAGGTCGGCGGCGTCGTCCACATATAGTTCGTCCAGAACTTCTTTCAGCTCGTTGTCGGAGAATCCCCGGATCAGCAGCTCCTGGGCGTCAGATTCCATTTCAACGAAGGTCTCCGCTGCCAGTTCCTTGGGGAGCAGCCGGTACATGAGGGGGATCTGCTTCTCCTCCAGACCGTCAAAGAGACCGGCCACGTCGCTGGGATTCATGGTAGCGAGAATATCCCGCAGCGTGGCATATTTTTTCCCCTCCAGCATGGAGAGAATGGCTTTTTCTACAATTTCAAAGCGTTCTGCCATGATTATCCTCCTTATTCTTTGATCAAAAACAAGAAGCAATCATACGCAGGTCAAGCGGTTACGGGCTCACCGGGAGGGTAAGCCCCATGCTACTTCGGCCCGGTATATTGCCACTATTGCCAGTGTCCATGGATTTCCCTCCTTTAAGGCCATAATTATAAGTATTTTACTGCGGATAGGAAGAAATGTCAACCTTGACGCGGAAAGAATGAGGACGTAAAATGGAAGAAAAAATGAGATCAGATGGCAGACTGAAAGGGCTGACACGCTGCCCGCAGTCTGGATCTGAAGAAAGGCGGCCCTATGATCCGAATTGCCCGGGAAACCGATGTGCCCGCCATGTTGGCCATCTATACCCCCTATGTGGAGAATACCACCATCACCTTTGAATATGATGTCCCCGGACCGGAGGAATTCTTTCGCCGGTTTCAGACCATTACCCGGGATTTCCCCTGGCTGGTCTGGGAGGAAGGGGGCGAGATTCTGGGCTATGCCTATGCCTGCCGGCCCTTTGAGCGGCTGGCCTACGCCTGGTGTGCAGAGCCGTCCATCTATCTGACCCCGGCGGCCCGGGGACGGGGCATTGGAAAAAAACTGTATGCTGCCCTGGAAGAACTGCTGAAGCTTCAGGGGTATCGGGTACTGTTGGCCCTGATCACGGGAGAAAATACGGCATCTCTTCGTTTCCACGAAAAATGCGGATATGCGGCTGCCGGAGAGCTGAAAGCGGTGGGATATAAATTCGGCCGCTGGCTCAGTGTATTCTGGATGGAAAAGACCGTGGAAATTGTAGATAATCCCATGGATTTTCCAACAAAATGGCCGGTGGTTAGGCAGGATGAACAAAAGATTTGTGATATTTTATATAGATTGTCCCTTTCTTAATTGGCGAAAATATGGTATGTTATGGGCGTGAAAGTCTGCGCACTTTTGCGCCTGTTTCCTGTTTGAGCATCCATTAATTTATATAAGGAGCTGTGACCATGTATTTTCAGAAAAAACGCGTAATCGCTATGCTGCTGGCTGGTGGCCAGGGAAGCCGCCTCAAGGTCCTTACTCAGAAGACGGCCAAGCCTGCTGTTCCCTTTGGCGGCAAGTACCGCATCATTGACTTCCCCCTGTCCAACTGTGTCAACTCTGGCATTGACACGGTGGGTATTCTGACCCAGTATCAGCCTCTGGAGCTGAACGAGTACATCGGCAACG